>NZ_QGDO01000002.1:945609-1260812 GCF_003149185.1 Sediminitomix flava | reverse complement strand
AAGGAGGGTTGTAGATGACGACCTTGATAGGCTGCAGGTGTACGCATTGAGAGATGTTTAGCCGAGCAGTACTAATGATCCGTAACTTTCTGATGGGAGTGAGAAAGACCGGTCGTAAGCTTAATCGAAAGATTGCTTATGGATCGGATATCGTTTTGACTTAATCTCTAATATAATCAAAATAAATACCCTTTATACCGCGGATGGAACGGAAGAGTATAAAGCAAGGGTAAAAGAACTTTAAAAGATAATGGTGATGATAGCGTAGGTGTTCACCTCTTCCCATTCCGCACAGAGCAGTTAAGCCCTACCGCGCCGATGGTACTGCCGTAACAGGTGGGAGAGTAGGTCATTGCCAACCTTATTAAGGTAGCAAATGCTTTAGCAATAGCTATAAACAAAAGCTCAGTTAGCACATGATGTTAGCTGAGCTTTTTTGTTTTATCTATGGTTTATTTTTTAGTATAATCTCAATCCTATTAGCTTATTAAGCTATTTTCTATTTTACTTCTCTTCCAATTGTATTTCTATTTTATTACTCTGTAAAGAAATATTTAGATTTGTAAACATAACGCTTATAGGAATATTATGAGCAGAGTAGTTAATTTGATTATGTGAGGTTTGAAAATGTTTCTAAATAATGAAGATAAGGAATAAGGGATTTGAAGTATTAAGTGACGGTAAGCATAATAAGTCAGTAGCATTTACGAGAGAAGAAAGAGAATTATATGGTTTAAGGGGGTTACTTCCATATTCAACAGTGAGCCAAGATGTACAGGTGAAGAGAATTATGGATGGACTTAAACGTAAATCTACAGATATTGAAAGATATATTCTTTTGTCTTTACTCCATGACCGCAATGAGAAACTTTTTTATAGAGTAGTGACGGAATATATAGAGGAGGTTATGCCTATAATCTATACACCAACAGTTGGTCAGGCCTGTAAAGAGTTTTCAAATAATTTTAAGCGAACTAGAGGATTCTATATTACGCCTGAAGACAAAGGAGAGATTAGTAAAATCTTAGATAATTGGCCTGAAGATTATGTTAAAGTTATTGTTGTGACCGACGGTGAGCGTATTCTTGGTTTAGGAGATTTAGGTGCTAATGGGATGGGTATTCCTATTGGAAAGCTAGAGCTTTATTGCGCTTGTGCAGGGATCCATCCTCATCAATGTCTACCTGTAATGTTGGATGTGGGTACAAATAATGATGAGCTTCTTGATGATATTCTTTATTTAGGTTATCCATTTAAAAGGCTGCAAGGTGAAGAATATTTTGAATTAGTAGATGAGTTTGTTCAAGCTGTTCAAGAAAAGTATCCGAAAGCTCTGATCCAATTTGAAGATTTCTTAACTCCTAATGCTTATACTTTATTGAATAAGTACAAGGATAAGGTTCTATGTTTCAATGATGACATTCAAGGAACGGCAGCAGTAGCGCTATCTGGGGTTTATGCTTCTACAAGAATTACGGGAATTCCTTTTAAGGATTTGAAGGTGATGTTCTTGGGTGCAGGTTCAGCAGCGACAGGAATAGCGGACTTGATGGTTGCTGCCTACATGAAAGAAGGACTTTCAAAAGAAGAAGCACATCGTCAATTATGGTTTGTAGATGTAAATGGATTGGTAGTAGAAGGCAGAGGTGATCTGATGGAACACAACTTGCCTTATGCTCACAGCCATGAACAACTAGGTTTTGAAGAAGCTATTAACGCCATTCAACCTCATATTCTGATAGGTGCGACAGGAGTTGGAGGAACATTTACACAAACTGTGATAGAGAAGATGACAGCATTGAATGATCGACCTGTTATTTTCGCATTGTCAAATCCAACATCAAAGGCTGAATGTACTGCAGAACAGGCTTATGAATGGAGTGATGGAAAAGCTATTTTCGCAAGTGGTAGTCCATTTGATATGGTGAATTATAAAGGCCAAGAGTTCAAGCCAGGACAGGGTAATAATGCTTATGTTTTCCCAGGTATTGGTTTAGGTGCAATTATATGTAATGCGAAAAATATTCCTGATGAGCTATTCTTAGTAGCTGCAAAGACTCTTTCTGATTTGGTAAGTGACGAAGATATTGATGCTGGTGCATTGTATCCTAAATTGAAAGAGATTAGAAATCTATCACTAGAAATAGCTGTAGCTGTTGCAGACAAAGCCTATGAATTAGGTATTGCAAAGAATCAAAAACCGCATAATTTGAGAAAATTTATTACAGATTATATGTTTAATCCGGAATACTAATCTCTCAATATTGGGTATAAATGGTGATATAAAACTCTTATTCTAAAGTTTTAGGCTTTGGGATAAGAGTTTTTTATTGAAGAACTCTAGTTTTTCGACCAAATATTGATGTATTGTCTATTTTCAAAAGCACTTTGAAATTTCTCTTTGAAAATTTCTTTATCTAATTGTTCTTTCTGAGTTCCTATTTTCATCCAATTAATCCAATTAGACGCAGGATCATAATCAATCAAATTAGCCTCAAACCAAGCTGCTCCCCAACGCCAATCTAGTTTTAGAATATGACAGAAATAGACAGCTGTTAGATGCCTGTGTAGGTAAGAAATGTAGCCAGTAAAATACAGTTCTTTCATTATGGCATTAACGATAGGGTGCTCTGTTGTACCATCTTTCCAATTTGTATAAGATTCGTAGTTAGTTTTAAACTTTATATTATTCCCATTTATGCCTTCAAGTTGGAATATTTTGTTTCCATATTTTATTGCGAGCAATTGACAGTACTCACGAGTTAGTAATTGATTTTGGAGGATTTGACTGTACTTTTTATCATTCAATAATAATATTTCTTCAAAGACTTTTCGAGGAGATAGACAACCAGAAGAAAACCATGGAGAAAACCTAGAACTATCACTTTGTTTAAATGTCTTATATTTTCTACCCCAAAATGCCTTCATTCTTTCTAAACCTTGTTTTTCTCCCCCAATGAAATCAAACTCAGCTCTAGGATCTGGAGATTGAGGAAATAATCCAAAACCTTCTAGCTCGGGAAGATCTGAATATGCGTATTGTAATGGGATTTGTGGGAGGTTTTCAGGGGCTTCTATAGCCTTCTGAATTAATATAGTATCATTATTCACTTTATCAATAAAGTCTTCTAGTGATGTAGGTAAATCGCTAAGAAGTGTATTTATAGTTGAATTGGAAAATAATGTTTTTTGATGAAGGAATTCTAGTTGTGTGTGTAGATTATCCTCCGTCATTTTATCTTTCAGGTTGTTTTCTACGATGATTTCTTCTTCGGTATATTCTTTTTGGGTGTAGATAATATCTGCTTGCCAAGTATGGAGGATTTCGGGAATAACTTCTTCGGGTTTTCCAATAGCAATGTAAAGGTCACTTCCAGCCATAAGAAGGCTTTCTTTTAGTTCCCAAACAGA
Source organism: Sediminitomix flava (assembly GCF_003149185.1). Taxonomy (NCBI): domain Bacteria; kingdom Pseudomonadati; phylum Bacteroidota; class Cytophagia; order Cytophagales; family Flammeovirgaceae; genus Sediminitomix; species Sediminitomix flava. The sequence continues at coordinate 1,257,401 of NZ_QGDO01000002.1, read as the reverse complement.
TTCCAAAATAAATTGTGCTCTGAATATACCAGTTTTAAGATAGCCATGAGAAGTAAGGGCGTAATGTCTTGGGTCAAAGCAATAAATTGGAAGTAATGAAGTGTCTTTAGGTAATGAATTTAATATAGGTTGGTCATGTAGTCTTAAATCATTTCTGAACCAGTAGATTATTCGTTGTTGAGGCATAAAAAGGCTTTCACTTTTTTCATTTAAAATGAAAAGTATTGATCAATTTCCACTTTCCATTTTCATGTTTTAATAAACAGAAGCTTGTCGTCAGAAAGTTAGCTTCATACTTTTGATCTTTTAGTTCTTCCCAAGCTTGATGAAATACCTCTGGTTTCAAGTCTTTGAAAAGAATAGTGATGTGAGGGTGGAAATTTTGAGTAGCAAAATGCTTATTAGAAATTTCTAAATCCTCTTTTAAGTGATCAAGAAGTTGTTTCTGTAAAACAGATAAGGAGGTATTTTCTTGAATAGCTACAAAAATAACTCTAGGCGAAAAAGTAGAAAATCCATCAAGTGAAATCTGAAAATCCTTTTGGTTTTGTGCAAAATTAGTGAGTGAATCAGTCAATTTTGAAAGCATATCGCTTTCAAAATGAAAAGGCATATAAAGCGTAATATGAGGAGGAGAGTTAAGGGCTTTATAACTTTTATATTTTTGAGCACATTCCTCTGTTAACTCTTGAAGTTGATTATAGATGGGCTGTGGTGGAACAATGGCAATAAAATATAAGTCTTTGGGCATCTTGGATTAAGAAATTAGGGTATAAAAGCCCAATAATATGAAATCATTGGGCTTATATTTACTAGTTAGGATACAACTCATTACGAATCTCATTGATTCTTTTTGTTGTTTCCAAGTCAGCAGTATTATGCTCTTTTGCCAATTGTCTTGGTTTAGCTTCTCTAGTTTCTCCGTAGATACGTTTGCTGTCCAAGTTTACTCCAGGGTTTGGTGCTTTATTATGTTGACCAAAACAAGCTGTAAGCGAAAGGAGTAATCCTGCAGCCGCTACTCTTACGATATTTTTTTTCATAAAACTTATATGGTTAAAGTCTGTCAGATCAATTGAGTTTCTGAGACAAATTTAAATAAATGTTTATAATATCTATTTAATGAGATCAAGATTAAAGCAGAAAAATTATCTGACTTTTAGTTTTTACCCTTCAAAATTGAGGATAAATGAAATTTTATGGGTATAGATACGGTCTACAAGGTCTGTAACAGGGTTTTTATCATTTTGTTTATGAATATTCAATAGACCATGAGAGATTCTTAGCTCTGGTACAAAGTTGAACATCTGCATATACATATCGACCCCTATACCATAAGTTGCTTCAAGATTGAAGGATTTATACTCGAATGATTCCGAAGGCGGATCATCGGTTTTTGTACTTACTTGGAAGTTAGGAGTTAGACCACCAATGATATAAACTCTGTGATTTCTTCTACGTTTTGACTTGTAGCGTATAAGAATAGGTAAATTTATTTCTGTGTTTTGGACACTCGATTCAATCACCTGATTTGGATAATTATAGCTAATCAAGCGTTCAAAGAGTGAAACTCCTGGTAAGAAGCGTAAATCCCATTGATCTTGAAGTTTGTAGTTCAAGATAAACCCAACAGAAAAACCAGCATTCCCTTTTCCCTGAATGCCATTCAATGAATCTTCTGTTACCAAAGTATTGGAAAGAAAATCGTCTACAAATTTCACATTGGTACTTTCATTAAAAAAGCCAACATGAAAACCATAGTGCAATTTTCTTTCATCGTACTTTGGTCTGAAAATGGTCAGTCCTGATTGTGCTAAAACGCTTTGAAAGCAAAAAGTCAAAAAAATGGTTGAGGATAAAAATATTATTTTTTTCCTACGTAAATAGAGCTTATTCCAAAAGTGAGTGTTTTGCATAGAACTGATTGGAAGCCTACTTTCGTCATAATCTTGTTGAATGCCTCACCGTAAGGGAATGCTTCTACAGATTCTGGCAAATACGTATATGCCGATTGATCTTTAGAAATTAGATTACCAACGAAAGGTAGAATATTCTTGAAATAGAAGTTATAAATCTGTTTAAATGGGAAATACTCTGGCTGAGAAAATTCTAGAACTACAGCAGTTCCACCTGGTTTCAATACTCGGTTGATGTCTGCAAGCCCTTTTTCAAGGTTTTCGAAGTTTCTAACACCAAAAGCTACAGTTACAGCGTCAAAAGTATTATCCTCGAAAGGAAGACGCTCAGAGTCACCAAGCTTAAGCTCAATTTTATTTGTTAGATTTTTCTTCTCTAGTTTTTTCTGTCCTTCAGCAAGCATTCCTTTGGAGATGTCTACTCCAATGATTTTATCTGGGTTCAAAGATAATGCCTCAATTGCAAAATCACATGTACCAGTGGCAACGTCCAATATTAACTTTGGCTGTTCTTTCTTAAGAAGCTTAACAGCCTTTTTTCTCCAGATGATGTCAATCCCTACACTCAGAAGTCTGTTTAATAGGTCGTACTTTGGAGAAATGTTGTTAAACATATCTGCAACCTGCTCTTTCTTACTCGCCTCTTTATCTTTATATGGAAGTACTGCCATTTTTTCTATGAATTAAATGCTATTTATCTGCAAAATTACACAAAATCAACTCTTAGCACTAACCTTTATCAACTTTTATGTAAATTGCTAAGAATTTTCAGGATTATAGGATATACTTTTTAAACATCTATTTTTTTCCTGTGTTCAAATTATTTCTCATATCTACATGTATAAGTAAACAAACACGAAAAATGTTACGTCGTTTTGGTTTGTACTTTTTTGTACTCTCATTATTTGCAACGTTTGCAAACGCCCAATCAAAAAAGCAACCTTCTGCAAAGAAGATTCTAGGACATGGTAAAGAGTTGATCCGAGTAGCCGAATATCATTTGGCTGTAGAGGCGCTCCGAGAAGGTGTCCAGTATTATCCAGACAATGCCATGATCCACTTCTATTTAGGAGAGGCTTATCTGCATTCTAAAGTGGAATCTAAAAGTAAAGCCCTTCCGCATCTAAAAATTGCTCAAGAAGCAAAATTAGAAAACAAAAGGCTGAATTTACTTTTAGGAAAAGCCGCACAGTATAATCATCAATTCAAAAGTGCACTCAGCTATTATAACATTTACCTGAAAAGCTTAGATGAAGATGATGATGAACTGAGAGAGGAAGTATACCGTCATATCTTACAGTGTAAGAATGGTATTTTCCTAAAAAAATCAGAGCAATCCGTGAATATTGTAAACATGGGTAGCCTCATCAACTCTCCATCGATCGAAACGACTCCTGTAATTTCTGCAGATGAGAACACGATCATTTTCACATCTAGAAGAAAAGGTTCGATGGGAGATGAAGATCCACTTTCAGGAATGGCCTATGAAGATGTTTACATCTCTCATAAAGATGAAAACGGAGAATGGGGAATGCCTGAAAATTTGGCTGATATTAATACGGAATTTCATGATGCTTGTGCTGGACTTTCACCAGATGGTAAAACAATTTTTATTTATCAGAGTGATGAGTCGATTAGTAGAGCATTGACTGGAGATATTTATATGAGTCAGTTCCAATCAGGAACTTGGTCAAAATCAGAAAAACTTCCAGAAGGAATTAATACTTCTGCGATGGAAAGTCATGCTACAATGACTGCTGATGGAAAAACACTCTTTTTTACTTCCGACAGAGATGGAGGTGAAGGGAAAATGGATATTTATGCCGCTCACCGTTTGCCAGGTGGAGGTTGGGCGACTCCTTATAACTTAGGTAAGAATATTAATACCAAGTATGAAGAAGGAAGTCCTTTTATTCACCCAAGTGGTAAAATCATTTACTTTAGCTCTAAAGGACATAGTACGATTGGAGGATATGATATTTTCTACTCAGTCTATGACGATGAGAAAAAAGAATGGGGAAAAGCAGTGAATATTGGTTTCCCGATAAATACAGCCGATGATGATCTGGATTTTTGTGTATCCAGTGATGGTATGAGAGGTTATTTCACATCGATCAGAGAAGAAAGTGAAGGTGGGCCAGACATATATAAAGTTGAGATGCCTCAAGCTGAAGAAATCAAAGTGATAGAGCTTGCCGGCCAAGTAAAAACAGAAAGTGGAAAAGGAGTTTCTACAAGTGTAGAGATTTTCAATAACCATACAAATGAACTGGTTGAAGTAGTAGCAACAGATAGCATTGGTCATTATTCTGCCTTTTTGAAGCCTGGAGTTAATTACGGATTGAGATGTGTTTATGATGGATATCTGATGGCTTCACAAAATATTTATATTGAAGAAATTCTTGAATATTTGAAGCTTGAGCAAGACTTTGAATTGAAAAAGGTCAGAGATGGAGAATTTGAAGTATTAGAGAACATTTTCTTTACAGAATATTCAGATCTTAATTCTTCTTCAAACAGAGAGTTGAAGATGTTGAGTGAGTTTAGTAAGAAACACCCAGATTACCAAATCGAAATCGTACTTCACACAAAATCTTCAGAAGATAGCCTAGTCAATGTATTTACATCAAAAGCTAAGGCAGATGCAGTCATGAAAGCTCTGAAGAAGCTAGATCCAGAAGGCTCATTATTGGGTAAAAGTTATGGATATGGTTCCAAATATGAATTACCAACAGCCGGAGGAGACGGTACAAACCGTGTAGAGTATATTGTCCGTGAGCGTAAAGAAGAAATGGAAGTCTTTGATTATGATGGTTTATTGGAAAAAAGAGAGCCAATTGTATTTGAAGATGGATTTGTATTTGAAGTACCTGAGGAAGGAGAAGAAATTAACTTGAACGCATTTATTACGTTCAAAACAGGAAGTAACGAAATGTCTGATTCAGGAAAGAAAGTACTTGATAACGTTATCCATATTCTTGAGAAATATTCTGATATCGTGATGGAAGTAGGCGGACATACCGATAATATCGGAGAGGAGGCTTACAATAAGTATTTGGGAAAAAGAAGAGCACAACAGATTGCTCAACGAATGTATATCAGAGGTATTGATAAGTCTAGATTGATTGTGAAAAGTTATGGAGAATCTTCTCCTGTAGCTTCAAACGAGACGCGAGAAGGACGAAATCAGAACCGCCGTATTTCATTTAAGATTATTTCGGTAGATACTGATAAAAAGACTTTATAAGCCTTTAAAGAATAGATATAGACTTTATGAAAAGCATCGGAGTATTATTTACTCTGATGCTTTTTTCATAGCTGAACTATTTATTAAAAAGAAACCCCCACAACTGAGTATGTTTCAGTAGTGGGGATTTTTACTTTCTATTTTTTGAGAATTACATGCCAGCTTTAGCTGCTAATAATTCTTCAATCTTAGTTTTCAATGCATCACCTCTAAGATTTTTTGCGACGATCTTTCCATCTTGATCAATCAAAATAGAAGCAGGAATTGATTGAATTCCATAAGTACGAGCCGCTTCAGAATCCCAGAATTGAAGATCAGAAACTTGTGGCCAAGTCAATTGATCTTTCTCAATAGCAGTAAGCCATTTGTCTTTGTCTTTATCTAAAGAAACACCTAAAATTTCGAAGTCTTTTCCTTTCAATTCATCGTATAAGCTAACCAATTTTGGGTTGTAAGCACGGCATGGAGCACACCAAGCAGCCCAGAAGTCAACCAATACAATTTTTCCTTTCATAGAGCTAAGCGATAACTCAGCGCCTTCTGGAGTAGGTAAAGAAATTTCAGGAGCAACAGCACCGATAGCCGTTAGTTTTTCAGCTTCTTTTTGCTTCTTAAGCATATCCATTGTCTTTTTCAGACCTTGAATATCTTTTGAATCAGGATATTTTTCTACCAAAGTTTCAGTAAGTGGCATGATGTAATCATAGTCTTTTTGCAAGTTCATACGTTGTAATGCAAAAAGGACATAGAATGCAACGCCTTTATTATCGATATATCTTTTGATATCTTGGTTTGCTTGATCTTGGAAAGTCTTTTGTTCTTCAACCATCGCTTGCTGATCGCCTTGAATCTTTTTCATGATACGACGATACTCCGTGTTGATTGTATTTTCAAGCTCCAAATATCCTTGCAATTGTGTATTTTCTGAAGAACCTTCTACTTTGAAACGTCCTTTCGGATCTTTCTCAGCATCGATCTTAAGGTCATTGTCAATGATCAACAATTGCTCTCTTTTATTTCCAATATTGATACTGAAATATGAGATCGTATCTGAATTTACTTGAAGTTCAAAATTTCCGTTAGCATCTGTAGTTGTTTTGGCAATTTCATTTTTCCCAACTCCTGCAACGAATTGATAAATAGTGATTTCTTCTCCTTCCTCTGCGTCTGAGATACGTCCCGAAACGTCTTTGATCGGATTGTTCGCGTTATTGTTGCAAGCTGCAGCAAAAAGAGCACAGAAAGCAATGGCGATATATAAAAGCTTTTTCACGATGTGTATAGATAAAAATTTGTTTTCGAAAAGATATAAAAAAAAGACAGAAGCACCTCGAAAGTACTTCTGTCTATATTGAATTTTGTATTTTATTAGGCTTCTAAAGCTTCTTGTACCAACTGTTTGGCTTTTTTCGGTTCTACTTTTCCACCACTGAGTTTCATGACCTCACCCATAAACATTCCGATCAGTCCTTTTTTCCCTTTCTTGTAAGCTTTTACCTTGTCAGGGAATTTTGCTAAGACCTCATCAATGATAGGTTTGATAAAGTCATCGCCGCTTTCTTGAATCAAGTTCATTTCTTGTGCAAGTGCTTCGGCTGAACTATCAGGTTTCTTTATGAAAGCAGGGAATAGCTCTTGTTGGGCTACAGAAGTACTCACTTTTCCATCATCAACCAATTGAATAAGTTCTGCAACTTTAGCAGGCTCCAAACCTAATTTATCAATACTTAAATCTGATTTATTCAAATACGATTTGATTGGACCCATTAACCAGTTGGAAGCAGATTTTACATTTGATGTCTTAGTGAATAGTTCTTCTGCGTAAGTTGCAATTTCTCTATTGTCAGTTAAGACAATCGCATCATATTCAGGTAAGCCATATTCTTTCGTGAACTTCTCTACGAGTTCGTAAGGAAGACTAGGCATGCTTGCTTTAATCTCAGCTACCTTTTCTTCAGTCACAATAAAAGGTGGAAGGTCTGGCTCTGGGAAATAACGATAATCGTTAAGTGTTTCTTTATTTCTCAAACTAGAAGTTGTACCTGTATCTGCATCGAAGTTTCTAGTTTCAGAATTGAAATCAATTCCTTTTTCGATAAGCTCAATCTGACGAATGAACTCATGTTCGATGGCACGTTGTACATTTCGCATCGAGTTCATGTTCTTGACTTCACACTTTTTGCCAAGTTTAGTTTCTCCTTTCAATCTGACAGAAATATTGGCATCACAACGCAAAGAACCTTCTTCCATGTTTCCATCTGAGATATCAAGGTATCGTACAATTTTACGTACCTCAGTCAGAAATGCATTGGCTTCTTCTGCATCGTGTATTTCGGGTTCTGTTACAATCTCGATAAGAGCAGTTCCTGCACGGTTCAAATCTACAGCCGTTTCAGGCTCATTTTCAAGGTGAGATGATTTACCCGCATCATCTTCCATATGAATACGGTTAAGTTTTACTCTACTCTTCTTTCCCGATTTTGTAATCACATCCAAATAACCACCTATACAGATAGGAGTCTTGTCTTGAGTAGTTTGAAAACCCTTAGGAAGGTCTGGATAAAAGTAATTTTTTCGATCAAAAATATTGTATTCTGAAATACGAGAATGACAAGCCAAGCCCATTTTGATCGCTTTTTCAGCAGCCGATTTATTCAGCTTAGGCAAAGTACCAGGGTGGCCAAGTGTAATTACAGAAATATTGGTATTTGGAGATTTCCCAAACTCATTCGCATCGCCTGCAAAGATTTTACTTGCAGTGTTGAGTTGTGCATGGACTTCAAGCCCTACAACCAATTCGTATTTATTAATGATCGATTTATCCATACTCATCTATTGCAAAATTCTTTATGAAAAAGAATTATTAATTCGAAATATTTAATGAATTAGCTCAAATTTAAATAATACAATATTGTGAAGCTAATTTTATTTAAAATCTTCATATAGGTTTTATTCTCTGATATTCTTGTATTTTTGTAACATCAACCAAATAGAAGTGAATATAATTACAAATGAATAGAGACCAACAATTTTCGGTGGCTTATATGAAATGTGCGATTTCCATTGCTGAGCTAAGCCGATGTGAGCGTGCAAAAGTAGGAGCGATTATCGTGAAAGATGGTAATATCATCTCAATGGGGTACAATGGAACGCCTAAGGGATTTGATAACTCTTGTGAACTGGAAGTAGAAGATGAGCATGGGCAACTCGTATTACAGACTAAGTCTGAAGTACTACATGCAGAAGCCAATGCAATTACAAAGGCTGCAAAGTCAACGTATTCTACTGATGGAGCTGATTTGTTTTGTACGCACTCTTGCTGTTTCCAATGTTCTAAATTGATTGTCCAAGCAGGTATTAAACGTTTTTTCTATAGCAATCAATACCGTGATACATCGGGTTTAGAGCTATTGAGAAAAGCAGGAATTGAAGTGATTCAAGTGGAGATTGAGGACTAGAAACTCAATTGGTAAATAGATATATGAGGCAATAAGATCATTCTTATTGCTTTTTTTATACCAAAAATAATACTCACTAGCCTTTCTGAAATATAAAATAGGATTACACGATGAATTAATCTGAAAAACGTATTTCAGTTCCTTTAAATTGATTTTTAAAGTGTTATGCAATCAAACAAATGGTTAAGACTATGGATACGAAGAAATTGATTGCAGAATTTATAGGAACACTTTGGCTAGTTTTAGGAGGGTGTGGTAGTGCCGTTTTAGCAGCAGGCTATCCTGAACTCGGAATCGGCTTTGTTGGTGTTTCATTTGCTTTCGGACTTACTGTGTTGAGTATGGCATATGGTGTTGGACATATTTCTGGAGCACACTTCAATCCTGCCGTAACGATTGGCTTATTTATGGGAGGAAGAATAGATAAAAAAGATGTCTTTCCTTATATCATATCTCAAGTTTTGGGAGGAATTGTTGGGGCAGCTATTCTTTATGTGATCGTGACAGGAAAGCAAGGGGCTGAAATTGGGACATTTGCGGCTAATGGTTATGGCAGTTTATCTCCGGACGGATACGGTATGACTTCGGCTTTAGTAACGGAGATCGTTATGACTTTTGCATTCTTAATCATTATTCTTGGAGCTACAGACGCAAGAGCCCCTCAAGGTTTTGCAGGGATTGCCATAGGTTTAGGGCTAACGCTTATTCACTTAATCAGTATTCCTGTGACAAATACTTCGGTAAATCCTGCCAGAAGTACAAGTCAGGCACTATTTGCTGGAGGCGATGCGTTAGTACAATTGTGGTTGTTTTGGGTCGCACCAATTGTTGGGGCAATTTTAGCAGGAGCCGTTTACAAAGCAGTTTTTGAGAAAAAACAGTAAAATATATACGCTCATAACAAAGTTGTTTGGACTTTATTCCAGATAACTTTGTTCTCCCTATTTTTTATTTAGTACTCCCGATAAACGGTGATTTTTTTCAGTTTTAAGCCATTTATTTCAAATTGTGACTTTCACTTTTTACAATTCATTGTATTTTTAGAAAGCTTAAACTAAACCAGGTTTCTTAAGCTATTTTTTACCAAAGCAAACAAATTTAAAGTAGGTCATTTCATCATGGGCGGAGAAAAAAGCATTTTAAAAAAACTATTAGTCGGGCTTTTCATCTTTTTATCAATCCAAGTTCAAGCGCAAAACTTATCGGAACGTAAAGCAATCCGAAAAGCAGTTGAAGACTATATCGAGAAGGCTTCTCAGGGGGAATATGATTGGGAGTTAAGATCATATTTGAAGCTAGATACGATGAAAGTGAATAAAGGGAAAAAACAACTGGATTTATACCTTTCACATCATTTAGAATATTCTCCTGTTCGTGAAGAAAATTTAGCGCATTTTGAACGTATCGTTTCTTCTGACCTTCCAAGTCCTCTAAATGCCTATCAAATTCGCCTTTTTATGGGGAAGAAAAAAGGGCGAAAAGTAACTCGTGATGCTCGAAGAAAAGGCTTGGTATATGCCCCAAAGCTTTCTGCTGAAGAATTGATTCCTAATTTCTACAGAGAAAAAAATAAGAAAACAGAGGAAAGAATGCCTTCAAAGCAATTTTTGAAGTGGCAAAAAGATTCTCCTCAAAATGTGAGAAACCTGTCTAAAAGTTATGAATTAGACAAAGGTTTACAAAACAGACACCTCGCACTTTGGAATAGTCACGGTTGGTATTATGAAAATGAACTTGACCGTTGGGAATGGCAACGTGCGCGTGTATTCCAAACTGTAGAAGACCTTTTCCCTACTGAGTTTGTATTGGGCTACATTGTACCGATGTTGGAAAATGCGGGAGCAAATGTTTACCTACCAAGAGAAAGAGATTGGCAAACAGAAATGGTGATTGTCGATAATGATAGTAAAGAGGAAAGATATAGTGAAGAAGGGAAAGTAACAAATGGAGCAACAGGTTTTGCTAGAGGTTCTATCCCTTATAAAAGTGGAACAAATCCTTTTGAGTTGGGAACATACCGAAAGATGACAACTTCAAAAGAAGAAAATGCTAGGGTTACTTGGACGCCTCAAATTAAAGAGCCAGGAGAATATGCAGTTTATATTTCTTACGCTACAGAATCTAAGAGTACAACAGATGCAAGATATACGGTAAATCACTCTGGAGGAAGTACAGAATTTTCTGTCAACCAAAAGATGGGTGGTGGAACTTGGATTTACTTGGGGACATTCCATTTTAATACTGGAGCGGATGCAAGTGTGGTTTTGAGTAATAAGAGTGAAGAAAAAGGAGATGTTGTTACAGCCGATGCTGTTCGTTTTGGTGGTGGAATGGGAGACATAGAACGTAATGGACAAATTTCGAATAGACCAAGATTCTTGGAAGCGGCTCGTTATTACCTCCAATTTGCGGGAGCACCTGCTGAAAGTGTTTATAACTTAAATGCTGATACACTAGATTATCAAGATGATTATAGAAGTAGAGGACATTGGGTGAATTATTTGATGGGTGCACCTTATGGTCCTTACGAAGACCCTGACAATGAAGGTCTACACATCCCAGTTGATTTGTCATTTGCTTTCCATACCGATGCAGGAACAAGTAGAAATGATACGGTGATAGGTACACTGATGATTTACAGTCAGTTGGATTTGGATAAGAAGACATTGTTCCCAGATAAAACAGATCGTATTGCGAATAGAGACCTTGCTGATATTTTACAGTCACAAATTGTAGATGATATTCGTATCAAATATGATAGTGCTTGGTCACGTCGTCCGATGTGGGATAAACGTTACTCTGAAGCTACTTACCCGAATACACCATCAGCATTATTGGAGTTATTGTCGCATCAGAACTTCTTAGATATGAAGTTTGGAAATGATCCTCAGTTCCAGTTTGACGTCAGTAGAGCAATCTATAAAGGAATGCTGAAATTCCTTTCTTCAAGATATAATGTTCCTTATGAAGTTCAGCCTTTACCAATCCAACAGTTCAGTTTAGACCTCCAACCAGGAAATAAAGTGATGCTGAAATGGCAACCGACTGATGATCCATTAGAACCTAGCGCAGTAGCTGAAAGATATGTAGTTTACAAAAGGGAAGAAGGCAATGGTTTTGATAACGGTACGGTAGTGAATGGAAACAGTATGCTGTTTACCGATCTTAAAAAGGGCGTGATTTATAGCTTTAAAGTAGCTGCTTTAAATGATGGAGGTGAAAGTATGCCATCTGAAATCTTGGCGGTTTGTAATATGGAAGATGATAAAGAGCCTGTGCTTGTCATCAACGGATTTGACAGAATTGCACCTCCAATGACTGTTGAGAAGGATAGTACACTTCTGTTCTTCGATAACCGTTTGGATGCAGGGGTTTCAAACCGATTCAGCTTAGGCTTTATCGGAGAACAGTATAATTATGATGCAACATCTGATTGGGAAGATGACGATGCTCCTGGGCATGGTGCGAGTTATGCTGACTATGAAACAGAAGTGATTGCAGGGAACACCTTTGACTATCCTTATGAACATGGAAAAGCAATCCGAAAAGCAGGACACTCTTTTGTATCGACCAGTAGAAAAGCAGTTGAAGCAGGAGATGTGAAGCTGATGTATTATGATGTTGTGGATTTAATCTTAGGAGAACAAAAGGAAACTTATCCACAGAGAGCGTACCATAAACCTAAGTTTAAAGCTTTCACAGAAGCACTTCAAACGGAATTGACAACTTACTTGAAAGGTGGTGGAAAACTTTTTGTTTCGGGAGCTTATGTAGGAACAGACCTTTTTGAAGGAAAAGGAGAGGAAGATTCAGATGTACAATTCGGACTGAATACGTTAGAGATTTTGGGAAGAACAAATCATGCAACTCGTAGAGGGCAGACAATAGTGATGAAGAAAGAGTTTGATGCTTTCCGAAATGTTTCTTTCACTACAGAACTTAATTCAGAGATTTATGCGGTTGAGGCACCCGATGGCATTGAGCCAGCCAATGAAAACGGTGTACAGTTCTTGAGATATGCAACCAATAATTTAGGAGCTGGAGTTTATGTAGAAGGAGAAAATAATAAAAAGGTTCTCGCTTTAGGTTTCCCATTTGAAACCATTATAGGAGAGAAGAAAAGAGAAGAAGTAATGAAAGCTATTTTAGAGCTTCTTCAATAAAAAATTAAAGGGTGTATGTTACAATTTGTAAAAGAAACATACATCCTTTTTTCTTTTCTTACGCAAAACGGTGTTTGTAAAATAGAATAAAACGATACAAACCATGAGTGATAAATTTCAGAATGTTCCAGTAAAAGACGGTGCAGAAGTTGTTTTCTGTGAAGAAGTACAGATTAAAGAGTTTGATGCTTTTTATGCCAAGTGGGAATGGAATGGCCTTGTGATTGAAAATATGATTTTCAAAGAAGAAGACTTGAAAGGAAAAACCGATGAAGCCATTCTTACTTTGGTGGCAAGTTCGCCAATTTCTGAACAAGGAGTAGCTCCAATTCTTACAAAAGAGCATGGCTATGTTTATGTGAGTTTTCATACAAAACCAATGGATTTGGATGAATTGTAAACTTTAAACGGCTTAAAGAGGATTTTCATCACAAGCAAATTGGAATGTCTCTTTAAGAATCAGTTTTAAGTTTGTATTTTGGGAACAGCCATTTTTTAATGCTCATAAGAAATGAAAATAAGGAGTAAGGAAAAAAAGCATTTTTATAGGTATTTAATTTTCATTCTGCTTCTGTTCCCATTACAACTCATGGGGCAACAAAGCCAGCGTAAGAAATTAGAATCTCAGCGTAAATCTCAGCAATCTAAGGTGAGAGAGATGCAGCGTATCCTTTCTCAAACACAGAAAGATGAGACTGCAAGTATTGCGAAGTTGAAAGATATTAAAGCAGTGATTACTGAGCGTAAGAAGCTGATTAATGAACTTTACTTAGAGCACAAAGCACTTGATAAAGAGATTATAGAGACTGAAAAAGCCATCACAGACTTGGAAGAGGAGATCAAGGCATATAAAGAAGAATATGCTAAAATGATCTATCTGGCGTATAAAAATAGCGATAGTTATCAACGTCTGATCTTCCTTTTTTCAAGTGAAGATTTACGTCAGTTCCTATCAAGACTAAATTACCTTCGTCAATATCAAGATGTTCGAAAGCAACAGATTCATGAGATTGAAGACTTGATTGCTCAGCGTAATCAAAAACGTAAGGATTTATCCCAACGCCAATTTGATGAATCACATTTGATTGATAATGAAGAGGACGAACTTCAGAAATTAGCTGATCTACAAGCACAGGAAGAAGCGATCAGAAAGAAGTTGTCTAAAGAGGTAAATCAGATGACAATCAAGTTGGTCAGAGAGCAAAAAGCACTCGGGCAATTAGAGAAAGAGGTCTCAAAAATGATTGCTAAATCTACAGCTGAGAAAACAGCAAAAGTAGCTAAGGCATCAAATACGACTTCATCTAAACCAAAGACAACAGTAGCTCAGCCCAAAACAAAGGCTAGTAACACAACTTCAAAGTCTTCAAGTACGAAGACGAATAAATCGAAAACAGCCAAGCCAACTCCGAAGAAAACCGTTGCAAAAACAGGCTTTGCCAGTTTGCAGTATAAAATGGATTGGCCTGTAAAGGAGGGCTTCGTTTCGTCTCCTTTCGGGCAGCAAGAACATCCAATGCTGAAAGGAGTGATCATTGATAATCCAGGGATTGATATCCGAACCAAAAGTAATGAAGCAGCTTATGCAGTTTATGGAGGTACGGTGAAGCTAGTGTCTAAAGTATCAGGGATCAATTATATGATAACAGTACAGCACGGAGAGTACTTTACGGTTTATGCTAAGTTGAAAGAAGCGAAGGTGAAGGTAGGAGATGAAATTAAAAAAGGACAGCAAATAGGAATTGTAGCTACAGACGAACAAGGAATGTCTGAACTTCTCTTCCAAATTTGGAAAGGAGGAAGGCAGAAACTTGATCCAGAAAAGTGGCTTAAAAAGAAATAAAATAAGAAGTCTTGATCCATACGGTCAAGGCTTTTTTTCTGCTTCATTTTTGGGTAACATTTGTTGAAAATTCCTCCAATCGGATTGATCTCCCAATTGTGTGTTACATCCTTCACTTTTAGCTAAGGCTGTAATATCTCTGACACGAGCTTTAGAGTCGGGGTGATCACTTAAGAACTCAGGAATATTTACGTTATCCCCTTCTTTTAGCAGTTTATTGAAAAAGCCTGCAGTTCCATCGCAAGCAAAGGGAGTTTCTTTGAGGTAGCGGACAGACCATTCATCTGCCTCAGCCTCTTGATTTCTACTGTAGTGAAGCCCTGTTAGCTCATTTAATAGTTTTAGTTTGACAGCATCACCGATGGTGGCAGGAGTGGTCAAAACTAATAAAGTAAGTAGTTTGTCTCGTCCATACTCTCGTTGGAGTCGAATGCTTGAATGACGAAGTTCGGCATGGGCAATTTCATGCCCGAGTACACCTGCTAAATGATCTTTTGCGTCTAAATACTTAATAAGACCTGTATACACATAAATATATCCGCCAGGAGAGCAGAATGCGTTTAATACATCATCATTGTTAATGATTTGTACGCTATCGTATTTGAAAATGTCTTTGTACTTCACTTCAGGGCTAGCTACCAAATCACGAACCAAAGACTGTAGATAGGCATAAGCTTCGGGGTATTCTGTCGGAGAAAGTATCGGATATTCTACAGTGTCAGCGGCAATTCCTGCAACAGTCTGTCTACCTAACTGAATATCAAACTCGGGTTCCATGAGTGCGTCATCTTCAATATAACCTACATAGAAATAGAATATACCTGTAACCGTAAGTGCAAAGAGGATGATTTTCCCAATTGATTTTAAAACTTTCATGAAGCAGAACTTGGTGATAATATTTAGAGCAGAAAGTAGAAAATATAGAAAAATGAACTGAACAGGATGGGATAAGGAAAGAACCTTCATTTCGACAAGAAATAGGTCTATTCTGACTGAGAGTTTTTCCAAATGTATTGATGAATAGCCTGTAGGAAGCTATGAAAAACTAATTCAAAGAATCTTTCGTATTTCATTACAAAGGGTAGTGTTTAATGTCGAAAGATGTTCTATTTAAATTCTTTATCCTTAGATTTAAGAACAGTAGCTCAATTTTACTTTCATACAATGAAAAACTTACCATTATTCTTAACAACTCTCTTTTTATTATTTTCAACATCTGTGTTTGCCCAAGATGAAACTGCCAAAGGTGCACTTAATTTTGAGCATTTTAACCTCAACGATGAAGGTGTATTCCTAGATGGTTATGACCCTGTATCTTATTTTATTCAGAAAGAAGCTTTGAAAGGGAAATCGGGAATCACAGCTCGTCATAAAGGAGTTGTTTATTACTTTGCTTCAGAGTCTAACAAGAGAATGTTTTTGGAACACCCTGATGATTTTATTCCTCAATATGGAGGATGGTGTGCTTATGCTATGGGGGCTAAGGGCGAAAAAGTAGAAGTAGACCCTGAAACTTTTAAGATTGTCGATCAGAAATTATACCTTTTCTATAATAGTTTTTTCACTAATACACTCACGCTTTGGAATAAAGATGAACCACATTTACTTTCAGAGGCAGATATGAATTGGGAGAAGCAAGTCGTAGAATAAAAATAAAGCTAGCTAAGAAAAGTGTCTTGGCTAGCTTTATTTTTGGTTTATTTCTGAAGTTTATCTTTCAGTGTTTCTACCACATCAAATACAACAGGGCAGTATAGTGTGTTTTTGTAATGTAGATTAGGCTTTTTGCAGAAACCTTGTTGCTGTGTATGCGGATACTCTCTACAGGCCTTCGGGCGGTGTTCATAAATACTACAGTAATTGTCAGCACCCAAAAATGGGCAGGGCTGTTGTTTCATTACATGATCACCATCGCTATCTACCAACATATAAGTTTCCACAACTTCTGTTTCTTTCATTCGAAGTGCAGACGCGATTCTTTTAATATCTGTTCGAGTGACAATTGGGCTAATGCTTTTACAGCAATTTGCACAAGCTAGACAATCCATTTTTTCAAATGCTTTCTCGTCTGCTTCATTCACAATTTCATCAATCAGTTTTCCTTGTTTTGACTTCTTGAGTCTTTTCAGAAAGTTTTGATTTTCTTTGGCTTTCGATTTGGCATTAGCTTGCCATTTATTCACTAACTCCATCTCCTGCGTTCTTCCTCAAAATGATTATTTCTGTATTACTAAAAGCATAAATCAGATCTTCTTTGCACAATACAAATCGGTAACTTGCAGAAGGAAGACTGATAATTTCTTTTTTACCAACATACAAAGGTAAGAAAATGAGTTGATTGTCGGATAGGTAATAAAGCATATCCTTTTCAAAACCAATATTGGCTGTTTTTACATTTAATGTTCTGATAAGATTACCCATTACATCAAAATGTTGAACAGCGTGATCGGAACTACTCAAGTACAAGCCGTTCTGATAAAGTTTTAAATCTCCATGTTCAGAGTCTGGGACAGTTTCTTGCAATCTGATTTCTTGTAGTATTTGCTTTGAATTTGGGTCGTACAACCACAAAGTTTGTGCAATCTGATCGAGCAACCACAATTGTGATTGGTTATTAATACAAACTTGCGTTACGAAAAAGTCTGTCGGAAGCTGGAAATTACTGATTGGACTAAGTCTATTGTTGAGCAAGTAGATTTCCTGATTACTTTCTGAAAAAGCAACAGTTCGGAATGGGTTTGAAGCATCTATTTTTCCAATACCTTGTTGAGGAAGAGAATAGTTGAATTTTTCTTCAAAATCTTCTGCAGAAATATACCGAATAACACTTCGATTGTCGAGTACGATGAGGTTTCCCATTGCATCAAGATCAGCTGTATTTACTTGCATAGAAATCCTTTTGATTTCTGTGGTTTGTCCGTAGCTGAAAGCTGAAAAAAACAGAAGTAGTATAGAAAGAAATCTCTTTTGCATAAGGTAAAGGTAATAAGGTATTGCCCCAAGTGTGGTGTTGTAGACAGGTTTCATAGCATGTTTTCTGTGAGCTATGCTTTTGTTGTAATATGTTTTCTTTAGTTTTTTATCTCTCCCCACTTTTGGCCTTTGTAAACTATATTTCAAAGTCTAAAAAGATAACATTATGATTAATGATAGTTATCGTAATACCTAATTCAGTTTTTAAATCACTTCTATACTACAGTTTATTAAAATCAATATCTTCTCTATCTTTTTCTTTCTCTGAATTAGACTTAAGAACTACCTCTATTGGAGGTTTGACATAATTACTAGGATGCTCGTATATTGAAAGTTTAGATGCAGGTTTTCTTTTTGCTTTTATTCCATTCAAAATAAGAAACAAGAGTAATGTTATACTAATTAAGATTATAATTAATGATTTCATATTGACATGATGACCAAATTGTATTCCAATTCAATAAAATGTCATTTTGTCATTTTCAATGTGTTACAACAGTAAATTAAGCTTCTAGAATCGAGCTCTATATCCGAAGTGAATTTTAGCATTTTGAAGATTGATCGGAACATCTTCTTGCCAGCCTAAGGAATATACCAATTGAAAAATCCCGATTTCAGACTGTAAACTAATCCCTGCGCCAAATCCATTGGCGAGCCAACTTTCTTTGCGTACAGCTTGGTCATGTAGCCATGCAAAGTCATTGAAAAGGAAAACATAGGAATTGTTCTGCATGAAAAATTGCGCTTCAGCAGTAGAAATTAGATAGCTAGAAACCCAAAGTGATTGTTCGTCAAAACCACGTAGCGTTTTCAGTCCTCCGATTCGGTATAAATCATTCTGCAAAATCTGATCTCCGAATAGACTTGAACTGTTGAATGCTAATTTTAGAATTGAGGTTTTCCCGAGTTTACGATAACTCTGATATTGCAAACTCATTTCACTTTGTAGCGGATTGACATTCTCAACCAAAAGCTTTTCTTCTTCAGAAAGTGAGTGTAGTTCTTTCTGTCCTAAACCCATTTTAAGAAGTAAATGACTTCCTTTTTTAGGTAGAAAAGGGTCGTCCAGATTATTGTAGGCGTATTGCACTCCAAGTTTAATCCAACGATAATCACTGTCCAATAGCTCAGTAGTTTCATCCTCTTCTCGTTCATCCAAATAAGACTGACTACTTTCCCAATCCATAAAAAGTCCGATTTTCTTTTTACCGCTTACTCTGTAATGAAGTGCTAAACCTCTGTTGGCATTGAAGAAAATCGTATCATTTTTCTGAAAGCTAAGGAAGCCTTCTAAATCCAACTTTTCCTTTTTCAAGAAAACAGGGTGTTCATAAAGGACTTCAAGTTGTTGAGAGCTTTTATCGGGTTGTTGCCAATCCAATTTGAAGTGCTTACCTGTCATCAGAGGATTGTAAATATCAAGTAAGATATGACCTGTGAGGGTGTAATCTGTACTTCCATTGGCATTTTCTGAAGGCATAAGTCCGAGCATACCATCTAGCTGATTGGCTTTTCTCTTTTTGAGCTTCAGCTCTACATAAGCTTTTTCATTTTTCAGACTTACGCTAGGTTCTTCTTCCAATTGAAGAAATGCTAATTGTTTCAAGCGGTCTTGAATCAACTCCATTTTTTCCGTAGAAAATTCATCCCCTTTTTCAATGCCAATATATTTTTGGAAGAACGATTTCTTAATATTCAATTTCCCATTGCTAATTACTTTTAGGGTATCGAACACATAATATGCTCCTTGTTCTACTCTGATCTGTAAGTCGACTTGTTGGGCAGAAGCTAGTTTTGGCGTGATTTGAAGTTGCGTGTCGGGTGCTCCGTTTGAGGCATAAAAATCTTCAATGCTCTTTTTCCAATTGGATAACTCTTCCCAACGAGCAGTTTTGTACTGTGCCTTCTGAAAAGATTTTTGAAGTACCGCTGTGCTTAAAGAGTCGGCATCAATATTTCCCCAAATGAGTTTATTGCCCGTATAAAGTTGAATGTGGTAATGTGCGTTTGATTCCCAAATAGAATCTAGCGAAGCAAAAAGATAGCCCTCATTTTTTAGGAGAGAAAGAAGCTGTTGAGCAGTGTTTTCGGCTTGAGTAATACTCTCGGCACTTTCAATACGTTTTATTTTCTTTTGGATATCAGCTGGTAATCCACTTTCGAGTTGAAGTGGTTTTTTATCTTGGGAAATCGATTTTGTAGTCAAACCAAGACAGAAAAAAAGAAGTAGATACCAAAAGTGTTTCACTAAATAAGATAAAAGATTTAGAACAGTTTATCTGAGTGGGTTTAGCTTAAATTAAGCTGTTTCCAAGTTCCTTTCAGCCAATTGTATTTGATTGTACTCGGAAGAGCCGCCCAAAAATATTTATTCATTTCTACGGCAAAAGATGGTTGCATATAGCAATTGATCACACAGCCTTCACATTCGGGGAGTTTTCCCTCTTGTTTGACGACTGCTTGCACTTCATCAGAATGGTAAAGGGTGTCCAAATTATTCTGAATTGGGAAAGATTTTGTTCCCAAGTGATAACAAGGCAATACCAATTCATTTTGAGGAGAAATGACAAGTGTTGTGCTTGCCGCTTTGCAGATGGGATCGTCAATATGATTTCCGCCGTCTTCTCTGAGTTTCAAAAATCCACCATTTAAGTAAACCCAAGGCTTTTTAGCCCATCTTCGGAGTTCTGAAAAAGCTTCTTTGTCAAAGTTATTTTCACCTACTTCATTGTAATCAAAAACAGGATTCAAAATCAGTAGCCATTTGTTGGGCAAGCAAAATTCTTCATAGACTTGCTGAATGTCCCCAATATTTTCGGGAGTGACGGTGTAAAGAATGTCAACTTTTTCACCCAAAGCTTTCGCCTTTCCTACAGACTGCTGCACCAAATCAAAGCATTTGACTCCTCTCGAAGTATCATGATCTTCAGCTGTCGCAGCATCTAATGAGAAATGAAGCATGTCAATTTTTCCTTTCAAACGCTCGGCATATTTGGGATAAAGCATGGCATTTGTAGTTACGGTAGTAATCATTCCATACTTTTTGGCTATACCCAAGAGTTTATCTAAATCCCGATGCAAGAGTGGTTCACCTCCTGTGAAGTCGACAACTTTTACACCTAGCTTTTTAAGTGCTTTCATGTTTTCCTCAACCTCTTTTTCTGTAACATAAGGAGATGGACGTTCCCATATATCGCAAAATCCACATTTGGCATTGCAGCGGTAAGTCACATAATAGTTACATAAAACAGGCTTTGTCCGAAGGCGCATAAAAAGTAAAATTGATCTTTAGAAAGTGAAATTACGCAAAAGCGAGAAAGATTACACTTCTTTAAGTTCAAATGAGTTCAGCTTGTTTTAGAAAATGGTATAAAAATCTTTCGTTAGCATCTTAAATTCTTCGGTATAAGTTCGCTTGTCCTTTTCTCTGATAATCAATTTTTCTTCCGTAATGCTGTCGGGTTGAGTGCAAGAAAATTCCATCATCCAACGAATAGGTTTTGCTTCAGATGTATTTTGAACGATACATCTGCGTTGTAGAAATAGTCCTTTTTTACTCGCTAATTCGGTAATTTGTTCTGCTTCTTGGCAAGGTAAGATAAGGCTCAGTGTGCCTTCAGTTTTTAGATGTTTTAAACTATAATTCAAAAGGTCTTCTTGTGAAAGGCTATCGGTATGTCTTGCCGTGTTTTTCTGTTCAGACTCAGATTTGAGTGCATTATTGAAGAAAGGAGGGTTACTGACAATCAGATCAAATTTTTTCGTGCAATTATATTCTTGTAGAGAGCTGTGTTCAAGTGTGAGCCTATTTTTCCAAGGAGAAATGGAAAAGTTGGACTGAGCCTGTTGGCTAGCATCTTTGTCTATTTCAATAGCTGTGAGTAGCGCTTCCTTATTTCGTTGAGCAAGCATCAAGCTGATGAGTCCTGTACCTGTACCAATATCTAGAATCTCTTTTTGATGGTTGACATTTGTCCATGCCCCAAGAATAATTCCGTCTGTTCCCACTTTCAACGCGCATTTATCTTGATGAATTTCAAATTTTTTCATCTGAAATGGCTTACTCACTTTTTTCATCTCAATTGTCAATAAAATTACTCAAGTACCAAAGATACAAGCTTTATCGAGGTTCCTCTTTTTACATTTCATAGTTTCGGTAAAAATCAAATGGTAACACTATGAAAAAACTCGCTTGGATTACACTTGCTACCTTATTCTCGGTTGGGATGATTTCTTGTGATGATGACGATGATGATAATGGTAACAGAAACAACGGATGTACACTACAAGAACTTGAAATTGTCTCAGATGGAGACACAGTAAGTTATATGATGACTTATGATTCATTGGATCGTATCGTATCTGTGGATCAGAACGATGGTATTGAAAGTAATACTTTTGATTATACCTATAATTCAGATGGTGTAGAACAAGTTACCTTGTCAGGCCCACTAGGAAATACCTTAGTGACACTTGATTACGGCTATACAGGTGGTGAATTGAGTTCTTATACTCTAAGCAATTCAATTACTGAAGATACTTTGGAAGTAGATGTAACAGTAAATAGTGATGGTACAGTAAATACATTGACTTTTGATACAGACATTGAAGGTTCTAACTTCAGTGTAGTCGCTACTTACAGTTATGATGGAAATGGAAATGTGGAGAGTGTTACTGCAACTTCAGAAGTAGCAATACTTGGAGATATTGAAGTATTTAGTACCTCATTCTCTTACGACAATAGAGATAATCCGCTACAAGGGATTTTTGTAGACCTTGACGATATCCAGTCATTGATCAACAATAACTCTCCGAATAATATCACTAGAGTAGAAGTTCGTGAAGCAGATGTATTGAATCCGCTAGATGGTTTAGCGTTGACTAGAACGGTGACTTTCGACTATGATTATAATAGCGACCGATTACCAGAAGATGCAGATGTAACAGATACAGATGAAGACTCTGGGGATTCTGAAGAAAGTGAATGGATATACAGCTATGAGTGTGAATAAAAAGTGATGCAAATGCGTATAAGCCTAGGAGAGTGCAAATTCTCTTAGGCTTTTCTATTTGAAAAGGGATTTTTCGAGGACTAAAATAAGGGCTGTTTACCCAAGAAAAGTAGAGGTTTGTCGAAGGGAAATAGGCTTTTTTTAATCTTTTAGGAGGTGAAATATGACTATTCCTAGCAAAAAGCACCTCTATTCACTTTTTTTTACATTTCATGAACTATCAAAATAATTCTAAATGTTATGTGTGTGAATTTCGAAAAAATAATAA
Organism: Sediminitomix flava; assembly: GCF_003149185.1. Taxonomy (NCBI): domain Bacteria; kingdom Pseudomonadati; phylum Bacteroidota; class Cytophagia; order Cytophagales; family Flammeovirgaceae; genus Sediminitomix; species Sediminitomix flava. The sequence continues at coordinate 1,234,521 of NZ_QGDO01000002.1, read as the reverse complement.
ACTAAATAATCCTTAGAATAACTTTCTGGCATTTAATTATAACTAACATGCAAGCTTTCAAAAACGGAATAATAGGTAATTTATGTCCTTTTCCCGGCAACTCGCTTCGAGTTCTAGTTATTGCATCTCACAAGGAGTTTATAGCAGATAATGACAAGGATTTGTTATTACGAAAACCATCTTAATTCTTTTTGAACATTAATTTCTTAAGTATATATCTGGCTTCAGTATGAAATAAGGCGTTCAACGGCATTCGGCTAAATAAACCCTACTTTCTACATTTAAATATCCAAAAAACAAACAAACTATCAGTTTAGCTGATACGGTATTGTACACCCTTTCTACTGATCTACAGATTGGAAGATGCATTGCCCTGCGCTTAGGGTAGCACCTGTGTCTTCATTCTAGTCTTCTGGCACCAGTTTTTGGTGAGTTTATAATTCATACACACAGAGTGTAAAGTATATGTTAGGTGAAATGTTTCATTTAGCGGTGGCTCTTTAATGCCCTTACTTTAATGCTTTTAAAACATATGAAATATTCATAACTCATTATAAGCTAGGTCTATCCCGCAAAAACAAACAACTATTAATTAACTACTTTCTATTTACTAAACTATTATGTACAAACCTTTACTTGCAAGGGGAGGTTGGTATGTGCTTGGCTGCCTCATGGCTATGCTCATGCTACCTATGTCTGGATACTCAGGTTCCCCTGAAAAGAATGGTGATGATGACTGTAGTATGGGCATCTCACTGAATTTGACACACGCAGGTTGTAATGATTATTCGGGTGTCGCGGAAGTTTTAATTTCAAATGCTGCAAGGTTCTCAGACAAGTCTTATGATTATAAGATTGACTGGTTCTTAGAAGGCGGAGACCGAATGGATGAGTTTGCAAACCAAACTATCTGTAAGGATATGCCTGCAGGAGAATACCGAGTTATCGTGAAAGATAGCGAGGGTTGTATTGCCAATGAGCTGTTCACAATTGAGGGCAATAATCTAGATCTCTACTGTAAAGTAGATTACACGGATTGTGAATACGGATACGCTAGCGTAAAAATCGGTGCTTATAACGATGGAGGGGATTATAATGATGATTCATACCCTTACTACGGAAAACACAATAAGCATTATTCTTATTACTGCTACGATGAATACGGAGTGCAACAAAAAGGTTGGTATTATGAAAACCTTGCGCCTGGTAAGTATAAGTTTGTAGTTCGTGACTATTACGGATGTGAAACTTACAAATGGATTACGATTGAGCCACCTGTGAAATTCCACATTGAGTGTGATATTGATCAGCCAGTATGTACAGGAGATCTTGGTAGCGTTTACATCAAAGTAGGATATTATGATGATTATTACTATGGTTACCACGATGACAGCCACTATGATTACTACTGTTATGACAGTTATGGTAAAGAGTATGTAGGTACTGAAATTAATGGATTGGCTCCGGGACAATATAAAGTTGTGATCAAAAACAAATACGGATGTAAAGAAGTAAAATTGATCGAAATTATTGCTCCTGAAGTATTGGACGTAGCGGTTGCAAACGTAACTCAACCTTTCTGTGAAGGTGATCTAGGTAGCGTAGACCTTAAAGTAATTGGTCTTGACGGCATCATTGAGATGGATTCTATGGACATGGGAATGGATATGGACTCAATGGACATGGATATGGGTGGCATGGATTCTATGGATATGGATACTACCGATATGGGTGGTATGGATACTATGGAGATGGACACTTCTGACATGGATACTACAATGATGGATTCAACTGCTTCAACAGCATTCTACGGTAAGAAGAAGCATTATAAGAAGAAAGTGACTCCGGGTCTATTCTGGTTCTACAATGGTTACAAGATCAAAGAACTTACAAACCAAACAAGTGTAGCAGGTCTTAAGCCAGGTAACTACTCAGTAAAAGCTGTAAATGAAAACGGATGTACTGATATTGCAGGATTTACGATCCATGAAGGTAAGAGACTTAAAGTGTTGACTGCAGTTACACAACCAGTATGTGAAGGTGATCTAGGTAGCGTGAAAATCTACTCAGGTTATGAAGGTTACTCAGACAAGTACTACTATGATTATAAGTATGACAGCAACTGGAAATTCTATTGTTATGGAAAAACTGGTTACGAGTATACAGGTCAAGAAATTGACAGTCTTGCTCCAGGTACTTACGATATCTTAGTACAAGGTCCTAAAGGATGTGAAGCTACGGCTACAATTACAATCAATGAGCCTCCAACCTTTGAACTTGCAGCTACAGGTACTGACCCACTAAGAGCTGGTGGATTGGGATCAATTAAAGTGAAAGTCCTTGATGAAGCTGATTACTATGACGATTATTACTACGATTATGATTACGGTTATGGTAATGTAGGTGGCGACAGCAATGACAAGTATCACTACTACTGTTATGACAGTTACGGAACAGAATACAAGTACACTGATAAGTATATTTTTGCAGTACCAGCAGGTACTTACCAAATCAAGGCAGTTTCTGATCTTGGTTGTGTGAAAGTAACTTCAGTTACTCTTGTAGATCCAGAGCCAATTATTGTAGATGTATTGGATGTTCAAGATCAAATCTGTGAAGATGACTACGGTTCAATTACACTAGGTATGTCAGGAGGAATTATTCCGATTGATGGTACAGAAAATGGTGTAAAAGTAGATTGGTTTAAAGAAGGTGGAAATAGAATTGCTAGATTGAATAACTCAATGGTAGCAACTGATCTTCCTCCAGGTAAATATAGAGCAATTGTAAAAGATGCATTAGGTATCATTTTCAACCAAGTAGTGAGAGTAGATGATGCAGCGAAAATCAAATTGTTCAGCCAAGTAGTTCAACCTAAATGTCCAGGTGAACTTGGTAGCGTGAAAATTGGTGGTATCCTTGAAAATGATAGTACTTACTATGGTTACGGATACAATGACTACAAGTATGGTTACCACGAAGGATGGGCATACTACTGTTACCACGAAAACGGAACTGAGTTCGAAGGACCTGAATTGACTGATCTTGAGCCAGGTAACTACAAGATCAAAGTAGTAGCTCCAAATGGTTGTGAAAGATTAGCTTTCGTAACAATTAATAAGCCTACAAACTTTGTACTTGATGTAACTGCTAATGATCCACTTTGTGCAAATACACTTGGTAGCATTGGTGTGAAAATCAAATATGAAGATGATTACTACTACGGATATGACTTCGGAGATGATTATTACCACTACTACTGTTACGACGGTTACGGTAAAGAATACTCTTACGATGGTAAGATCTTCGCAGGACTTCCAGCTGGTACTTACGAAATCAAAGTGAAAACTAGAGATGGATGTGTAGTATCGGATAGTGTAACACTAGTAGCACCAGATCCAATTGTAGCAGCAGTTGCTACTGATAGTGCAGGAGTTGCAACACTTGACATTTCAGGAGGTACTCCATTTGTGAACAAGCCATTCGAATACAAAATCAACTGGTACCATGTAAGTGGTAAGCATTATGGTAAGTACTCGAATAAATACCACTGTTACGACTTGCATTACGGATACTATAAAGTAGTAATCTCAGATGCAAACGGATGTACTGAAACATTAGACTTCGAAATGGCGAAACCATATACGCCGATTGTAAGTAAGCCAATTGTTTCTCCAGATGACGGATCGAAAGATGATCACTATTACCCAGATGTAGATCCAGTAACATTACCTGCAACCGATTGTGGTTATGAGTATGATTACTACTACAAATACAAGAATGCATCTGTTGAGGGTATTAACCAGTACCGTACAGACCTTACAATTGAGACACCAAACGGTGATGCTGAATTTGTAAACACTTACCGTCACTACGATGGATATGAGTACGGAAATGATTATTACTACCCGAACAACGGTAACTTACCTTCAGGAGCATTTGCTTCAGCGTCAGGTGACCACCGTTACAACTTCATCGTAACAACTACAGCATCTAGAATGTCTGTAAATGTAATCGACTATGGTAGCTATGACTACTCATACGCTCAACCATATGTAGCCCTTGTAGGTTACGATATCTACGGAAACGAGGTAGATAGAGATGAGTTGTACTACGATTATGACTACGGTTATTACTACCACTACGATGATTACTACAGTTATAACAATGGACCAAGCGGTGATGACTACGATAAAGGTCACTATGCATCAATCGGTTCTTATGACTTGTCAGTACACGCAGAAGGGATCAAGTTTGCAAGACTTGAGTACAGTAAGTATGATTCAAAAGCAGAATGTCACCACAAAAACATCGTAATTGGTGGAGTATGTTTTGACGAGGAAGTACGACCTACTTCAGGCGTGAATACTTTCGAAGTATCTCGTGCAGTAGGATTCAACGGAGTAAATAATCAAAATGCAGTACTCCTTGACTGGTTTGATGGTACAAATGATGATGAAGAAGCTTCTTTCAGAGAAGTATATCTAAACTGTACGCCAACTGATGCATGTTTCTTCGGTACAATCATTGACGAACAAGGTAAAGAATGGGTAGTGAAACTACTAATGCTGAAACCAGCAGGCGATCCAGTAGCCGTACGTGACGGAGCAGCAGCAGATGCTGATACTAGATTCTGGACATACTATGACTGGTTGAGACATGACAACGGTGGATTTGGTGTAATCTATCGTAAAGACAACCCAAGAGATGTTGTTAAGATTACTGAGAAGTTGATTGACAAAGGTCTACAATTGGGTAGAGGAGCAAACACATACAACGACAACCAAGGTGGTGGTGTATGGTTCACTTGGGAATATGAAGGAAATACATTCAGTGGATGTTCTAACTTCAACTTAACTCCAACAGTGAAAGCTCTAAATGTTTCAACATTAGAATGTACTCAAAAAGCAGGTTACTACCGCTACGAGTTAGACAACACTGCAGGTGAAGCAATTGAAGTAGATTACCTTGACTATGACTATAACTACGGTTATACAGTTAAGAAAATCAACCTTCTTGCAGGAGAGTCTAAACAACTTCACGTGAAAAACAAAGATGTAGACTTCTTTGCTTGTGGAGTAGACGGTAACAGACCTTACTGGGTACAAGATGCCAACTGGTTGAACAATACGCTCTTCCAACCATTATGTGATGACTCAGGTGATTACGATGGTATAAATGGAAATGGTGCCGCAACAATTAAGACGGCTGTTGAAATGTATCCGAACCCTACTAAAGGTCAGTTTAGAGTAGAAACAAATGCTATTGACGGATTGATAGAGGTGTTTGATGCAGCAGGTAACAAAATCCTGGAGCAGTTCTACAGTGGTGGTCAAGCTGATATGGATATGACAGGTCATGAAAAAGGAGTTTACTTATTAAGAGTAACTTCTGATGGCCACTCTCATACGAGCAAATTGATCATCGAATAATCAAAATGCGGTAATTCACAACTGCGAGGGGGAGTCTTCCGAGACTCTCCCTTTTTTTTCACCTTTTTTATGAGAACTTAAACAAAATGTTTTCTCGTTATACTAAAAAATAATTCTTTTTCAATAAAAAAAGTATATATTTACAGGCTATTTTAAAAGGCTGAATTTAGAGCTATTAAAAAAGGCTTTTTATAACCTCCAAATACAAACAGAATCGCTATAATGAAGCTGTCCGCATTTAAGTTTGATTTACCAGAAAAACTTGTCGCTCAGTACCCTGCTGAAACTCGTGACGAAGCACGTATGATGGTGCTTCACAAAGATACAGGAGAGATCGAGCACAAACTTTTTAAAGATATCATCCAGTACTTCGACGAAGGAGACGTTTTTGTTGTCAACGACACCAAAGTTTTCCCTGCTCGTCTGTATGGAAATAAGGAAAAAACAGGAGCTAAGATTGAGGTTTTCTTGCTTCGTGAATTGAACAAAGAGTCACATCTTTGGGATGTTCTTGTAGATCCAGCACGTAAAATCCGTGTAGGAAACAAATTATACTTCGGAGATGGTGAGTTGGTTGCAGAAGTAATTGACAACACAACTTCAAGAGGTAGAACAATTCGTTTCTTATTTGACGGTGATGATGCCGAATTCTACAAAATCATTGATGATTTAGGAGAAACACCTCTTCCAAAAGATATCGAACGTGCTGCTGAACCAGAAGATCGTGATCGTTACCAAACAATTTTCGCAGATCGTAAAGGAGCTGTAGCTGCTCCAACAGCAGGACTTCACTTCACGCCTCAAGTAATGAAGCGTTTGGAAATCTTAGGTGTAGATGTAGCTCCAATTACATTGCACGTAGGTCTTGGTGCTTTCCGTGAAGTTGATGTAGAAGACTTGACGAAGCACAAAATGGATTCTGAAAACTTTGAAGTACGTCAGCCTACAGTAGATGTAGTGAACAACGCACTGACGAACAAAAAGAAAGTGATTGCGATTGGTACAACTACCATGAGAGCACTTGAAACTTCAGTATCAGCAAATGACTTATTGAAGCCAAATGCAGGATGGACAGATAAATTTATCTTCCCTCCTTACGATTTCAAAATCACAAAAGGTCTATTGACAAACTTCCATAAGCCAATGTCTACATTGCTTATGATGTCTGCAGCTTTTGGTGGTTACGAAAATGTAATGGCAGCATACGAGGAAGCTAAGAAAGAAGAATATCGCTTCTTGACTTATGGCGACTGTATGTTGATCATCTAAGCTAGACGAGAAGAAATGGATTTAATGTACTTCATTAGGTTCATGCTTTCACTATAATAAGAAGTTTACAAAGCCTGTAAGTGTTCATAGATCACTTACAGGCTTTTTTTATACCTTCACTTCGATTATTCGATTTTAAGCCAACGAACCAAATAAAGGTCATAACTGTTTTTTGTACGTAATTTGTTTTAGTGCAAAATCGGTAGATCCATGGTGGATAATTCCTTCCGTTTACTTCATAAATAAGAGTTGGATTAGGAGCGAATTGGGAAAGAAAAGGCGAAAAAATCACATGCCTTATTTATGAGGTAAAGTAATCATATTACAAAGGATGAATCTTTAGTAAGTTGTATTGCTTTTGATTCTTTCTTTAGTTTTTCGTTTCCAAATGTTGTTGCAAGAGGATGTCTGATAAAATAGCTTTCTTTCCATTAAATTTAGTCGTTTTTCCTGGTGAAAAACTCAACTTACACATTTTTGAACCACGTTATAAACAACTGATTAAAGACTGTATTAATCAGGAGATAGAATTCGGAATTCCGACCTATCTAGACGGTAGTATCAAAAGGTTTGGTACCCTAATGCGCATTGAGAGTATCGTTAATGAATATCCTGACGGTCGGATGGATATCTCAACGATAGGTACAAGAATATTCAGAGCGCAAGAATTTATAAACCCCATTGAAAATAAACTCTATTCGGGTGGTAAAGTCATTTGGGTAGAAGACAATGATTTTGTAGATGATGCTTCTAAAAGAAAACTTGTCAAAGATGCGCGAGAGCTCTTCGAATTGATGGGGATAGAAGTAGAAGTAGATGATTCTCAACCTTACCTTTCTTATAAGTTAGGACATAAAGTCGGGCTTTCTACAAGTCAAGAATATCAACTGTTGACACTTGAAAATGAAAAATCAAGAGTCGATTTTCTACTTGACTTTATTGAAAGAGCACTCCCTTACATTAAAGAAGTAGAAAGAACAAAGTTGCGAGTGAAAATGAATGGGCATTTCAAAAACCTAGATCCACTCAAGTTTTAAATTGATTTATACTAAAATAGATCAATGTTAACTTTAAATTCTCATAAGAAAGAATGTAATTAGAAGGAAAACAATTCTAATCAGCAGCATTCTTTCTTATGAGATTTTTATTTTTTATAAGCTTCATCTTTTTAGTTGCTTGTACTTCCACTCCTCAGAAACAACAAGAAGAAGAGAAAACAGAAGTAGAAACTTTATCCAGTACCTTATCAATTGAGCAAGCCAACCGATTATCTAAGCTTCCGCTCAAATGCATGGATCAAGAATATCCGAATAAACTTAGCCAAACCTTGGCTTCAGCGGAAGATTTGAAGTCTCCGAAAGAGTTGCACCCAGCTTTTTATGGTTGTTTTGATTGGCATTCATCGGTACACGGACATTGGATGTTGGTAAAGCTATTGAAAACATTTCCAGAATTAGAAAATGCAGCAGAGGTCAGAGAAAAGTTGGCGACTAATATTTCAAAAGAGAATATTGAAAAAGAGTTGGCTTATTTCGATCACCCTTATTCAAAATCTTATGAAAGAACTTATGGTTGGGCTTGGTTACTGAAATTAGCAGCAGAACTAGAGTCATGGAATGATCCGCTAGGAAAGGAATTGAGCCAGAACTTGCAGCCTCTCACAGATTTTATAGTTGGAAAATACCTTGACTATTTACCAAAGCTGAATTACCCAATTCGTGTAGGAACACATACCAACACAGCATTCGGACTTACTTTCGCTTGGGATTATGCCATTCAGAATAATAATACTGCTCTTAAAGATATCATAGAGAAAAAAGCGAGAGTATTTTTCTTGAATGACACGAATGCACCCTTGAGTTGGGAGCCGGGAGGTTATGATTTCCTTTCGCCTTGTATGGAAGAAATTGATTTGATGCGAAGAATTTTACCTAAAGAAGAATTTACACTTTGGTTGAAAAATTTCTTACCACAGCTTTCTGATAAATATTTTGAATGGGAGCCAGGAAAAGTGTCAGATCGAAGTGACGGACATTTGGTTCACCTTGATGGTGTGAATTTTTCGAGAGCCTGGTGTTTGAGTGGTATATCGAAGACTGACCCAAAATATGCTCATCTTAAAGATTTAGCACAAAAACATATTGATTTCTCTTTACCAAATATTGTAGATGGAGATTATATGGGAGAGCATTGGTTGGCTTCTTTTGCTTTATATGCACTTTCTGAAATGTAAAAGAATAAACTATTAATTGTAATATACCGTATTAGTCAGAGGACTAAACATTTTTTATCCTATGGAAAACAAGCCAAAAAAGATTAGAGTAAACTTCCCAGGAATTACTTCTGAAGCATGGGAACACCCTGCAGATAAAGCTGCTTTGCTAGCTTTAAGAAAAGTACCTGGTATCGATAAAGTCATAAAAGCACTTTATAGTGTATTTGACGAGAAATCAATCTACTTGTATTTACTAGCCACATCGGTTCGTGTAAATGAAAAGCAGTTCGGAAGAGTACACCGAATTTATATGGAGGCATGTACTATTTTCGATATCCCAGAAGACGAGCGACCAGCTTTATTTGTGACACAAACACCATTTCTGAATGCAGGAGCAATTGGTTGGTCAAAGCCTATGATCACACTAAATTCTGGCGTGGTGGAGCAAATGAGTGATGATGAATTAATGGCCATTATTGGTCATGAGCTTGGGCATATTTTGAGTGGGCATGTGCTTTATCGTACGCTTTTATTTTTATTGCTAAAAGTAACTGATCGTGCTTTACCAATGCTTACAGGAATTGCACTCAAACCAATTATTTTGGCATTACAAGAATGGAATAGAAAAAGCGAATTGAGTTGTGACCGTGCAGGTCTTCTTGCGGTTCAAGACCCTGAAGTTGTGATTAACATGGAAATGAAGATGGCAGGGGGACGTAATATTCATGAAATGGATTTGGGAGAATTCATCAAGCAAGCTGAAGAATATGAAAGCTCAGATTCTATTTCAGACAGTTTCCACAAACTGATGAATGTCTTGTCATATGCAACAACGCATCCATTTGCCGTAACACGTTTGAATGAACTTTTGAAGTGGGTTCAAGGTGGTGAATATGATCAAATTCTGAGAGGTTTTTATAAGGATTTGGCCAATGAAAGAATTGCAGAAACTACAAAGAAGGCGGGGAAAGGTTATGCTGATGACTTCTTCAAGTTCACAGATTCGATTCTGAAAGGAGCTAAAGATGCAACAAGCTTTGCAAAAGAAAAAACAGAGGAAGCTTTTTCAAAAAAGGTAGAATCTGATGTTGAACAAGAGGAAGAGGAGGCGACTGAAGCAAGAAGCTCAGTAAAAGCTGAAGATATCTATGATTTTGTAGATGAAAAAGCGCAAGGGTTTAAAGACCTTGTCGATGATTTTCTGAGTAAGAAATAAAGAACATAAACAATAAAGCCCTCCAGTTCATAGAGGGCTTTATTATTTAATAAGATGTTCAGATTTATTCTTTTTTCAACTCGATTCCCATTTCTTTGGCTTTTTCGAGAAGCTCATCTTCAGCACCGTCATCTTTATACTTTTTATACATTAGTAAAAGTAGCTTTTTACTTTGTTTACTGTTTGCTCCAGTTAAGATGTTGATTTTATGTGCCATTAGGATATCTTCAGTGGCAGCTCTGTAATTTCCTTCTCCCAATCGGATATTTCCAGCAGATAAGTAGCCAAAAGCTTCATCTGGAAATAGCTCCTTATAACCATTGTAAATTTCTACGGCTTTATCACTTTCTTTGGTTAAAAGATAGGCTTCTGCAAGCTCAATTTGGGCAAACTTACCTTCAGGATAGAGAATTAATGATTTTTTGAAAGCTCTAATTGCTTCAGGGTAATTCTTCAGTTGCTTATAGCAAAAACCCATATTATCCCAAGCCAATACAAATTCAGGGTCAATGATTAATGCTTTATCATAAGCTTTTATCGCATTGGTATAGTCTTGTATTTCTTCGAACGTTTTTCCGTTTTCATACCATTTATTGGCCTTTTTCCATACCGAATAATAATAGGTATTTCCTTTATCTTTTGAAGAAGATTGTTGCAAGCAATTTTCAGAAACTTGTTTGGTTACATTTTCAATAAGTGCCCACATATTATCGACTTGTTCAAGGGCTTTGATTTGCACTTGTGTCATTTCTGGAGCTACTGCTTTCATTGCTTCTGAAATACAATTTTCCATTATCTCATCGTCAATTTCTTCAGGAGCATAATTTCGTAAGCAATCACATGTGTACGAACTTACTTTTTGATCTAAAGCAACTTGAGCATTTGCTTGAAAGGTGAAGTATAAAAGGCTGGTAACAAAAAAGATAATCTTCTTCATAAATATCAATCTCTACATTTACCCAAAGGGTGAAAAAGTGAAAAACCCCAACCTAACAAGTAGATTGGGGTTCAAATGTATATGATTTGGAAGATTAAAGGCTAAAATCGTCTTTAATTTTTCCTACATAATCTGTCTTTTCCCAAGTGAAGAACTCAACTTCTTTAAGTTCTTTCTTACGGATTTCTGTCTTAACACCATCAACTTCAGTGATATCAACTGTGTTGAATTCTACTTCAGCAGTGTAAGGAGAACGACCTACGTGCCCGTAAGCTGCCGTTGGAGTATAGATAGGGTTTTTCAATCCCAGACGATCGATAATTGCTTTAGGACGCATATCGAAAATTTGAGAAAGTTTAGCCGCAATTTCTACATCAGAAAGACCTACTTTAGCTGTACCATAAGTATTGATATTCAAAGATACTGGATTTGAGATACCAATTGCATAAGCAACTTGTACCAACGCTTCGTCTGCCAATCCTGCTGCAACTACGTTTTTCGCGATGTGACGAGCAGCATAAGCAGCCGAACGGTCTACTTTAGAAGGATCTTTTCCTGAAAATGCACCGCCACCGTGAGCACCTTTACCACCGTAAGTATCTACAATAATTTTACGACCAGTCAAACCTGCATCACCGTGAGGTCCACCAATCACAAATTTACCTGTAGGGTTGATGTGATAGATTGTATCTCCGTCTAATAATTCAGCAGGAATTACTCTAGCAATAACATGCTCTTTTACATCCTCAGCAATTTTTGCTAACATTTCTTCTTCTGCTGCAAAATCATCGTGTTGAGTAGAAACAACAATTGTATGAACACGCTTTGGTTTACCGTCTTCATTATACTCAATCGTTACTTGAGCTTTTGCATCAGGGCGAAGATATGGCATTACATCAGATTCATTTTTACGGATGTTAGCCAATTCCTTTACCAAACGGTGAGAGAATGCCAAAGCTGTAGGCAAATATTCTGGAGTCTCATTTGTGGCATAACCAAACATCATCCCTTGATCTCCTGCTCCTTGCTCTTTATCAACTCCTTCTCCTTCATTTACACCTTGTGCAATATCAGGTGATTGACTGTGCAGTGCCACTTGAACACCACAAGAGTCTCCAGAGAATTGATAATTATCTTTGTTATAACCTATATTATTAATTGTCTCGCGTACAATATCAGGGATTTCTACGTATGCTTTTGTTGTGATTTCTCCAGCTAATACTGCAAGCCCTGTAGTTACGAGCGTCTCACAAGCAACACGAGAGTCTGGGTCTTGAGACAACATTGCGTCTAAGACTGAGTCTGAGATTTGGTCAGCAACTTTATCAGGGTGCCCTTCAGACACCGATTCAGATGTGAATAGGTATGCCATTCTTGAGTTATTAAATTTAAATCAACTTTTATTTAGATTCTGGATATCTCGTGAACTATTGTTCCGATGCTAAACAGCTTACAATGTAGATTTGTTTGGTCAAGAACCTATATTTTTCTTAGATCAAAAATCACATTCCAATGAAAAGCACTAAATTTTATACAGAAAATGATAGTGCACGGTGCAATCCAAAACGCTATCAAAAAAGAAGAGTCCATATCGGTAGGATGAAACTTATCTTCTCCTGACTCTTGTCAGAAATGGGAATTAGCACCTGCCTATTTGGAAGGGGGTTGCTAAGACTTCATCGGGCCCAGTCCCTCGGTCTTTCTTGATAAGCTATACAAAGGTATATAAATTCTATTGTGTCACCAATTTTATTTAGAAAGATTCAATAAAAGGATTTTCACGAAGAGTTTCAGAATTGGATAAACTATTGTGATTTAGATGAATGTAGGTCTGAATTATTCAAGAAGAAAATGATGTTTATGTATTAAAAATCATATGAAAAGTATCATTCTCTTTTTGCTATGTAGCTTTTTTATAGCTTGTAAACATTCTCCCAAAGACGAAACTGTTGCCGATAATCATCTCAAACAAACACATTACCTTTCTGTAGAGAAAGGGCATGGGAAGTTACAATCACCTATAAATATAGTAACCTCCGAAGAAGACGATTCAACACATACGATTTATTATAATTATACACATATCACAGATAAACCTCACCAACTTATCAATGAAGGCAAAACGGTAAAAGTAGAATATGAACCTGGAAGTACGTTTAGTTTTGATGGAATAGAGTACAATTTTGACCAACTTCACTTTCATACTCCGTCAGAACATTTGATAGATGGTGTGACATATCCAATGGAAATGCATTTGGTACATTCAAATACTAATAAGGATGGTTCTAAAAATTACTTAGTTTTAGCTGTGCTTTTTAAAGAAGGAACAGATCCTAATTTCTTTAAAGAATTGATCGAACGAATTCCAGACAAAGTAGGGGATAGAGTTGTATTGCCTGCTAAATCTCTAGATGTTCGTTCTCTTGCCAAAGGGCTTGACAAAAGTAAGGATTTTGCATTTTTTCATTATAGAGGTTCACTTACCACACCGCCCCATACCGAACGAGTTGAGTGGATTATTTTTAAGCATATTTTTGAAGCCTCACCTCACACGATACAGCGAATTAATAAAATTGAAGGAGATAATGCGAGGCATATTCAAGAGGTTTTCAATCGAGAAATTGATTGATTCTTGTATTCAAACTGAAATCATTCTTATGTAAAAAAGTGCTCGAAATTGACTGAAAATAAAAAAGCAGATCATAGATATTGGAGTATCATTCACTTAAACAGTTTTAAAAATGATCTACTATCTATGTTATTCGAGTACTCGTTCAGAAGAACTATCAGATGATGAATTGTTTGAAATCTTGAAAAAAAGTCAAACCAACAATGCTGACAAGAAAATCTCAGGAATGCTGTTGTGTTCAGATGAGTATTTTCTTCAGGTACTTGAAGGCGATGAAGAGCAAGTGAAAGCGCTGTACAACAAGATTTCTTCAGATGAAAGACACAGGCATGTAAAAATGGTAATGGAAGGGCATGTAGAAGATCGTAACTTTTCTGCTTGGTCAATGACAGGGACAAACATTACCGAAGAAGAGTTTGAAATGTTGAAAGAAGAGCATGGAATTGAAGATATGCCTTCCAAAGATGTCTTCTACCAAAACTCCCATATTGTCTTTGAGTACATGAAAAACTTCTATTTGAATGAATCATTGGATATGAATAGTTTTTGGTAAGAAAATTGACGACATTTTGTCCTTGAGAAAATACATCTATTACGCATAGATGATATGTTCTTAATTGGAAAGTGGACAAACCTTAATTTTAAGCAATAGATTTTTTTATGGGAGATTTTCAACTTGAAGGGCTATGTAAAAAAGTAGTCGAACTTAGTGAAGAGGTAGGACAGTTTATCATGGTTGAACGCTCTCGTTTTGAGCGCGAGGATATTGAATATAAAGGGACAAATGATATGGTTTCTTATGTCGATAAAACCTCTGAAAAAATGATTGTTGAAAAATTATCTGATTTTTTACCTGAAGCAGGTTTTATAGCAGAAGAAGGAACTGGTACTAGAAATGAAGGTGGGTATAATTGGATTATAGACCCACTGGATGGTACAACCAATTTCATTCATGGTATTCCAACTTTTGCCATTAGTATTGCACTTGCGAAAGGTGAAGAATTATTGTTAGGCGTTGTTCATGAACCTAACCGAAAAGAATCATTCTATGCATGGAAAGGTGGAGGTGCTTATTTAAATGGAAATAAGATTAAAACTTCTCCAGAACCAGAATTGAGTAGAGGATTAATTGCAACTGGCTTTCCTTACCAAAACTTTCAGCTGATGGAAGGTTACATGAATGCACTTCAGCATTTGATGCAAGCTTGTCATGGTTTACGTCGAATTGGTGCTGCGGCTATTGACCTTGCCTATGTCGCCGCAGGTCGTTTTGAAGGTTTCTTTGAGTATGACCTAAAACCTTGGGATGTTGCTGCAGGAGGATTAATTGTGAAAGAGGCTGGAGGTGTAGTCACTAATTTCTATGGCGGAGATGAGTTTATTTTCAAAGGACAAATAATTGCTAGTTGCCAAGGTGTAACCGAAGAATTGACTGACTTAATCAAAAATAACTTTAAAGGAATCTAAATTTTAGAAACCAAAAATCTCATTTGCCGTATATTTTTTGGAAAATTAGCGCTATGAAAAACATTTTTTTGTTTTTCATAGGATTAAATTAGAACTTTCCATTAAATATTGGAGAAGAGTTTCCAACGAAATATAAGATAGGCCTCCATTATTGGAGAAAAGAATTTAAAGGTATCTTTGCAGAAAGATGCCTTTCTTTTGTTTCGATTAAGAAGAGGCTTGTCTTTGACTATTGCAATTTACCGTTCAAAAACATGGTTTCACCTTAAAGCACATTTTATGCAAGAACTAGCCGTAGATATTCGAATTGAAAAAACGTCTAAGTCCAGACTTTCAGAAATTGATCTTAAGAACCCTAATTTTGGTAGAGATTTTACAGATCATATGTTTATAGCTGACTATGAAAATGGCAAATGGGGTGATTTCCGAATTATTCCTTACGATGACTTCAAGTTAAGTCCGGCAACTTCAGCTATTCATTACGGACAATCTATTTTTGAAGGATTAAAAGCTTTCAGAAATGTAAAAAATGAAGAAGAGGTCTTGATTTTCCGTCCAGATGAAAATGCAAAAAGGCTAAATGCTTCTGCAGAACGTATGTGTATGCCTTCTTTCCCAGAAGAAATCTTTTTACAA
Organism: Sediminitomix flava; assembly: GCF_003149185.1. Taxonomy (NCBI): domain Bacteria; kingdom Pseudomonadati; phylum Bacteroidota; class Cytophagia; order Cytophagales; family Flammeovirgaceae; genus Sediminitomix; species Sediminitomix flava. Next base: position 1,218,720 of record NZ_QGDO01000002.1, on the reverse strand, counting down.
GCGCTTCGTGAGTTGGTTGATTTAGATAGAGACTGGGTACCAAATGTACCAGATAGCTCATTGTATCTGAGACCATTCATGTTTGCTACAGATGCATTCTTAGGACTTCGTCCTTCGGAAAAATATACTTTTGCAATCATCATGTCTCCTGCAGGTGCTTACTATTCGGGAGCTGTAAAAGTAAAAATAGAAAAGAAATATTCACGTACTTGCCAAGGAGGAACAGGTTTCGCTAAAGTAGCAGGTAACTATGCAGCATCTATGCTTCCAGCTTTAGAAGCACAGAAGCAAGGTTATGATCAACTACTTTGGACAGATTCAAGTGAGCATGCTTACATTGAAGAGTCTGGTACAATGAACGTAATGTTCCAAATTGATGATACAATCGTCACTGCGCCTACAATGCCAGAGGAGGATACTATTTTAAGAAGTATTACTCGTCTGAGCGTATTGGAATTACTCCAAGATTGGGGTGTGAAAATAGAAGAGAGACGTATCCCTATCACTGAGATTATTGAAGCTCAGAAAAATGGTAGTTTAAAAGATGCCTTTGGAGTTGGTACAGCTGTAACAATTGCTCCAATTTCTACTATTGGCGATGAGAAAGAAGGTGATTTAGAACTTCCAAATTGGGAGGAAAGAGAGCTTTCTCAGAAAGTGAAGAAACATATGCAAGGCATTCAGAAAGGTGAAATTGAGGATACTAAGAATTGGGTATTCAAAGTTTAATGCTTTTCAGATTTATGACTTGTTCAAAAAAGGGAATCGATTCAGATTCCCTTTTTTATTTATGAATACCTAGAAATTAAATTCTACTCTGAACTCCCAAGGAGAATTATACAATGAGGTCTGTTCATCATATAACAGATTATACAATCCAATAATATTCACAGCACTTCTTTCTCCAACTCTTTGAGAATATCCTGCACCTACATAAGCTGCTTCTCTCCATTGGTTTGGATATTCAATACCAGTAGTGTTATCTCTTATTTCATATTTCAACATCTGATATTCTACTTGTGGGAAAAGTCTCACACCTTCTTTTAATTGGTAGTAATATCGTGCGAATAAACGACCTCCGTAGGTGTGTGTTGAATAATTAAAGACCTTGTTATCGTAGTAGATATAAGTAATACCAACACCTCCTGTTAAGTTTTCAGTAATCTGATAGCCAACAAGTGGAGAGACTTCAATTGCTGTTATATCACCAAATGATAAACCAACATTACCTCCGAAAAAGATACGATCTTTGAATGATGGTACAGAAGTAGGTTCGTTTGCTTCTTCTTGTGTTACTTGCTCAGCTTCGGCTAAACTTTTCTGAGCAGCTACTATCGTAAACTCTTCTTGAGCATCTTCATTGAATTGTCCATAAGAATAGTTGAAGGAGAAAAAGAAGAATATGGTAAGTATAATTAGTCTTTGCATGGTCAAGTTTTTATATCTGAAATTGTTTCAGACTACTAAAAAATATCATTTATCACAAGTATAATGCCTTATCTCAAAAATTGTTTAGTAGTTTTTATACTGTTCTTGTTTTCTCAAAATATTACTACTCATCCTTATAAATCACTTATCTTTGAGCTTTGAAATAATTAATCCATTTTCAGTTATATGAGTAATAGTCCACAAATTCCTTTCAATAAAGCATACCTGACAGGTAAAGAGGCTTTGTACATTCAAGATGTATTGAGTGGAGAGGAACGACTATCTGGAAATGGAAAATATGCCAAAGCTTGTCAGTCTTTTTTTGAACAGCGTTATGGAATCAAAAAAGCATTAATGACAACCTCATGTACACATGCACTTGAGATGTGTGCACTGCTTTTGGATATTGAAAAAGGAGATGAGGTAATCATTCCATCATATACGTTTGTTTCTACAGCCAACGCATTTGCTTTGAGAGGTGCTAAAATTCGATTTGCTGATAGCTTATCAGATCATCCTAATGTAGACCCAAAGTCAATTCACTCTTTAATAACGCCTAAAACCAAAGCTATTGTTGTCGTCCATTATGCAGGTTACCCTTGTGATATGAATGCAATAATGGAAATGGCGAATGAGCAGGAGATTTGTGTGATTGAAGATGCAGCTCAGGCAATAGAAGGAAACTATAAAGGGAAAGCACTTGGGAGCATTGGGCATTTAGCAACATTTTCTTTTCATGAGACTAAAAATATTCAATGTGGAGAAGGGGGACTGTTAGCGATAAATGATGCTGAATTTATTGAACGGGCAGAGGTGATTTGGGAAAAAGGAACAAACCGTTCTGCTTTCTTAGAGGGTAAAGTTGATCATTATGAATGGGTAGATTTAGGTTCTTCTTATTTACCATCAGAACTGAATACCGCTTTTCTTTATGGGCAATTAGAAGAAATTGATAACATTCAACTGAAGCGAAAGGAAGTTTGGAATGTATACAAAAGAGCCTTTGAGCAGTTTTCTGATGAATCTCTGAAAAGTGATAATTCCCCGATTTTAATCCAAGAAGAAATTTCGAATGCACATATGTTCTATGTGTTATTTGAGGATAAGGAAAGTAGAGATAGAGCAATCGTAAGATTGAAGTCAAAAGGTTTTCAAGCTGTCTTTCATTATCAATCTTTGCATAGAAGTTTATACTTTAAAACTAAGTATGAGGGGGAAGAACTTCAGTTTGCAGATTATTTTTCAGATTGTTTACTCAGATTACCATTTCATCATGAAATGAATGAAGATTTAGTATTTCAGTGCGTGGAGTCTTTACTTGAGATATAAAAAAAACTCTTAACCTTTACAGATTAAGAGTTTTGGGAATTTCTTTCTTTCGATTATTGAGCAAAAGTACAAATGATAGCTTTAGCTAGTTCTACTTCTTCCAACATTGCGTCAACTGAAGAGTATCCCTCATCTTCTGCCAATTGCATGAATTCGTCACACTCTTTACCTTCTTTGATGATGTCGTAAAGCTCAGTTAGCATATCACAATCGATATCTTCTTCTGGAGTTTCAATTAGCTTGTTGTATTCAGCAACAAGGCTTACACAGTTTACCTCATCCAAAAGCTCATCACATGATGAGAAAGTAAAAGCTACAAAAAGTAACGAGATTAATGTTAGTGTCTTTTTCATTTTAAAAAGTATAATAATTGTAAAAATCATGCAATTATAGTTAATATTGATAAGGTTTGAAACTTAAAAAGTGAAAAATATTAACATTTATTTAATCAACTCATAATCTCAACTCGGTTTCCTTCGGGGTCTAAAATAATGGCTTCATAAAAGCCATCACCTGTTAGGCGAGGTCTTCCTAGTATTTCATAACCATCACTTTCTAATCGGAGAATTAAGTTTTCGACATTTTCTCGGCTACCAACTTTGAGAGCAAAGTGTGTAAGTCCGATATATTCTTTTAGAATTTCATGATGAGACTCTGGAATGTCAGCTTTATACATTAACTCTAAACGACAACCCATTCCGAAGTGAACAAAATAAGATTCAAAGCCTACATTGTTCTTGCTTACATATTTATCCCTTGTCATTCCTTCAAAATACTTACAGTAAAATGCACGCATTTTTTCAAGGTCTCGTACCCAAATTGCTATATGTTCAATGTTAGCCTTAATCATGTGTTTGGAGTTTCTGTTTGAGATAGTAATCCTTCTACCCACTCTAACACTTCACGAAAACGATAGTTTGCCAATGCACCAAATCCATACATTTTCTTTACTTTCATCTTTGTAAATAGTGGCATTTGAATACCACATAGAAATCTAGCAATAATTTGTGGAGAAGGCATCTGATCAAACTTTTGAATAAACTCACTAGTCAGGTCATAAAAGGCGAACGTTCTGACAGAAGGTTGTTCTTCTGAATGCTTGAGTGCTTGAACACCATTTTTACAAGACGAACAATGTCCACATTTTTCCCAGTCCGTTTCTTCACCAAAGTAAATGGAAAGTGATTTTGCAATACAAGGTTGTGTACTTAGAAGTCTGATTAAAATATCAATACGTTTTACTTCTCCTTCCTCTTTGACTTGGAATAAATGATCGCATTTTTCAAGTATTTCTTCTACATCAAAATCAGGATTCAAGACCTTCACTACTTCGGTTTGATATTTTGTTTCTACCACAAGCCATTCTTTTTCTTGGAAATATTCTAAGGCTTTGAGTACCCGATCACGGTCTGTGTTATAGTTTGTAAGCAACTCATTAAAGTTTAGGGATGCCCAGACTTTTTTTAGAGGCGCATACTTGAAAATAGCTTTGATAAATTCCTTTCTTTCTCCTTCAAACTTGGCGATGATTTCATCTTTTGTCAGATTGAATTTCAGTCGATAGTCCGCAAAATAACTATACTGAGGTTTGATAATGCCAAACATCTCTAGGTAAACGAGAAGGGTTTTTAGCGGAAGCTGTTTGATGTTACTATCATTAGAAAGCTGATAGATGCGGTATTCCCAAGAGTCTCCAGCTTCTTTGATTTCTCTCAATACTTTTTCAATGGAAGTACGCAAAGGTGTGTCTCCATAGACAAAGTTTTCGAGGGTATGAATATCATCTAAGTTCCCTAATACATAACAGTTGGATGGACTTCCGTCACGACCTGCTCGACCAATTTCTTGAGAATAATTTTCAATTGATTTCGGTAGATCGTAATGAAAGACATTTCGGATATCTGACTTGTCGATTCCCATTCCGAATGCAATAGTCGCAACAATCGTTTTTGTTTCACCTCTCATAAAACGATTCTGAATATCAATTCGGCTTTCATTGCTCATACCTGCATGATAGGCTTCGGCTGAGAGATTGGCATGATTGAGTGTTTCTGCTACTTTTTCAGCAGTTTGTTGGAGTGTGACATAAACAATATTACACTCTTGCTTACGCTCAGAAAGCATATTGATGAGCACTTTATCTTTCTCATCAGTTTTGACAGGAAGACTATGTAAAGAAAGGTTTTCTCGATAAAAACCAGTGATAGTTACATTTTTTTTCGGCAGCTCAAATTTGCTACACATGTCTTTTACAACTTTTGGCGTAGCAGTAGCGGTCAGTAGACAAACCTGTGGAATATTAAATTCTTTTCGGTATTCGGCTAACTTTAAATAGTCTGGACGGAAATTATGTCCCCATTCTGAAATACAGTGGGCTTCATCGACTACAAGCATCGAAATATTAATCGTTGAAAGAAAATGACGAAATCGTTCGTTCTTGAATCTTTCAACAGAAATGAACAGAATTTTTACGGCTCCATTTCTTACACGATCTTGTACCGAAAACATTTCTTCTTTCGAGAGTGATGAATCTAATCGGGCAGAAGGGATTCCTTTGGCTTCTAAAAAATTCAATTGGTCTTTGATCAGCGCTAATAATGGAGAAACCACCAATGTCAGATGAGGCAAGGCTAGCGCTGGTAATTGGTAGCAAAGTGATTTTCCTGAACCCGTGGGGAAAATAGCCGCAGCAGATTGACCTGAAATCAACTGACTAACTACATTTTCTTGCCCATTTCTGAATTGATCGAATCCGAAGTGTTTTTTGAGTAATTCCTGTGCCTTCATCTATTTTATTGCTTTAAAGTCTGACCGTAGTGGCTAAAGGTACATCTTTTTTAGCAAGAGACCTTAAAAGCTAGAGGAGTTCGGTGGAAGTATTGTGGAATAAGTATTAGGATATATATAAACGAGTGTAACTATCCTTAGAATTTGCGAAGCTATCTAAGGTTTTATTGATGAGAGTTAGAGTCTTCTGACTCGAAAAATGTACATGAAATCGAGTCTGAAGACTCTATCCTTCATTTATGAGTTCTTAGAGTTACTCTAAGAACAGTAAAGGTTTATTTGGGAAGTATATGTCCTAGTACTTGAATCAGAAATGTAGGAAATGAAAAAAGGGCTTGCTTTCAAAAATAGAAAGCAAACCCTCAATATTTTAAGTAATCCCGAAAGATTAGTTGTGTCTTCTACCAGAACGTTGTCTGTGGTCACCACGATTTCCACCACGGAAGTCTCTGTTTCCACCACCGTTACGGTTTCCGCCGCCACGGTATCCACCACGTCCGCCACGATCATCACGGTTTGGTCTTCTTACCTTGCTGATACGAACTTGGCTGTTGAAGTAATCATAACCGTTAAGTGCATCCATCAAGAATTGGCTGTATGATTGATCTGCATCGAAGTATGTTTTCTTCTCAGTTACATCAATTCTACCCAATTTGATTTGCTCACCTGGAGATACTTTATTGATAAGCTCAATAACTTTACCTGCAGACAAACCTTTATCTTGACCAATGTTCATAGAGAAACGGTCTAAACGAACATAATCGCGTCTTCCTCCGCGGTCGCCACGCTCACCTCTGTCTCTACGATCAAAACGATCATTTCTACGATCCATACGAACGTTGTTCAAATCTGGAGCATCTTTGTAATAATCGAAAAGCTCTTGGAACTTCTGATTAACGATTTGCTTTACAAGCTCCTCTTTGCTCAAGTCCTCAAACTTCTCCATCATAGATGGAAGGATTTGCTCAACGTATTCATTACTCTCTTCAACAGGAGTAACCATTTTATCTAGGAAGCTTTCAATTTGTCTTTGACAAACAGCTTCTCCGTTAGGAATATCTCTTTTCTCAACCTTACAACGGATGATACGCTCAATTTGTCTAACTTTTCCGCTTTCACGAGGAGTTACCAAACTGATCGAGAATCCTTTTTGACCTGCACGACCTGTACGACCACTACGGTGCGTATAAGTTTCAGTGTCATCAGGAAGGTTGTAGTTGATTACACAAGTAAGGTTGTTTACGTCCAATCCACGAGCTGCAACATCAGTAGCCACCAACATTTGGATATTCTTGTAACGGAATCGATCCATTACAGAATCACGTTGGCTTTGCGATAAGTCACCATGCAAAGCATCTGCATTGTAACCATCTTTAATCAATTGAGCAGCTACTTCTTTTGTCTCCATACGCGTACGGCAGAATACAATTCCGTACATATCTGGGTACATATCTGCAACACGCTTAAGTGCAGCGTAACGAGAATCACGGTGTACTGCATAGTACTCGTGTGTTACGTTTTCATTTCCAGAGTTACGTTTACCAACAGTAATTTTTGTTGGTTCAAACATGTACTCAGCAGAAATTTTCTCAGCTTCTTTAGAAAGTGTAGCTGAGAACAAGATTGTTGTTCTTGTAATAGGAGTGTTTGAAAGAATGGCATTCAATTCTTCTTTGAAGCCCATATCCAACATTTCGTCAGCTTCATCCAAAACTACTCTCTCTACAGAAGAAAGATCAATTTCTTCTCTACGGATCAAATCGTGTAAACGACCTGGTGTAGCAACAACAATGTGTGCACCTCTTCTAAGTTCCTTGATTTGTCTTACGATGTCAGTACCTCCATAAAGTTCTACAATACGGAGTTGTGGCAAGTATTTAGCGTAGTCTTTGAGGTTTCTTGCAATTTGTAGACACAGTTCACGGGTAGGACTCAATATAAGGTTTTGAAGTGTTTTTCCGCTAGTATCTGTCTTTTGAATGATTGGCAATCCAAAAGCGGCGGTTTTTCCTGTACCAGTTTGTGCTAATGCGATCAAGTCGATGTCTTTTTCCAATAACATTGGGACAACTTTCTCTTGAACTGGTGTTGGCTGTTCGAACCCTAACTCTTCAATTCCCTTTACAATTTCTTCTTTTAACCCAAGCATTTTTTAGCTTTTAATTATCTTTATTCTTCCAGCTTTTACCTTTATTGTCTATTGAGCTTTCCCTAAAACTTCTGCCTTAATGCAGTAAGCCCAGCTACAATGCCAGTAAAACAAAGGCACAAAGGTAATCATATTTTTGATATAAGCAGTTGATTTTGAAGGAAAATAAGAAGAGATGGGAATTGTTAACTTTATCTTCACCTTGAAAACATGATAATTATCAACATTTTATGAGGACTGTATGAACCCTCAAAATCAAGTATTAAGCGCCTTTCTCAGCGAAAAATAAATTAGGGATTTGTACTTTTACAGTAGTCCCTTTGCGAGGCACAGAATAAAGATTAATTCTTCCATTTAGCTTTCGAACAGTTTCTCGAACGATATATAACCCAACACCTGTACCATGATTTTCGTCTGAAGCACGGAAGAAAAGGTCAAATACTTTTGCTTGATATTCGGGTAAAATGCCAATGCCATTATCGGAGACCCAAATATTGAGATATTCACGATCAACAATAGCCACTACTTTTACTAAAGGAGTTTCGGAAGTAGTAGCGGTAAATCTGAAAGCATTTGATAGTAAATTATTAAGAATGATAGCGAGTCTGGTTGGGTCAGAACAGAATGGAATTTCTTGGTAGACATCTTGTAATTGATTGACTTTCGGATAGTCAATTTCGTACGCTTGAATAAGGTTATTTATGAACTTTCCTGTCTCAATTTCCTCTTCATAAACTTCTTGATTATTATTTCTAGAGTATTCTAATATATTCAGGATAAAAGTATCTAGCTTTTTAAGGCTGGTTAATTGTAAATCAAGATAATGTCTGCGGTCTTTTTCTTTTTTTGTGTTCTTCGTCAATTCAATTAGACCTATGGAAGATAAGATTGGGGAACGTAGATCGTGAGAAACTCTATAAATAAACGTATCTAATTCATGATTTGCTTTGGCTAATTCAACATGTTTTTCATCCAATTTCTTGATGAGTTTTCCGATATGCTGGTGCAGTAGCTCGATTACAGACAATAGAATCCCGACCAAGAGTACATAAATAATAGTGGTAGATAACCAAGTTTCTGATGAAGATGAATAAGGATCTCGAAAGGCAATTAGTTTATACTTAGCTAAAATACCAAAGGCTACAAGCATACCACTAGCTAAACCCAAGCATAAAAGACCAATTCTTTGATTAAATAATATCCCTCCAAGTACAGTGAAAATTATAAGGAATAAAAGAGAAATACCTATCACTCCAACAGCGTAAAAGAGGTATAAAGACAAAAAGAAAAATAGGCAAAGAATAAAAAGTTTTCGATAAAACAGAGGGACGTGTGTTTTGAATACTGTAATAGAAACAACAGCAGTATAAATACATAGGTATGTTATAATGATTGTAGTATTTACCACAATACCAGTATGTAGAAAGATACCAAATAAACTTACTAGACCAGTAATTGAAAGTAAATTTAGACAAGCATCAGTTAGTTTCTTCTTTATGAAGAGAAATTCAAAGGTAAAATCAGATTTTGTGAGCAACATTCTATCGAACCTTCTAAAATAAGCTTTTGGGTTATTAAATTTGCATCTCAAAAAAATACAAACATAAATAGTTAAAAGACTTTGTTGTGAGTATTAGACCAATTGTAGTAGATACCTTTTATAGGGTATCATTATTATGAAAATAAGATTTTATAGTAGATTCTATTTATCTTTCTTCAATTATTTTAGTTTTCATTTAAGAAAATACCCTTAAAGGGGGATAAATGATGAAGTACTAATGACGAATATAATTTCAGTTCTTAATCGAACATTTTCAGTCACTAGTGATCTATGTTATGTTTCTAACAGATGTTTATCTTTAAAAAACAATATATCGTGTTATCGCTTGTTTGTCTTTTAAGTTTGAAGTTCTTATCCTCTTTTTTTCAAGAAAATAAGCAAGAGCTTTATCATGAGATGATTGATAGTTTTGTTCCTAAGGTTACTCCATATATTAATATGGAAGAACTAAGTGCAGATATGATTTTATTGGATTGTAGAACGGAGGAGGAGTTTGAAGTGAGTCATATAAGGTCTGCAATTTGGGTAGATGAGAAAGGAGAGAAGCTAGACAAAAGCTTGCTTCAAAATCTTGATGTTTCAGATACGGTAGTCGTTTATTGTAGTGTGGGTTACCGTAGTGCATTGGTAGGAGAGAAGCTTCAAGAACAGACGAAAGCAACAGTAGTGAATTTGTATGGAGGAATTTTTGAGTGGGCAAATGCTAAAAAAAATATTTATCGTGATGAAGAAGTAGTGAATGAAGTACACCCTTATAGCCCTGAATGGGGGATTTGGTTAGTTGCACCACACTTATATGAGCTTAAATAAATAAAAAGGTCTAGCTCAATTGTGGGCTAGACCTTTTCAACTTTCAACGCCACAAAGTATCACTAGAAAAATAGACTAGAATACTTTGATATTCTTACAACATCTTTTTTCACTAGAATAGTTGCATTGAGATAATTATTAAAATGGAAATGTACTTTATGGCGGTGAAGTTAACTTTCTAAGCCTTTTTCTAGAAGAATTTCAAATTCGTTTTCATCCCAAAATTTCCCTACAATTCCCCATTCTCCAACGAAAGGTTCATACCGTTCAAGTACATAACAACGATCAATCTCTTTACCTAAATGTTCTTGGCGAATTCCTAACCCTATTCGCCAACGTTTACTTTTTAAAGTGAATAAAATCCATGTAAAGTTGGGGAAAGCATTACCAAATAAATTGATATCAAGGCTAGAGAATCGAGATTTTACATCTTTGCGAATATATTGATAAATAGGGGTTAATTCTTGGAACTGTAAAACCTCCATCTGGTGAATCAGTTCATAATAGTTATCCGCTATATCCAGAATTTCATCAGCATCTTTGGTATACATATCCTTAGATTGTCCAATCGCTTGAAATGCGTAAGGGTAAATACGATACTGTTCTTCTTTATGGAGATACTCAATTCGTAGTTGGTGTGCCATACCTGTACGAAGTTGAATCTGAAGAGGACTTTGCATATCAGTTGGTCTGTTGTTCCAACGGTATGCAAAATAATCTTTCACTTCAATCACTTGAGGTTCATAGTCTGATCGGATAGATAACTCTTGGGCAAGGCGGTTTAACTTTCTTCTCGTTTGATGGTAAAGCGTTTCGCTAGCTTGAAAGTTTTCCCAAGGATGCCATTCATTATCCCAATTGAAGAATTCTAGATTTTTTAATCGTCCTTTATAGTCAAAAACAGATTTCGAATCTAAAAGATAGCCTGGATAATAATATTTTTTACCATGAGCGATAGCCCATTCTACTTCTACAAGCATGGAAAGAAAGCCTAGACCTAAATGCTTTTGCTCGGGATGATAGATTCCTAATAATCCACAGGTAGATTCTTTTCCTACATCAAAAAAACTAGCTGCAATCAATTCTCCATCAAGTTTGTAAGTGACTTGCCAAGTTTCGTAAGGAAGATCAAATGAGGTGAGACCATTAAAAAATTCATAGATAGACTTATCACCCATTTCAGGGAATCGCATTCGTCTGTAGGTTCTGTAAAGTTGATCAAGTTCTGAAGTGATTTCAAGTGGCTTAATTTCTCTTTTTAGGTGAGTTATTTTTTTAAGCTGTTTTCTTTGCCCCTTAGAATGCTGATAATTTTCCAAATCAACTCTTAAAGGGACCACTCCTTTCACTTGTTCATCAAAAAACATCAACTCATATCGTGCCATGATCTCGGTATGACGGAACCAACCTTCAGCTAATAATCGGTCTAAATCAGTACCTTTTAAATCATGAAAATAATTGATATCAAAAACCATCTTCTCCCTTATTAAATCTTTCTATTGTATGCTTGAGAAGTGTAATAACTTCTACAGTATTAATATTTATGACATAGAAACAACATCAAATGCTACTTGATGGTTTTGAAGTACGTATTCATTACCTGTCGTTGTAGGCATCTCAGTTTAATTTATAATATAAGGATTTGTGTTTAGAAATTTGTTCAAAGGGCATAGAGTTGAAAGAATTAGATAGTAAAGTATTTAATCTAATATTTGATTTTTGAGGGGATGTTAAATAGGCTTTTTCAAAGAATTTTATAGGTGATATAGTATTAGAGTGTATTGGTAAAGTGGTATATAAATATGGTTTAATTGTGATATTTAGACAGTGGGGCATTTATATGCCATATTCTTTAACCGAATTGTTAATATGTATTATACGAGGAGTGTGGTGTGTTTGATTGGGTTAGGTGCAATATTTTTAATTTTACTTTTTAACTATTTTAAATTGTGATATACCTATATAGTTTTGTATTAAAAATATATGTAGTTGATTATTAAATTCTTATGAAGCAACTTTGTTAGAGTGACATTATACTATCTATTCACTTAATTAATTGCTAATGAATTAAACGAATACACCTCCTTAACTACCTATTCTCATAAGCTTTCCTAAAGGGATTTTAGGATGCTTAAATTATTAATACCTAAAGAGATATTTTTTATCAGATGTTCTTTAAGAACTCAATTTTAATCTCTAGGCATATTTTTATTTTACGTATTTATTTTTTGTAAAAAACCTATCCATCTAAAATGAAGCGAAAAGCTAACATTTTTTTTGTACTCTTTATGCTGTTGTTCAGTTTTACATTACAAGCACAGTATAGAGCAGAACAAATTAATAATGTGGTGCGTGTAAAGTTTGCAGCTCAAATAGAATCGCAAATTATTGCAAGCCCAATGAAATCGAATTCATCTCAAGTATTATCAGTAGGCTTAAGAAATATTGATAGACTTGCTGCGGAATATCAAATCCGAGAGATGAAAAGAGTATTCCCTTATGCAGGGAAGTTTGAGGAAAAGCACAGAAAATATGGATTACATCTCTGGTATGATGTTTCATTCAGTGAAAATGTATCTGTAGAAACTGTGCTTAATTCTTTTGAAGGAATTACTGAGGTAACAACATGTACACCGGTTTTTAAGTATTCAACAGGTGATGCTAGTGTTGTTCAAAGTCCTAATGATCCAAGTTTTGGAGCACAATGGCACTATGACAATACAGGTCAAACAGGTGGTACAGTTGGTGCAGATATTAAATTACTTGAAGCATGGAATGTACAAACTGGAGATGATAGAGTTGTAGTATCAATTCATGATTCAGGTATTGATTATAACCATGAAGACTTATCTGGTAATATCTGGGTGAACGAAGGTGAGATTCCAAATAATGGAATTGATGATGATAACAATGGTTACATTGATGACGTATACGGTTGGGATTTCCATTATGGAACAAATGATGTATATGATTATCATAGTCACGGAACCCATGTTGCAGGTACAGTAGCAGCAGAAAATAATAATGGAATAGGTGTAGGTGGAGTAGCTGGAGGAACAGGTATTGGTGACGGTATTCGTTTAATGGCTATGAGTTTGAATGCGGATGGATCGAATGCAATTTATAACCCTGCTCCATCATTTATCTATGCTGCCGATATGGGATCTATAATTTCTCAAAATAGTTGGGGAGGAGGGTCTTATGATCAGTCACTTGTAGATGCTATCAATTATTATACAGCAGAAGCAGGTTCTGATATGATGAACGGAGGTATTGTTATTATCTCATCAGGAAACTCTGACAGTCCTTCGGTTGATTATAGATCAGAGTTGGATGGAGTAATGATGGTTTCAGCGACTACACATAATGATACTAAATCATGGTATTCAAATTATGGTGACTGGGTTGATATTTCTGCACCTGGAGGAGAAACTAGTATTTCTTCGGAAGGAGTATTGAGTACAGTTCCAAATAACGGATATGCCTTTTTCCAAGGAACGTCAATGGCGTGTCCTCATGTGTCTGGGGTGGCGGCCTTAGTAGTATCAGAATATGGAAGTCCGTCATTCTCGCCAGCAACACTTTGGGATATGTTGGTAAATACAACCGATCCTATCGATGACGTTAACCCAAGTTACCAAGGAGAACTAGGTAGTGGAAGATTGAATGCCGCAAGAGCTTTGGGTGAAGGAAATGACGATGATGATAATGGATTTGAACCAGCTCCTCGACTAGCAATTTCTCCAGACTTTATTTATAAAGAAGTAGATGAAGGAAGTTCTACTACAGCAGTTATCAAAATCATAAATGCAGGAAATGTAGATACTGACTTCTCACTTTCATTAGGAGATGTTGATTGGGCAAGTGCAGATGTTACGAGCGGAGTGATAGCGCCAGGAGAATCACAGAATGTTACCGTGACACTTGATGCTACAAATTATACTGGTGGTTTCAATCCTTATGTAGAAGCTGAAATTACAAGCTCTTTAGTAGCAACAGAATATGTAGGTGTTGAGATGTATGTATTGGGTGATGCTATTGTTGCTTCAAGTGCATTGGATTTAGAAAATACTTTTGTAGGCTACGCAATAGAAGCCTATTTAGAAGTTGAAAACAACGGGACTAACTATTACGATATAACAAATGTGACTTCAGATAATGCTGATATAGAAATCCTTGAAACTTCATTTGAAGGAATCAGATGGGGGCAGTCAGTATATATTCCTATAACATTTAACCCGAGTACAGCAGGTGATTTTACAGGGAATATTACAATTGAAGGAAATGCATCAAATTTACCGATGTCGGTTTCAGTTGTTTCACAAGTTCTATCAGGAGATCCAGCAAGTATTAGTGTAGCACCGTCTCCTTTATCTGTCCAAGCAGAAGCAAATGAAGAAGGAGAGGTAGAGGTTGTAGTGACAAATTCAGGAGATACAGATTTCTCGTATAGCTTAAACATTACAAATGTAGAACCAGAAGAAGAATTAGCTGCAAAGGTAAATCCTTATCAGTATTACAGATTAGAGAAAAAAGGTGAAAATGCATTATTAAATGCTGGTCAGGTTAATACTTCAGGGTATGCAGATGAATATTCATGGGAAGACAATTCTAATGGAAATGTTTTATACGATTGGGTTGATATTTCCACGTCAGATGTTGTAGTATCTGGATGTGATGATTGTTATGGTACATATACATTGAATAATTTTGATTTCCCATTCTATAATGAGGATTATTCGACATTGTATGTAACAAGTAATGGTTTAATTACATTTGGTACTACAGGTATTACCGCATTTGGTAATGTATCAATTCCTAATGCTGATACACCTAATAATTTTATTGCGGGTCTATGGGATGATTTAAGGGTAAATTATGCTTATGTCCAAGAACAAGAGGATCACGTTATAATTCAATGTGATGTATATCCATTTGGTGGAGGGAGTTCTTTTGAATTTCAGTACATTTTATGGGATAATGGAAATATAAAAATCCAATATAAGGATGATCCAGATACTAATGCTCAGGATGCTACGATAGGGGTAGAAAATCAAGATGGAACACTAGGATTACAAATCGCATATAATACGACATTTGCGAGTGCTGGTAAAGCAATCTTGATTAAGCCAGATGTACGAGTATTTGACCTTGGTCAAATTTCAGGTGTAGTAGCAGCTAATAGTACTGATGCTTTCGATGTTTTATATAGTACTGTTAACCTAGAAGGAGGAGAAACTTATGAGCGTCAATTAGATTTCTATGTAGATGGTTATAACTATCCTGTTCAAGAGCTTCCAATGAGCCTTACAGTAGGTGTTTATCCAACAATTAATTTTGAGGAAGAGTATGCTATTCTTGGAGATGTTTATGTAGACTCTCTTGTAACATTCCCAGTGTCGATCATAAATGAGGGTTCAACAACTCTTGAAATCAATTCGATTACAGCGACTGACGCTACAATACCTACATATACATACCCGCTAACTGTTGAAGTGGGAGACACTCTTGAAGTGATGGCTAGTATTACACCAACAGTTGCAGGTGATTTCTATGGAGTTTTAGAGATAGACTCTAATGATCCTTACAATTCTGTTACTACTTTTGAAGTATATGCTAGTGCAATAAATACGCCTGTATATTCTAGTTCAGAAACATCATTTGATTGGACGGTTAGCTTTGGTAGAGGTGACGAGGATACATTAACATTCTCCAATACTGTAGCAGAAAGCTTATTAGGGTATTCAGTTTCTATTGAGCATGATGAAGAAGAGGAACTATTACATTTGCCTGCTCTATTAAATTTAGAGGTAGACATATATAGTGAAGATCGCTCTTTACATTCAGTAGAAACAAGAACAGTAAATGCTATTGAATTGGCTATTAGTTCTGAAATTTCAGGGAAAACAGTTGCGTTACCTCCTGGGTATAGTCTATTTGATTTTTCAATCTTAGCAGAAGATGGAGCTCTTCAAGGAGTGACTTGGGTTGAGTTGAATGAGTTAACTGAAAGTAGTCTGAGTGAAGTAGACCTTCTATTGTTGTATGATAATGTGGGAGATTTCAATACCCAAACTCTTTCAGTAATTAAAGACTGGATTATGAGTGGCGGAGGTTTGATCACTATGGGTGATGATTCAGGCTCAACAACGAATATAAACTATCTTCTTGAAGGGTCTGGACTTACATACAACGCTTACGGTACTTATTATGATGAGTATATCTATGATTTTGCTCCTCATCCTATTACAAATTCATTAATAGAATTATATGCATCTTCAGCTGGAGCTTATTTTGAGGTAGAAGGAAGTGCCGAAAATATAGTTTTTACTCAAAATGGAAATGCTTTTGTAGGGGTAGCAACTTATGGCGGTGGCCGCATAATAGGTATTGGTAATGAAAGTTTGGATGACTACAATGTATCTTATTCTGAAGATCATAGATTATTTGCTAACCAAGCAATTGCATGGGCACTTGGAGGAAAAGGTAGTTGGTTAAGAGTTTCTCCATCCGGAGGTGAGCTTGAGGGAGTAGAATCTGAAGATCTTGTTTTAACTTATAATGCTAGAGGATTAGATGTAGATACGACCTATACTGCAACTTTGGTAATGAACACTTCAGACCCAAATAATACAGTTGTAGAATATCCAGTTTCTTTAACAGTTGAAAGCGCACCTTTGGTTAGTGCTTCCACTGATCAAGTTTATTTCTTTGAAGCGTATACTGGAGTAACTTCATCGGGAAGTTTCTCTTTAAGCAATGCTGGTACAGAGTCTGTAGCTATAGCTTCTCTTGATTTACCAGAGAATGTTACAGTTCTAGACCTGACATTCCCTTATGAGTTAGCTGCTGAAACTGAGCTTGAAGTTTATTTCAATTATACTCCGGCTGTTGCTGGAAGTGTTGAAGATAGTTTCATTGTTACTTTTGACGGTGATGTTCAAGAAGATATCGAGATTGAATTCTATGCAAATGTTATAGATGCAGCACTCCTTACTGTTTCTCCAGACTATATATATTTGAATATGAGAAATGGGGAAGCTATGGATACTACATTTACTCTTCATAATGAGGGAACTGTAGACTTGAATTATACCATGTCTTTAGTAGAAGCATCATCAATGGCAGAGATTGAGAAATCAGTAGCTTCTATGCAAACTCGTTGGAATGGTTTAGATATCCATACAATTGAAAGAAAAGGTATTGATGGTTCTGTAGAAGCTGTTTCAGCTGATGAACAAGCTCCTGTGTATATTCAAGAGGGAGACTCTCCTGGTTTCAATATTGCAGTTTTGTCTACACCATTAAATGGAAGTATTGCTGTAGATCAGTTTGATATTGTGGATAGTTTACTAGCATCAGATAAATTTGCTTCAGTAACTACAATTGATGTCAGTGTATTTACGCCAAACTGGAATGAACTTCAAGTTTTTGATGGTATTGTATTAGCTCGTGGTGATTATTATTTCTATGATAACTATTACCTAGGGATGGTATTGGCTGATTATGTTGATTATAGAGGTAGTGTAGTGACAATGTATCCTGAAGTAGCTAGTAATGAGATTTCTAATTATTGGAGTTCTTATAGACTAATGGGAGGGAATGCAACTTATAGTTATCAAGATGACTATATGATGGTTCAAAATACTACACATCCAATTTTTGCAGGTGTAGATACTTTAGGTTTGAGTTATGACTCATTCATGAGTAAATCTATCAGTACATACAATGACCCTGAGATTCTAGCGACTTGGGCTTCAGGAGAACCTCTAGTAGTTACAGCTCAGGTAAATGGTGTACAAAGAACTGATTTGAACTATACTTTATATTCAACGGAAACAGATATCAATGGATTTGGTAAAGGTTCTCAAGGAGGAAGTCTATTAGCGAATGCAATAGAATGGACAATCTTACAAAACATTGGATCAGAGGTTGAGTGGTTAACTGCGTCAAAATACGCAGGTTCAGCTGCGGCAGGTGGAACAGATGAAATTGCGATTAGTGTAGATGCATCTGAACTTCATGAAGGAAGTTATTTAGCTTATGCAATGATTCGTTCAAATAACATCTATCCTTTATATGGTTACCCAATTGCTGTCGATATTTATGGTGTTCCAGAATTGGAAGCATCAAATCTTGACTTTGGTACACATATTATTGGTTATGAGGTAGAGCAAGATATCGTCATTTCAAATATTGGAGATGGTTCTACTGATATCGAGCAAGTTATTGTAACAGGAGAATTTGAGTTAGTAGCTGATTATGAACTTTCAATTCCTTATCAAGATTCAGTTGAGTTAGCTATAAAATATATTCCAGAATCAGAAGGTGCTGTTACTGGTGAATTGATACTAATCAGCACTGAAGGAGAGCAGTATAGTTTTGAACTTTCAGCGATGGGTTCTTTCCCTGGTCATATATCGTTTGATCCTCAAGAGTTGGTGTATAATGTTGAATATGCTTCTTCAAGTACTGAAACATTAACGATCAACAATACAGGAGAAGGTGAATTGAAATTCCAGTTTAGTAACTTCTACCCTGAAGATTTAGAGTACGGAGACAATCCTAATAATATAAGCTATATCCAATTTGCAAAAGATCCTGTGAAAGGTGAAGTAGATTCACGTCAAGGTCATGCAGTTGTAAATGGTTATGGATTTGGTGATGGTGGATATTTCTTCATGGATAATTATGAAGAATCTCCTAGCGCGCCTATTTATAACTGGATGGATATTTCAGAAAATGAGAATGCTGTTCTTTTAGATTTAGGAGATGACGATGCCGCAGGAGTAGAGTTACCATTTGAAGTTTCACTATTTGGCCATCGTTTTACAAAAGCTTACGTTTCTTCTAATGGTTATCTGACATTTGATCCAAATGGAGCCAACTTGCCAGTGAATCAACAGATTCCTGATGTAAGAACTCCAAACTCTATTGTAGCACCATTATGGAAAGACTTGAATCCTGAAGCAGGTGGTAGTGTACATTATTTGATTGGAGAAGATGTTTTATACGTGCAGTATACAGACGTACCTTCTTTCGCTGGAGATGGAGAATATACATTCCAAGTAATGTTGACAAGAGGTGGAAACATGTTGTTCCAATACGAGAAAGTAGAAGGAAATGCATACAATGTTTCAGTTGGAGCTGAGAACTATGATGGTTCACAAGGAATTCAAGTAGCATTCAATACTTATTATATTGAAGAAGGTCTAGCGGTAGCTATCTATGCGTCATTAGAGTACATCGTGCCAAATATTACACAAGGCACTATAGATGCTGGTGGTAGTATGGATGTAGATGTTACTGTTAATTCATTAGATCTGTTAGGTGGATCTTACTATGGTGAGATTTGGGTATCTTCATTGGATCCAGAACAACCACAGTCAATCGTACCTTTATACTTGACAGTAACAGGAGAGCCTTCGATTGCTATATCTGAAGATTCATTGATCTTTGAAGATTCGGTACTAGTAGGTGATTATGCTTATGAAACTTTCGAAATCTATAATGAGGGTTCAGATACGCTTCATATTTCAGAAGTTACATCTACTTCAGAAAACTTCACTGCATTATTTGATGGATTAGTAATTCCTCCAATGCAGATGGCATACGCTGATGTGATGTTTAATCCATCTGATAGTGTATTCTTTGAAGATACCTTATCAATTGTATCGGATGTTGATACGATAGTTAGTCTTTATGTTTTTGGTCAAGGTAAATTACCAAATGTAATCTTAGCAGTATCTCCTTCAGAAATCATTGATTCTTTAGAGGTTGATACACAAGTTTCTCATACGGTTACATTGACAAATAACGGTACAGATTCTCTAATATTTGATCTAGAGTATTTAGGTGTGACTCCTGTAGAAGAGCAAATGGAAATAAATATACCGGCTGCAACTGCACCATCTGTATCTAGAAGTATAGCCAAAACTGGTAAAGTTGAGGAAAGAAGATCTTCAGTTCCTCAGAAAGGGGTGCCAACCATAAATATGGAAGAAGATTTATCGACAATCGCTTTGACTGGTATTTATGCTTATGACGTAAGTTCTAATCCTTTCCATGGAACTTTTGAATTGGGTAACCCTGAGTATATTTCATTAGAAAATGAAACTTCAGCTCCTTCTTTCACATCTTCTGCGATTACACTACCTGGAAACATGAGTTTCTTAGAGTTGCATTCAGGTGGAGAGTTGTATGAATACTCTTTAGTGGAAGGACAAGAAGGAACGTTGATCAATACTTGGTTATTAGGAATGGGTGATTGGACTGGTATTACAATTGATCCTACATCCAAAGCTATTTATGCTTCTACAGCAACAGCACTTTATGAACTTGTTGATGAGAATGGACTTTATGTAGCAGAGTATATCGGAGATTATTCTGAGACATATTTAATGATCTCTATTACAGCAACAGGAGATGGTGAGTTGTACGGTTATGATATTGTCAATGATATGCTTTATGGAATTGACAAAGCAACTGCTCAACTGACAGATATTGGTTATATCGGTTTTGATGCAAACTTTGGTCAAGGAATGGCATGGGATCCTACTACAGGTATTGTATGGATGTCTGCCTTCAACTATGATACTTTCCTACCAGAACTTAGAGTTGTTGATTTGAATACGGGTAACACAGGTTTAGTAGGTTACTTAGGTGATTCTGCACCAGGTGGATCAATGCAAGTTTCTTGGTTAGCATTCCCATCGGCAGGGCAGTCATTTGTTTCTGCTAGTATAGAAGAAGGTGTAATTGCACCAGGCGATTCACAAGATGTGACTTTAACATTAGATGCATCAGATATGCCAAATGGCACTTTTGAATCAGCTCTAGTAATTAACAGTAATGATCCTGTAAGTTCTATCTTTGAAGTGCCAGTAACGCTTACTGTAAGTGGAAACGAGCCATTCGTAGTATTGAGTGACTATGAGCTTGATTTTGGTAATCCATTTATTTTTGATTCTCCTGAAGCTACATTTAGTATTCTAAATGATGGAGATGCAGTCTTACTAATTGATTCAATTTCTACGAGTTCAAGTGTATTCTCAGTAGTGGGATACCCTATGGCTTTAGAGATCGGTGAAGAAGTAGAATTGACAGTTAGTTTAAATCCTGCAGAAGTAGGTTCATTAGATGAGACCTTAACAATATTCTCAAATGCTTCGGATGTATCAGTAAGCTTGATCGCTTCAGTTAGAACTCCTGATGTGTATGCAGTGGTACTTCCTGGAGAATTAGAATCAAAACAACCAACCAATGAAGTACGTTCTGAGGTTATTACTATTCGTAACCTAGGAGAGTCAACCTCGTTGGAGTGGGATATTGAAATTGCGGATGATTCATGGTTGTCATTGGATACATTAAACGGAAGTGTAGATGCTTTAGGTGAAGAAAGAGTTCGTGTATCATTCAACTCAGAAGGACTTCCTAAAGGTTCTTATGGTACTGAATTGTTATTGACTACCAATGATCCAAACTTGCCATCAACAATTATTCCTGTGGAGTTTGAAGTAATAAACTCTTTACCAGTAGTTGCTAATCCTTTAGATACTGTATTTGTTGATTTAGAAGAAGAGTATCACTTTGTAGACATGTCAGAAGTGTTTACTGATGCAGATTCTGAAGAAGTGATTATAGTATATGCTGAGATTGAAAATTCTTGGGCAGCTACTGTAATGGAAGTTGATTCAGGTTTCTATGTAACTCCTAATGCAGTTGATACTACATCTGTAAGAGTTGTAGCTTTAGACCCTGAAGACGGCTTAGTAGAAACAACAGTTGATCTAGTTATTGAATATACAGGTGAAAATGATGCACCAGAATTTATAGGTACATTAGATGATGTTGAACTGAATTATGAAGGTTCGCCATTCATCTCTGCATCATTGGAAGCTATGTTTGTCGATGAAGACGAATTATTCTTTGAAGTTACATCTTCGGATGAAGAAGTAGCTGAGGTAGAGATTGTCGCAGGACTACTAGTTGTGACGCCACATCATATTGGTTCTGCTGAGATTCTAGTTAGTGTGTCTGATCCATTTGGAGGAGTTGTTGAAGTCATGTTCACAACAACAGTAATTTTCGATGGAGAAAATGCAGCACCAATGGTTGCTACTTCAATTGATGACATGGATGTTGATCTTTATGAAGGTACTTACTACCTAGATATTAGCGATGTATTTACAGATGAAGATTACGATAGACTAACAGTTTCAGTAGAGTCTTCAGATGAAGCTATCGCTATGGTTTCACTTGATGGTGACGAGTTACGTATTTCACCACAAAGAATTGGTGATTCAGAAGTGACTCTTACTGCAACTGACGGTAAAGGCGGTATTGCAACAGAGGTATTTAACGTTACTGTTATCTATACTGGAGTAAATTCTTTACCAATGGTACTAGAGTATCCAGAAAATCAAGTGATCAGCCTTGCTGGAGGAGAAAATCTAATTGGAATCTTCAATGTCTTCTATGATTACGATGGTGATGAATTAGAGATGGCTCTAGAAGTAAGTGACTCAAGTAAGTTAGTTGCTGAGCTTGACTTTAATAATAATTACCTTGCTGTTAGTCCATTAGCTGGAGGTGTTTCTACGATCACTTTGATGGCAAATGACGGTAAATCAGAAGAATGGGTAGCTGTTACTTTTGATATAGAAGTTATTGATGAGTCTAACAACTTGCCAGAGTTTGTTCAACTTGAGCAATTAGAGATAATTCCTAATCAAGAAGTTGTGGTTTACGATTTAGCATCAGTATTTACGGATGCAGATGATGATGTATTGACATTTAATGTAGAATCATCAGATGAGTTAGTAATTGCAACGATTAGTAATGATTCATTATCGATAAATGCAACAGCTGCAACAGACGCTGAGGTTACATTAGTAGCTAATGATGGTAGAAGTAGAGATGTAGTCATGTCTTTTGGTGTACATGCGAATACAGCACCTTCATTTGTAGCTATAGATACAATCATTTTGAATGAAATCCCTACGTATCATGTAATTGATCTTCATGCACATATTTCAGATGCAGACGGCGATGATATGACAATGGTTATTTCAGAAGAAATGGAAGGTTTGTCAACATATTTAGATGGAGGCAACTTGATGTTAACTATAGAGGATGAAGTTAATGGTACAGTTCAAATTGACGTTGAAGATACTAGAGGTGGTACACTAAGCGCGTCTTTTGTGATCATAACAAACCACAGTCCGGAAGGTGTTGCTCAAGAGTTAATCAACCTAGTGCCAAATGTGACCACAACGGCATTTAAGTTAGAGGACTTGTTTACTGATGTAGATGCTGATGCATTAGTATTTGACGTGTCGACAACAGATTCAGTACTTGTAGCAAACATCGATGGAGATTCGTTATTTGTATCTTCGATTGCAGCAACAGATGCTGAAGTAATCGTAACAGCAAATGATGAGAAAGGTGGTGTGACAGCGTTAGAACTAAATGTTCATTCTAACACATTACCAACATCTACGAATGATCTTCCTAACATCGCAACTTCAGAAGTACCTTCAGTACATACATTTGATCTATCAATGTATTTTGAAGATATCGATGGCGATGAACTTGTTTATTTTGCCGAAACAGAAGTAAGTAGCCTGACATTAGCATTCTCAGGTGATCTATTGATGGTAATGGTAAATGAAATTGCAAGTGGTACTGTAAGTATTACAGCTGAAGATGGAAGAGGTGGTTCTGTAGAAGCATCATTCAGTCTTGATGTGATTACTAGTGTAGATGATGTATTAGAAGCATCGGTATTGAAGCAAAATGCTCCAAACCCATTCACAACATCAACTTCAATTGAATACTCAATTTCTGAGAAAACACAAGTTTCATTGAGATTGTATTCTGCACAAGGTCAATTTGTGAAAGAAGTGGTTTCAGAAGAAGCGCTACCAGGTGACTATCAAGTAGAGGTTAGTAAAGATGGATTGCAAACAGGATTATATTTCTATATACTTACTGTTGGTGATAAACAATTTGCTAAGAGAATGATAGTAGAATAATATTTGAGCCCAAAATCCCAAGGAAGCCTCACCTTTTGGTGGGGCTTTTCTTGTATGCAGGAAAAAATAAAAGTCACTAGAAGCAGATTCTAGTGACTTTTATTTTTATAGTTATTAGTATTTAAAGCTACTCTTTTCCGTATCCATATTCTCTCAACTTACGCGCATTTTCTCTCCAGTTCGGATCGACTTTAACGTAAGTAGTGATGTGCACTTTTTTACCGAAGAAAGCTTCAATATCTTTTCTAGAATCAATCCCTACGTGTTTCAGTTTAATTCCTTTGTTACCAATCAAAATACCCTTTTGAGAGTCTCTTTCAACTAAAATATCGACCATAATGCGGATGATATCATCTTCCTCTTTAAAAGATTGTACAATTACTTCTGTACTGTATGGAATCTCTTTTTTGTAAGTCATGAAGATTTTCTCTCTTACAATTTCTGAAACGAAGAAACGAGCAGGTTTATCCGTCAATTCGTCCTTAGGGAAGAAAGGTTCATGTTCAGGCATGTAGTTCAAGATCGTGTTCAACAAATCCTTTGTATTGAATTTGTGAAGTGCAGAGATCGGAATGATTTCTTTTACAGGAAGAATATCTTTCCACTCTTCAATCTTGGCTAATACTTTTTCTTGATCAGCTTGGTCAATCTTGTTGATCAATAGAACGATTGGAACGTCCATTGAACGGAGTTTTTTGATAACATCCTCTTCGTCATATTTTTCATAAATATCAGTCACAAAAAGAACCAAGTCTGCATCATCTAGTGAACTGTTCACAAAGCCCATCATCGATTCGTGCAATTTATATTTTGGCTGAATGATTCCTGGAGTATCCGAATAAACCACTTGATAATCGTCGTCATTGATGATTCCCATAATTCGATGACGAGTTGTTTGTGCTTTAGAGGTAATTATCGAAAGTTTTTCGCCAACGAGCTGATTCATCAAGGTAGATTTACCTACATTAGGTTTACCGACGATACTTACAAAACCTGCTTTGTGATTTGCCATATTCTTGAAATATTTAAAAGAGATTGAAAACTAGTCATTTAACATTGTGTTTTCAATATTCTTCACACTTTGTTCAAATTTATTTCATTTATTTTCAACAAAGGTATTGGATTATCGTATAAATACCTATACCTTTGCATTCGCAATTCGGAAAGGTATCACATTTTCTTAATGCAAATTACATCGCGGGATGGAGCAGTTGGTAGCTCGTCGGGCTCATAACCCGAAGGTCACAGGTTCGAGTCCTGTTCCCGCTACTAAAAGTCTTTTCAATTACTAGACTTTCACAAAAAGAAGTAATGCGATATCGCGGGATGGAGCAGTTGGTAGCTCGTCGGGCTCATAACCCGAAGGTCACAGGTTCGAGTCCTGTTCCCGCTACTAAAAGTCTTTTTAATTACTAGACTTTTTCAAAAAGAAGTAATGCGATATCGCGGGATGGAGCAGTTGGTAGCTCGTCGGGCTCATAACCCGAAGGTCACAGGTTCGAGTCCTGTTCCCGCTACTACAGAAGGATAAACTAGTCTTAGTTTATCCTTTTTTTATAACTATAGCTAGAAAGAAATCCTTCAGTAATTTTTTTAATAAGTCAATTTTTAGAAATTTGATAGAATGAGAAATTTCTTCGAATCAAATTAATTGTTTGACTTTGTATTTCTCTCCAATTTTGGCTTATAACTACTAATCATATATTTATGGCATTGAATAGAGCAATAGCTCCTGAAGCTTTCCCCATTTCAGATTTCGAAATCCAAAAGGCTGAGAAAATCACTTTAGATAATGGCGTACCTGTGTATTTTATCAATGCCGGGAATCAGTCTATCGCATCTATGCACCTATTATTCCGTGCAGGTCGAGCGTATGAAAAATATCAAGGGGATGCTCATTTTTGTGCTAAACTTTTAATGGAAGGTACTTCTGAGAAGTCAAGTGCAGAACTTGCTGAGGCATTTGAACAAATTGGAGCAAGTGTATATACTTCTGCTTCCTTCCAATCCTTAATTATTGAATTACATTGCCTAAATCGATTCATAAAAGAATCGACAGCTTTGGTTTCATCAATGCTGGCAGATGCAACTTTCCCTGAGGAGGAATTCCAGCATATTAGCGAAGTAAGTATTCAAGGACATCGTATTAACCTTGAGAAAAATAGCTATTTGGCAGGGCAAAAATTCAGAGAAAAGCTATTTGGAGAAGGTCATCCGATGGCTTATGAGCTTTCTGAAGAATTTATTAATAATTATCAGCTATCCTATGCCGTTAATCACTATAATGAGCAAGTGAAAGGAAGTGCGTTTGAAATTTTCTTAGCAGGAAAAGTAGATGAGAAAATTTTAGAAGACCTGAATAGTACGCTGGGGCAAATAAAGATTGAAAAAGCATTACCTGCAGAACCAGAAGTTTCTTTTGATGCGTTGGTTGGTAGCAAAGAATATATAGAAAAAGAAGAAGCTGTTCAGACTAGTATCCGAATTGGTAAACGCCTTTTTGATATTAAGCATGAGGATAAAGTTCCTTTTGAAGTTGCTAATGAGATATTGGGTGGTTATTTCGGTTCTCGCTTAATGCGTAACATCAGAGAAGAAAAAGGATTGACTTACGGAATACATTCTTCTTGCTCTTTCCCAAAGAAAACAGGCTATTGGACAATTGGGGCTGATGTGAAAAAAGATGATAGAGAATTAGCACTCCAAGAAATTTATAAGGAGATTCAGATTCTTTGTGACGAAAAAGTAGATGAAGGGGAGTTAGAGCTTGTGAAAAACTATATTGCAGGCGAGTACATCAAGTCAATCAATACACCTGTGTCATTGATGGAGTATGCGAAATTGAAGCATTTTCATCATTTGACAGATCAGCATCTAGATCAATACATTTCAGAAATACATGCGGTTACAGCTGATGATGTACAACGCATGGCTCAGAAGTATTGGAGTGATGGTATGGTAGAAATTCTAGTAGGTTAAAATATTTATAGGCTTAATTATTTTTTAGATATGAAAAAATATGGACTGATTGGGTATCCTTTGACACATTCTTTTTCAAAGAAATATTTTGCAGATAAATATGAAAGAGAAAACATTACTGATGCTCAATACGAGTTGTATGAACTTGCTCAGATTGAGGAATTCAAAGATTTGATCTCTGAAAATAATTTTTCGGGCTTGAATGTGACTATTCCTTACAAAGAACAAGTCATTCAATTTCTAGATAAGCTAGATCCTCAGACTGCGGAAAGGATTGGTGCAGTAAACGTAATAAAGTTTGAAGAAAACGGTCAGAAAGTTGGCTATAATTCAGATTATATTGGTTTTGCTCGTTCTTTAGATAAGTTTTTGCCTCATCATAATATGAAGGCGCTTATTCTTGGAACTGGAGGTGCTTCAAAAGCTATTAGAGCTGTTTTGGATGATCGAAATATTCCGCATAAATATGTGAGTAGAAATGCAGGAGAGGATATCTTGAGTTATGATCAGCTGAGTGAAGAGCTTATGGGAGAATATCATTTAATCATCAATACAACGCCATTAGGTACGTACCCGAAAGAAGATACTTTTCCGAATATTCCTTATGAGTACCTCACAGAAGATCATTACTTAATGGATTTAGTATATAACCCAGAGGTGACTTTGTTTATGCAGAAAGGCTTAGATAAAGGAGCTAAAGCTAAAAATGGTCATGAGATGTTGATCGGTCAAGCAGAAGGAGCTTGGGAGATCTGGAATCAGTAAATTTTTAGGCACAAAAAAGGGATAGTATTCAAATACTATCCCTTTTTTATATTAAATATTCTTAGTGAATTCCTTCTTTCTTTTCTGACTCAGAGGCTAGTTTCGCCATCTCTTCATCGTGTTTGGCAAACTTTCCTTGGAAGATCATAATGAATACAACCCCTAAGAAAATTGCTGAATCAGCGATGTTGAAAACAGGGCTGAAGAACAAGAATGGTTTTCCGCCGATCATTGGGAACCAAGTAGGGTAAATACCTTTTACCATAGGGAAATAAAGCATATCGATTACTTGACCGTGGAACCAAGGAGTAGGTGAGCCTGGAATTGCATTATTTTCGATAAGTACTCCATAAAACACACTATCAATAACATTACCAATTGCACCTCCCATAATCATCGCTAAACAAATCAGAAAGCCTGGATGAGTCTTCT
Source organism: Sediminitomix flava (assembly GCF_003149185.1). Taxonomy (NCBI): domain Bacteria; kingdom Pseudomonadati; phylum Bacteroidota; class Cytophagia; order Cytophagales; family Flammeovirgaceae; genus Sediminitomix; species Sediminitomix flava. Next base: position 1,190,444 of record NZ_QGDO01000002.1, on the reverse strand, counting down.
TTTTAGCCATATAGTAGATGGCATATCCCAAACCACATGAGGCTAAAATTCTGAAACTTGTAAGGAAGAATTTACCATACTCGCTGTCAAATTCCATCCCGAAAGCCATTCCTGGGTTTAGTAGATAATGTAGTCGGAACCAGTCTCCCAATACATAGATTTCTCCTATAGTACCCATCTCCATGTAATTATGGACAAGGATTTTTGATAGTTGGTCAATGAAAATGACAAACAAACTGATAAGGAAAAATTTATGAACTTTTACTTCTTTATTCATGTCTCCTGTTTTATCTCAAAAAGTGCTTTACAAGTACATTTCTTGAAAAGCAGTATTGAACAAATTTATGGGATTTATTCTGAGTACGAAAATGAAATTTGTCAAAAACACCTTTTTTAAGAAAATATATTATTGCACTATTTTCTTAGTTTAGTCTTTGATTTCACTTTCTGCGTGGTCTTTATTTGCAAGCTGACCACATGCCGCATCAATATCTTTTCCTCTACTTCTTCTGACGTGAACATTCACCCCTTTCTTACGAAGGTATTCACTAAATTTATCTAGTCTGTCTCCTTCAGATTTCGTGAATTCAGCATCTTCAATTGGATTATACTCAATGATGTTCACTTTACAAGGAAGGTGCTTACAGAATTGATAAAGCTCTTCCGCATCTTTTAGCGAATCATTGAATTTATTGAAGGCAATATATTCGTAAGTAACAGGATTCTTTGTTTTTTGGAAGTAGTATTTTAATGCCTCTCTTAGTGCTTCTAAAGTATTCGATTCGTTGATCGGCATAATTTGATTACGCTTCACATCGTTTGCAGCATGTAAAGAAAGTGCAAGGTTGAATTTTACTTCATCATCACCCAGTTTCTTAATCATTTTCGCAATACCTGCGGTAGAAACCGTGATTCTTCTTGGAGACATTCCAAGTCCTTCTGGTGAAGTGATATATTCAATTGACTTCAAAACATTGGCATAGTTCAAGAGTGGTTCTCCCATTCCCATATACACAATGTTTGTGAGTGGATTGTCAAAGTATTTTTCCGCTTGGTTATGAATCGCTACAACTTGATCATAGATTTCTGCAGGATCAAGATTTCTGATTCTATCCATTTTACCTGTAGCACAGAAAGTACAGGTCAGAGAACAACCTACTTGAGAAGAAACACAAGCTGTCATTCTTGGCTCACTAGGTACAGGGATCAAAACGCCTTCAACAAGATGTTCGTCATGAAGTTTGAAAGTGGATTTGATCGTACCATCATTACTTTGTTGTTTGGTGTTGATCGTGATCGGAGAAAAGAAAAAGTGATCGTCTAATAATTGACGTGTTCCTTTTGAAAGGTTGGTCATATCTTCAAAAGATTGGGCAGACTTCTTCCATAGCCATTCATTGATTTGTTTGACACGGAATGCCTTCTCTCCATTTTCAACCAAAAATGCTTTGATTTCCGCAGACTTTACTTTTCGGATGTCTCGCTTTTTAATTTCTGTATCTACCACTGTTTCTGTATTTTCTATTGCTCTATTTTCTAGGGCGATCAAATTTTCGACTTGCAAAAGTAATGAATTCTATTTGTATGTTTTATACGCTTGAAGCGGATTTGATAGCAAAGGAGTAATATTCATGGATTAAATGTTTGTATTGCTCAAAATCGATCTCCTTTTCATTACTGAAAAAAATCTTATGATCTCCCCAAAAATAACAAACCCGAACTTATCGAATAAGTTCGGGTTTGTTGCTAATGATTCTAAAGTAGAATCAGCTAAGAATTATTGGTTGTTCTTGATCATACGATCAGCACGGTTGATCAATAATTCGAAGTTGTTTGAATCGCCAGCTGGTTGGTTCGATTGTGCTTGAGTAAAGTAATCCTTTGCTTTTGTAGCGTTATCGATCAAGTCAGCTTTCAATGCATCAACTTTAGCTTTATCCTTAGAGTTTTTCACTTTACCAGTGTAGTCTACCAAGTTCTCAACTTCACGGTTGAAACCGTTAGCTTTTTGGTAGTAGAAGTCACCGATGTTTACAAGTGCACCATAGTGATTAGGATTCAACTCCAATACTTTGTTGTAGCTCTCGATAGTCTTTTGCTCCAATTCAGCAGCTTCTTCAGCATTCTCAGCCTTTTTAGCTACATCCATTTTGTTAGAGTAAAGAAGACCAATGTTGAAGTAAAGCTCAGGGTTGCTAGGGTCAGCTTCCAAAGATTTTTTGTTTTCTGCAATTGCCTCATCGATTTTATCCATTTTCATGTATAAAACGATTTTAGTTTGTTGCAAGTTAGCATCTGTTGGGTGTACCTCAAGTGCATTCTCTACATAACCCAAAGTCTCAGCATATATCTTGTTAGCTTCTTCTTTCGCTGTAGCTTCTTTTGCTTCGATTCCAGCAATTTCTTCTTTTACTGGAGCAATTTTCGCTTCAGTTTCAGTAGCTAGTTTAGAGAATTTGTTGTAACGATCTTTTGCAGCTTTGCTTTTCTTCATGTAAGCTTTGTTCGCCTCAGCTTTGTCTTTGTAATCAGCCAAAGTTTCTTCTAGCGGACGAAGTTGCTCTTGCGTAGTTTGACGCTTTTGAACATCAAGCTCAGAAAGTTGAGTTTCGAATTCTTGTGCTTCACTCATTGTATAGTGAATCAACAATCTGTGTGCATCGATGTTTGTAGCACCTCTTTCGATCATTGTTTTACTCAACTCACGGATTTTTTCAGTATCAGGCTCGTCTAATTGCTGAGCACAGATCATTGCATTGAAGATAGCCGTAGTATCTGTAGAGATGATGTTACTAGCTGTCAAGAAGTCTTCCATTGCTGAGTTGAAGTCTTCCTCATTGTAAGCAGTACCACCTTTGTTCATGAAACCTTGGTATAGGTCTTGAACCTTACTGTTTTTACCTTGAATATAAGTTGAGTTTTCACCCGCAGCATAAGTTACCCATGCATCCTTATAAACAGCACTCGTTTCTTTCTCTTGTGATTTAATTGTATTGTACGCAGACAAAGCTGAGTCAATAGCTGCTTCTTGCATATCAGCAAAAATTGAGCTGTCAGACAAAGCAATTGCTGAGTATACATTACCTTTTACCAAAAGAGTTTTTCCTTTGATTGTTACAGGCTTACCTTTCTTTTGCAATTTCGCGATTTCTTTGTCAATCGCTCCTTCAATTTGAGTTTTAGCCTCGTTTAGGTCTCCTGCAACTAGAGCTGCATCAGCTTTGCTTACGCTTTGTGCATACGCACCATTTGCGGCAGCTACAGTTAAAAGAACTGCAACTGATCTTTTCACGAATTTCATTGAATATTCTGTTTGTTTATATATATAGTACAACTTATTCCTTTCCTGTTGCAAAAATAACAGAAAAATTGTTCTGAGAAAGCCCCAAATTCCGTAGTTATCCTTCAAGCTTCAAGGATATTTATCATATTTTTTATAAAAAATCACAAAAAATTCAATCTAGTTCAGCATACTCGATCAATAAATCGAGTTCTTTTTGTTTTTTATCCTTGTTGAGGAGCTGATAAACTGTGCTTCTGATACGTAGAATTTCTAGGTTTTCAGGTTGGATTTTCTGTGCTTTATCAAAAGATTTTAAGGCTTGAGTGAGGTGATAGTTGATTTCTTTTCTGAATACTTGGAAGTCTTGACGTGAAATTTTCTCTTGCTTGATAATCTTATTAAATTTTTTGTTAAGATCATCAATTTGTTCCAAAGCCAGTATATAATGAAGATGCCCTTCATTGTAATGTCCTTCAAAAAAATTAGGAAATTCTTTCGTGATTTGGGCATAAGACTTTAATGCACTTTCTTCTTGGTTGCTGTATTCTTCTATAAGCGCGTGATATAGCTTTTTATATTTTTTCCTGTCAGGAGTTGAAGGAAGTTGGTTGAGATAGGTCTGTGCTTTCTCAAATTCATCCAATCTTAATTGAAACTGAATCATGCGTAAAATGAGAATTTCAGACTCAGGAAAAGCTTTTAAGAGAGTTTTGAGTTGAGAAATTGCGAGGTTTCGATTGCCCGAGCGCCATTCTATTTCTAGCCAAATGTTATAAGTTTCTGGCGAGCCTGCTCCATCAATGTAAAGTAACTCCATGTATCTGCTAAAACGCTCTGTATCATTTACTAAAAGACTTGTGGCTAATAGTAACTGGCGTAGCCTTTTGTCTTTATGATCAATGTCCCAAGCTATTTCTAGCCATTCTAAACCTCTTCGGTACCTTTTGTTGATGATATGAAATTCTGCTCGACTGTATGCAAATGCATAGATTTCTTCGAGCTGAATAGAAGCGAATTCTTTATAAAAATCAGAGGCTAAAGAATCATTGTCTATACTTCTCAGAAAAGAAACGGCTTTGGTTGTATTTTCAATTTCAGACTTGGAGCCGCTACTCCAATAAACATTTGCCGCCATGTATTTTTCTTCTTCCAATAGATAACGATCTCCTCCTAGGTAAAGAAGTGAGTCATAGAGCTTAGATGCTTCTTCAATTTTTCCAATTTGGGCAAAATGAAGCGCCTGCTTTCTGAGTACGTCAAACTTCTCTTGTGCGTATAGCTCAAAAGGGATGAGGAAAATGAAAATTATGAATGGGCGAAAAGTCATTGGGATACAAAATAAAAAAGCCTGTATTCCGATGGAAATACAGGCTTAGATTTTATTTCTAATAGTGCTTATTCTGCAGATTCTTCCGTAGAGTTGTCTGTAGATGCTTCACTATCTGGTGTTTCTGTTGCATTTTCAGTAGAAACTTCTCCTTCAAGGTTTTCTGCTTCTTCTAGCATTTCTTCACTGATCTCAATTTTAGCAATTGAAGAGATTTCATCTTCACCGTTCAAACGGATCAATTTAACACCTTGAGTAGCACGTCCCATAACTCTCAAACCTTCTACCGCCATACGGATAGTAATACCCGACTTGGTGATAATCATAAGATCATTTGAGTCTGTTACGTTGTCGATACTGATTAACTTACCTGTTTTATCAGTGACATTAAGTGTTTTCACACCTTTACCACCACGGTTCGTTTCACGGTAATCGGCAATTGGAGAACGTTTACCGTATCCTTTTTCCGAAACTACAAGTAAAGACTCTGTTTCAGAATCAGTGATACAAGCCATACCCACTACTTTGTCATCTCCACCATCGTCAAGACGAATAGCACGAACACCTGTAGAGTTACGTCCCATAGATCTTACTGCACTTTCGTTGAAGCGGATAGCTCTACCCGAACGAACAGCAACGATGACTTCACTGCTTCCTGTAGTCATTTGTACATCTAGAAGTTTGTCTCCTTCATTGATGTTGATGGCTGCAATACCATTTTGTCTCGGACGAGAATAAGCTTCAAGCAATGTTTTCTTCACTAGACCTTGCTCTGTTACGAAGATCAAGTGATGGTTGTTGATGTAGTCTTCATCTTTCAAGTTTTTGACGTTAACTACTGCTTGTACTTCTTCCTCACTAGAGATTTGAATCAAGTTCTGTAAAGGTCTACCTTTTGCAGTTTTCGATCCTTCTGGTACTTTAAATACTTTTAGCCAGTATACTTTACCTGTGTTGGTAAAGATAAGTAGGAAGTTGTGGTTGGTAGCTACGAACATATGTTCAGTATGATCATCGGTTTTAGATTTAGCACCTCTAGAACCTACTCCACCACGGTTTTGCTGACGGAATTCTTTCAATGGCGTACGCTTGATGTAGCCTTCTTTAGAAATAGTAATTACCATTTCTTCATCGGCAATCAAGTCTTCGATTTCAAGATCGTCTGCGTTGTATTCAATTTTCGAGCGTCTTTCGTCTCCGTACTTGTCAACAACTTCTTGCAATTCCTCACGAATGATGTTCATACGTAATTCCTCACTAGCCAAAATAGCTTTCAATTGCTCAACAAGTTCAAGAACTTCTTTATGCTCGTTTAAGATTTTATCTCTTTCAAGTCCTGTCAAGCGTTGTAGACGCATGTCAAGAATTGCTTTGGCTTGTAATTCTGAAAGATCGAAATCATTCATCAAGCCTTGGCGAGCGACATCACCATCTTTTGATCCTCTGATCAAAGCGATTACATCGTCTAGGTTGTCTAGAGCGATAAGGTAACCTTCTAAGATGTGAAGTCTGCGTTCTGCCTCATCCAACTCGAACTGTGTACGACGTACCACCACTTCGTGACGGTGTTTCACGTACTCAGAAATCAAGTCTTTGATATTTAGTGTCATCGGACGTCCTTTTACCAATGCGATGTTATTTACACTAAATGTAGACTGAAGCTGTGTATGTTTGTAAAGCATGTTCAATACCACTTCTGGTACTGAATCTTTCTTTAATTCATAAACAATACGAATACCACGACGGTCAGATTCGTCACGGATATTTGAAATCCCTTCGATTTTCTTTTCGTTGACCAACTGAGCTGTCTTTTCAATCATAGACGCTTTGTTGACCATGTAAGGAATTTCAGTAACTACGATTTGCTCTCTTCCTGTTTTCGTAGTTTCAAAGCCAGCTACAGCTCTCATAACTACTCTTCCACGACCCGTTTCCAAGTAATTACGAACACCGTCATAACCATATACGATACCTCCTGTTGGGAAGTCAGGACCTTTTACAAATTCTGCAAGTTCCTTGGTCGTAATATCGTTATTGTCAATATATGCATTGATACCCGCTGCCACTTCTGTCAAGTTGTGAGGAGGCATATTTGTAGCCATACCCACAGCAATACCCGAAGCTCCGTTCACCAAAAGGTTAGGGATTTTCGCAGGTAATACACTTGGTTCTTTTAAGGAATCATCAAAGTTAGGGGTGAAATCTACTGTGTCTTTTTTCAAGTCAGCAAGCATTTCACCAGCAATTTCCTTCAAACGCGCCTCAGTATAACGCATGGCTGCAGGAGAATCACCATCAATCGACCCGAAGTTACCTTGTCCGTCTACCAATTGGTAACGTAGTGACCAAGGTTGTGCCAAACGAACCATAGTGTCATATACCGAAGAATCTCCGTGTGGGTGATATTTACCCAAAACCTCACCTACGATTCTGGCAGACTTTTTATAAGGTCTGTTGTAGCTTAAGCCCAATTCAGCCATACCGTATAACACACGGCGGTGAACAGGCTTCAATCCATCTCGAACATCAGGAAGTGCTCTTGAGACAATTACCGACATCGAATAATCGATGTAGGCACCTCTCATTTCATCCTCGATATTAATCGGGATAATATTTTCGCCTTCTGCCATCTATATTTTCAGATTAGTTATTTAAATCAACTACTCAAACTTGTTGGTAAGAAACTACCGTTATGAGTAAGAAAATTGGTTCAAACTCTTACGCAAAAAGTTGAACGGCAAGATACAAAATTTCAATGAAATTTTACTACTAAAAATCAACCTCCAACGATAATTAAACGACGTTTTCTCTGCTGATTTTTCTTTTGCATTTTTTTAGTTTTTCTGCGCTCTCTTTTTTCAGCTTTTGAAAGCTTGTCTTTGCTCTGTTTTACTTGACCTCTGTGTATGTCTCCGTACTTCTGATTTTGTCTTAGGTTATACGGATTTCCTCTCAGACGGGCTCCCCCAAGTATCGCATGACGGTGTTCTTGTTGTACTTTACAACTTTTGATTGGACAGAGTGGAAGACGTTGTTTGATGGCATAGCCTACTCTTATTTCAAATGCAGGATTTATGCCCGACATTTTTTCGGTAGAGCTCGGATTTTGACTATTCAAAGCATCGCCTAGTCCGTCAAAGGTTTTACTAGGTAAGTATTCAAACCTAAGGATAGGACTTATACTAACTCTATCTGTAACATAAAAATGATAACCAGCTGAGAGGTTGATGCCAAGCCCTGCGGCTGAAGATGTTGAGGTCTGAAAATTTGGAAACTCACCCACAGGAGGACCTGTAGGAGGTAGCTCTGGAATTCCGTGATTTAGTGTGACAGAGTGCCAAGAAAGACCAAAACCTGTGAAAAAATTCTCACGTACTTGTTCGATAAATCGGTTTTCGAAAAACTTTAGAATATAAAAGTTACCTTCAATACCTACGGCGTAACCTTTCACTTCAGCAAAAGGGTTGTTATAAAACAGGTTGTCTGGTGGTAAAAAATCTTCGAAAGAATTGGGTGAATTGATATGGAATGAAGCTGTAGAATTAAAACTATATCGAAATGATGGGGTAACCGTAATCCCGTCCATCACTAAGAAGGTCGTGTAAATACCTGCGCCCCATGCTTTGTTTTTCAATCTCAAATCATCAGCCTTACTTGTTAGTCTGAGCCCTTCGTTATGAAGAGACCCACCTACCGTCCATAAAGCATGTTGTGCTTGTAGCCCAAGTGTGATAAAAAGAAGGAAGAAAAGAAAAAAGAATCTTTTCATGTATAATCGTTCTAAAATTGCCCTGTTTTAAGTTCGCAATATACTTTAGCAAAAAGTAAACCTTAAATTTTTAATCCCCTTTTTCTTGGTGAGAGTGCAACAAGAAATATTATTTTTGTAAGAGGTTTTAGTGCTGAAATTATCAGACAAATGTAAATAATTCAGAACTTTAATTCTTTAATGTGAGTCTAAAACTAATAAAAGCAAGCATATTCTTAAAAAGAGCCAACTATGACCATAAATTTTGTAAAATATCAAGGAACGGGAAATGATTTTATCATGATCGATGATCGTGAAGAAAAGTGGGATATTGAAAATGTTACTCTAAACGCTCGTTTGTGTGATCGTCGATTTGGAATTGGAGCAGATGGCTTGATTTTATTGAGAAGTCATCCTGAGTATGACTTTGAAATGATTTATTTCAATGCAGACGGAAAAGTAGGGAGTATGTGTGGAAATGGAGGAAGATGTACCGTGAAATTTGCACATACATTAGGCGCATTCCAAGAATCTACTACTTTTTGGGCAGCAGATGGTTTACATCATGCACATTTGGATGAAGAAGGGAAAGTTCATTTGAAAATGAACCCGCCTTTAGATATTGAACAAGGAGACGATTATTTCTTTATGGATACAGGTTCTCCGCATTATGTACAATTTTCTGAGGAAGTAGCAGACCTTGATGTTTATGAACTAGGAAAAAGTATTCGTTACAACGATAGATTCAAGAAAGTAGGAACAAACGTAAACTTTGTAGAAAAGACAGATACGAATCGTTTGTTTGTCCGAACTTATGAACGAGGAGTTGAGGATGAAACATTCTCTTGTGGTACGGGAGTGACAGCTTCGGTTATTTCTGCGGCTTTACAAGGAATGAAATCTCCAGTGCCTGTAAAAGTAATGGGAGGAGAATTGGAAGTATCTTTTACTGAAAAAGAAGGTGCTTTTGAAGATCTTTATTTGATTGGTCCTGCACAAGAAGTTTTTAAAGGGCAAGTAGAAATCTAAGCCTTTTGATTTAAATTTCTTTTTATACAATAAAGACAGAACTGCGAATGTGTAGTTCTGTCTTTATTTTTTGATGAGATGTAACTTCTCTAGTTCGGTAGAGAGTTTAAGAATTTTAATTTCACGCATGATATTTTCATTTTAAAGTCTGAATTCTTCTTTGGGTGATGAGAAAATATTCTTTATCAAAATGAATAATATCGGTGAAAAGGTAACGAGATAAATTTTTGATTCGGGTTGAGCAATTTTTTCGATATAGATAATTATACCGAGTACAATCCCGATTAATACTCCAATGGAGAATATTTTTTTTAGTAGATTTTTATCAACTTTCATTGGTTAAAAAGTTTGAGAAATAGACGTTATTAATTTTCTTTTTGTTCTTTTTTCAGCAGATCTACATTTCTACGATTGGCTTTGTATAGGAAATCGATCAAGTCTCCGATGGCAGGAACAAGTCCGATGATAAAGTCAACCGTGAGATTGGTGAGCATCTTGGTAAAATAAGCTTTATGTAGGCCGTGCTTCTTTAATACTTTGTGAGTGTAAATCACTGAAATGAGATAGGAAGCAAAATCTCCGGCACCTGGGATTAGACCAATGATGACATCAAAATGATAATCATCCATCCATTTGGCTAACTTCTCCAGTTCTTTAACCGCCGATTTGATTTTTTGTTCTTTAGTAGTCATTTAATAGGTATAGTCAGTTCTTCCATCACTTCAAACGTAAAAAAATAAAACTCGTTCCAAAATTATTCCAAATAGGGTTAAAATACCGACTTTCCATATATTTTAATTTGAGATTGATAGTTTACAGCGATATATACGGCAAAAGAAAGAGCCATGCCGTATAAAATATGGTCTGCTTGTTTGAGGAACATAGAAGAAATCATAATGACAAATACAATAATTGTATTTCGAATATTATGATAACGGTATTCTGGAACATTGATGAAGTAGGCTGTTTGTTTTCCGATGTAAAGAAAAGCCATTCCTAAAAATGCCATCATTTTAAACTCATTTATATTGAGATCGTTGAAAATGGCATGTCTGATGGTATTTGCTATTAAGGCAAAAGACACGTAGGTGAAAAATTGAGAGAAAGCGATAACGACTCCATTTTTATCACGCTTACTTTCAATTAATAAAGTGAATGAATCGAAATAAATCCACCAAATCATACAGATCATTACAAAACCAATAATTGCGGCTGAAAGTGTTTGTGTATTCCAAACTACTTCTCTCAAGCTTGCAGATAATGAAATGACAGATTCTCCCAGTAAAATAATGGCAAGAAGTCCAATTCGTTCGACCAGGTGATCTCTATCCGCAGGTTTTAGATTGTTTTTTTTGCTGTAAAACAATGGTAGAATCATTTCTATGGCAATTCCTAAGAAAAAGATAAAGACCGCATATTTGAAGGGGAACAATAGTGCTGATGTTGAAATCAGTGCTCCGAGAAAGAAATATTCTGCGATTTGGCTAGCTGCTTTATCATTGTTTTTCCTTCCCTCAGCAAAGAATAAATAAGTGATAAGAAATCTTGTTGCACCATAAATAGAGATAAAAAGTCGGTATCCTCTTTCCACTTTCAAATCTAAAACACCAGACATGAGCATGAGCAAAAACATGAGTACCAAAGTGAGAAAGCGATGTCCTTTTTCGTCTCGATCATAACGGTTTGAAAAGATGGTGTGCGAAAGCCATATCCACCAATAAGGAATGAAAAGTACCAAAAACTTGATGAAACTAGCGCTCTCTAGGTGGTGATTATGTGTATGAGAAAGTAAATGTGTGATTTGTCCGAGAGAAACGGCGAAAATGAGATCAAAAAATAGCTCAAGCCATGTAGCTTGACGATACTCCCATAGATATAACTCTTTTTTCATATGCAGAACAAATATTTGTTCTGTAACAGTTTAGGAATGCGGCTCGGTTCTTTTAGGTTTTACAAAAGTGTAGCCAAACAAAAAGGTCAAGCCCCAAAGAAGCTTGACCTTTCCATCATCTTAATTATAAAAATACAGCGATTACTGTTACAGATTATTCATTACATAATCCGTCATCAATGTGTACAAGTGCAATCGTGTATTTCCACCATAAATACCGTGATTACGGTCAGGATAATAGAATGAGTCGAATTGCTTTCCTGCACCAATCAATGCGTTTTGTAACAAGAATGCGTTTTGAACATGAACATTGTCATCTCCAGTACCGTGGATTAATAAGAATTTACCTTTCAATTTATCTACGTGGTTGATTGGTGAGTTCTCATCGTAACCCGCTGCATTATCTTGAGGACGTTGCAAATAACGTTCCGTATAAATCGTATCATATAATCTCCAAGTCGTTACTGGAGCAACTGCAATTGCCATCTTGAAGGTATCTGCTCCTTGCATGATACAGTTTGATGACATGTAACCTCCGTAACTCCAACCCCAAATACCAATACGGCTAGCATCGATATAAGGCATTTCTGCAAGATATTGTGCAGAAGTGATTTGGTCTTCTACCTCCAATTTACCCAATTGGCGGTAAGTAGCATGCTTGAATGCTCTACCTTTGTTTCCTGTACCACGACCGTCAACAACCGCTACAATGTAGCCTTTTTGTGTAAGCATTTGGTGCCAAGCGAAGTTTCCTCCACCCCATTTATCTGCTACTTGCTCAGAACCTGGACCTGAGTATTGGAACATCAAAACAGGATATTTTTTAGACTCGTCAAAGTCTGCTGGCTTAAGCATATAACCATGTAGCTCCATTCCGTGAGAAGGAGTGAAAGAGAACATCTCTTTTTTCACATAGTTAAAGTCAGCTACTCTGTTTTTGAATGCTTCGTTGTTTTCTAATACCTTGATTTCAGCATTTCTTTTTACAGCAAAAAGAGAAACTGTTGGTACTTCTTCTGAGCTAGAGTGGTATGAGATGTAATATTTGAAATCACGGCTCATGTTTACGGTAGTATTACCCGCTTTTTTGCTCAGTTTTGTTTTCTTTCCACCTTTGTAGTCAATGCTGTAGAAATCTTTTTGCATTGGAGATGCTTCGGTAGAGATGTAGTAAATGCGTTTTGCATTCTCATCTACGCCTACCAATTTCTTTACTTCCCAGTTACCTTTTGTGATTTGTCTTACCAACTCACCGTTCAATTTGTAAAGGTAAATGTGCTTGAAGCCATCAGTTTCTGAGGTATATACAAAGTGCTTTCCGTCTTCTAGGTAAGTAAGTTCGTCACAGTAATCAAGGTCTACGTATGTATCAGCCTCTTCAGTCAATACTACCTCACCTTTTCCGTCTTGACCTACGTGCAAAATTTCCAACTTGTTTTGGAAACGGTTCATGCGAATAACAGACAAAGTATTGTTGTCTTTTGTCCATTGTACACGAGGAATATAAATATCTTTTTCTGTACCAAGCTCAACGTCTGTAGTTGAAGCATCTCCTAAATTGAAAATTGAAAGAGCGATATCAGAGTTTTTCTCACCTGCTTTAGGATACTTGAAACGGTAATCTGTAGGGTAAGGCATTGAGTGATTCCATTCTTGCATATTGTACTCAGGAACTTCAGTTTCGTTGAAGATCAAGTACGCAATTTTATCACCTTCTGGAGACCAGTAGAATGCTTTTGCGAAAGAAAATTCTTCTTCATAAACCCAATCAGCAGAACCGTTGATGATATGGTTGAATTTACCTGTTGTCGTCACTTGCTTTTCTTCCATAGAAGCTAGGTCTACGTAGAAAAGGTTGTTTTCACGAACAAAGGCAACTTTTGAACCATCAGGAGAGAATGTAGCATAGGACTGCTTTCCATTTGCTGATAGTTTTTTCAATTCTTTTGATTCAAGATCATAAACATAGTATTCTGCTTTGAATGATCTTCTATAGATAGATTCTCTGTCGGTAAGTAAAAGCACTTGCTTTTCGTCTGCAGAGAATTCATAACCTGCAATTTTTAATGCTGGAGAAAGAGCGTCTCCTTCTACCAATGTAGCTACTTCTTTACCTGTAGTTACGTCTGTTTTTACGATAGCATTGTTTGCCAATGCAGTGTAAAACTGTCCGTCTTTCATCCAGTTTACAGCATTTACTGATTTCGGATAAAAGAGGTATTGCGACCAAATGTTTTCTAATGTTATATTCTTTTGAGCGAAAGATGTAAACACGCTCAATACCATCAATAAAATGGTAAAGTTCAGTTTTCTCATGAGGTTTGCGTTAAAAGCTTAACTTGTACACTTTGATAAAATCTTCCTAAGATAGGATTATTTCCTTATAAAATAGACTGAACTTGGGGTTATTTTAAAATGAATCATCTTCAAAATGGGATTTTTGCAATAAAAAAAGCCTCAGTCAAATGTTAATGACTGAGGCTTTTTGAATTATTTATTGAACTGATTCATCGTTCGTGCAATCCCGATGGAGCAGAAGGAAAGAATCATATCTCCACAACGATCAAGTAAGGTATTGTCTAGCTCTATTTGTTCATCTTGAGAAAACTCTCCAAGTACAAAGTCAATCTGACGACCTTTCGGATAATCATCGCCAATTCCGAATCGGAGACGAGGGTAGTTATTTCCTCCAAGTTTCGCTTCAATGTCTTTCAAACCGTTATGTCCTGCAGCAGAACCTTTTCCTCTCATTCTCAATGCACCGAACGGAATTGCTAGATCATCGACAATGACCAAAACATTATCTCTTTCAATTTTTAGCTCTTTCATCCAGTAATTGACAGCCTTTCCACTTAAATTCATATAAGTAGTTGGCTTAATCAAATGGATTTGTCTGCCTTTATGCTTAAACTCAGCTTTAAATGCTAAACGGTCAGAATCAAAAGACACATCATTTTTTTTTGCAAGACGGTCTAATGCCATAAAACCTACGTTATGACGAGTTTCTGCATATTCAGCGCCAATATTACCTAGTCCAACAATCAAGTATTTCATTCGTATATTCTTTCTAGCTTTTGCTATACATTGCAATTTGGGTGACTTAATGATTAATTCACCTTTCAACAGCACTAAGTCAAACAAGCAAGCTGACTAAGTGTTATGCTAATGCACTCATTTACTTTAATTAATTGCAAAGATACAATCATGAACAAAAAACTAATACCACTTGTGCTTATCCCGCTCATCTTATTTGGATATTTTTCGATTTCTTCTCCAATGCCAGATGTTCAATCAGACTCAAATCCTATTTCTCACGAAAAATGGACAGCTCTTCTCAAGAAGCATGTGAATGCGAAAGGCGATGTAGATTACAAAGGTTTTAAAAATGATAGTAAAGCATTTGATGAATATTTGAAGCTGTTATCTACCAATCACCCGAATAAGTTGAATTGGTCTGAAGAAGAAAGGTTAGTTTATTGGATTAATGCCTACAATGCTTTTACTGTAAAGCTTATCATTGATAATTATCCGCTGAAAAGTATAAAAGATATTACGGCTGTAAATATTCCGTTGGTGAAATCTCCTTGGGATATCAAGTTTATTGAGATTGAAGGTGAAAAATATGACCTGAATAATATCGAACATCAGATTTTGAGAAAGAAATTTTCAGAACCTAGAATTCACTTTGCAGTAAACTGTGCGTCTGTTTCTTGCCCAATTCTCAGAAATGAAGCTTATGAAGCGGAAAGAGTGGAAGAGCAACTTCAAGAACAAGCGGAACTTTTTATCAATGATGCTAAAAGAAATAAAATTGCATCTAATGAAGTTGAGATCTCTAAAATATTCAGTTGGTTTAGCGGAGATTTTGAACAAAATGGTACTGTAATTGATTTTATTAATCGATATTCAAAAACAAAGATTGAGGATGAGGCGAAAGTTAAATATTTGGATTATAACTGGAATCTGAATGAATAAGAAAATACTTTTCTGACAATGGCATAGTATTAGCTTTCTTACTGATTGCTGATCTTCAGTCTTTTTGTAATAAATGTAAGTTACTGGCAAATAGATATTAATATTTACATAAAAACCTAGTAAATTTAAGACTGAAGAGTTTGATTAATCGGTGTAGAAGGAAAAATATAGAGTATGAAAATATTCAAAATACTATTCATAGGATTGTTTTGTTTTCCATTTATAAGTGGAGCGCAGGAAGCGTATGTAGAGAAAGAAGGTAAATACAACCCTCATTCTGTACGTCCTATTCGTGAAGATGATATTATGTGGAAAAAGTCTTTGTGGTTTACACTAAACCTCAAAACTAGAGTAAACGAGCCATTCTTCGCACAAAACAATGAAATCTCAAAGTTGCTGATCAATGCTGTAAAGGAAGATAAAATCATCCCTTACATGAATGATTCTTTGGCAACAAGAATGAGTAAAGAAGAATTTTTGAAACGCCTTCGTGTTCCTCAAACAGAAGGTTTAGATGAAGATATGATGGAAGCTTGGGGCGATGACCTTGCCGCAGGTAATGAATATAATGCGCGTCAGTTTTGGTTGCTAGAAATGAAAATTGATAGAGTATTTGATCAACGTCGTTCACGTATGTATAACGATATTCAGTCGATCACACTTATTCTTCCTCATAAAGAGAATGTTTTAGAATTGGATTTACCAATTGCTACTTTCTCTTTCAAAGAATTGAATGAAAATGTGTTCCACATGCAAGAAGGTGGAAAAACGGTAGATAATCCTGATGCCATTTGGTACAATACAGAAAACCAAGCACAGCACAGAAATTTGACAGATGCATTTAACCTAGAGTTATATCATGGAGTGTTGAGTAAATATGAAAATCCGAAAGATAATACAATTGTAGATTTTCATGGTGATGGTAAAAATGGATATTACAAATCATTAGAAGCTTTATACCAATTGATGGAGTACGAAGCGACACTTTGGTCTTACTAATTTAGAAGGCTGAATATACAAAGAGGGAATCTCAGTGATGAGGTTCCCTTTTTTATTACTTATGAGTAAATAAGGAATAGGACATAATAATATGGGCAATACTATCCTTAGAGTTAACGAAGTGATCTAAGGATTTCTCCTTTACTGTTCTTAGAGTTACTCTAAGAACTCACAAATGGAAACCAGAGTCTTCAGACTCGAAAAATCTGCTAAAATGTCGAGTCTGAAGACTCTAACTCCCATATCTTAATTCGAAGATCACTTTGTTAACTCTTCGAATAGAATATGTAGCTTTACCTATTTCCTTATGTCCTAGTATTTAATACAGTATTAATTATTGAGGATCACAGCCCAAATCAAACTTGGATTGTTCATCGTTGTTAGGAAAGCAGAATCCAGAAAGATTTGAGCTAGGGATATATCTTTCAAGTTCTTCATCCCAAAGTGAATATTCTAAGAATTTGACCAAATCATCAACCTCGTCTTCACTTAAGTTGAGTGGCTTAAACCTTGGGTCGAGGTATTTTTCGGTGACATTAGCATTTTGCGCGACTCCTCTATTTTTGTATTCAATGACTTGACGAAGAGAAGTAAAAGTACTTCCGTGCCCAAAGAATGGTGCATCTTTCAAGTTGTAAAGCTGAGGAACTTTGAAGGCATAAAGCTCATCATCATTTCCAGTAAAACCTCCTCTACCCAAACTTGATTCACTACTCCCTCCACTTCTAACTAAAGAGGCAGTTAAGTCTCCCATACCGATAGCTGCAAATTGTAATGTACTAAGCGCAGGTCCGTTGTGACAAGAAGAACATTCTCCATTTCCGAAAAAGATTAATGCTCCTCTTTTCTCGGCATCAGACATAGCTGCTTTATTACCTCTCAACCATTTTTGGAAACCAGCTCTGTTGGCTAGGAGTGTACGTTCATAACAAGCAATAGCCAAACCTGCAGTGACAGGAGTGTAACGCTCACTTTCGGGATAGTCGGGGAATGCGGCATCAAACATCTCTTTATAACCGTATTGTTCAGCCAATTCAGGAGTCATATCCATACGGTGTTCTGTAAGTCCGATGATGGCCTGTGTTTCTGGACCTAAAAAACCTAAGTGGTTTGTAAAGGAAGCAGAACCTTCAACCCATAGACCTTCGGTTCCTGCGTTGGCATCGGTGGCTCCTAGTTGTCCATTCCAAAAGACATTTCTTTGGTAGGCTACATTTAAGTTTGTTGGTACACGAATGGACTGAATGTCAAGCAAGCTGTCATCATAATTTAAATGCGGAGTTCTACCTTCACCTTTAAATCCAAAACCGAGTCCACCTTCTCCTATACCTTGTGCTCGTCCAGACTGAAAGCCTGAGCCTGCATTATGGCATGAAGCACAAGAGTAGGTGTGTTTACCTTCTTCTCGTTTTGGATTTACTGCCAAGCCAGTTTCATGGAATAGCAATTTCCCCAGTCTACATTTTTCTTCTGTAATTAAATTATTGGGGTCTTGAGGGATATTGCTATAATCGTCGCTTTCTGGAAAAATGTAAAAATTCATCCCTTCGCCTTCAGAGGCAATCATAAGGGCTTCTTCTAGTTGTTTGTCGAGTTCGGAAGAAGAAGTTGTGGCACTTACTGGGTCATCATCATCGCTACAAGACATGATCATGACAGATAGTAATGAGGAAATGAGTATTCCCCACCTCTTTTTCGATAATCTCATGATAGTTGTTCTTTGGATTCTATTAACACCTTCGTTTAAATCTGCGGATGTATAAAGAACATAAGAGGATATTGAATTTTATTAAGATGTAAGGTTTGATGAAAAAATGAAGAAATTTGAATGTAGAGATATACCTGATTTTTGTGCATAAAAAAAGAGCTACCTCAATTTGAGGCAGCTCAACCGCTTTTTGTAAATGGAAAACTAAATCTACACACCAACAATTCCTTCCGTACGCTTCTCCATCGCTCCAAATACCAAATACATCTTGCGGTATATCTTATTAGTCACAATTCATGTCAGACTTAGACTGGGCATCATTGTTTGGAAAACACATCCCAGAAGGTATTGTTTCCGGTTCATAACGTTTTAAGTTATCATCCCAAAGTGCATACTCACAGAATTTGACTAAATCATCTATTTCATCTGAAGTGAGGTTCAATGGCTTAAATCTTGAATCAAGATATTGTTCCGTGACATTTGCATTCTGAACTTCACCTTTGTTTTTATATTCAATAACTTGACGAATCGTTTTGAATGTACTTCCATGTCCGTAGAAAGGAGAATCTTTCAAGTTGTAGAGCTGAGGAACTTTAAATTTATATTTATCAGCATCATTTCCTGTAAAGCCACCTCTACCCAAGTTTGCTTTTTCATCTTCAGCACCTCTTACTAAAGCTCCTTCAAGGTCACCCATACCAATGGCAGTAAACTCCATTGTGTTGAGTGCTGGCCCATTGTGACAAGAGTAACATTCGCCTTTCCCAAAGAAAACCAAAGCGCCACGCTTTTCTGCGTCACTAAGTGCTGTTTTATCTCCTTTTAACCATTTTTGGAATCCAGATTCATTGGCCATAAGTGTTCTTTCGTAGCAAGCAATGGCCAATCCAACGTTTGTAAGGCTATATCTGTCACTTACAGGATCGTTTGGAAAAGCTGCATCAAACATCTCTCGATAGTTGTGATCATCAAGAATACTGTCATTGATACTCAATCGGTGAACGCCTAAGCCAGCAATAGCTTGAGTTTCCAATCCTTCAAAGCCTAATTTGTTGGTCGCGATCGGTGTTCCTTCTTTCCATTGAGCTTCAGTACCTATGTTCTTACCCGTAGCTCCGAACTGCCCGTTCCAAAGCATATTTTTTTGGTAAGCACCGTTCATTGCCGTAGGAGATCGTAGTGGTTGTACGTCTAGTAAGGAGTCTACATATTCTAAATGTGCAGATCTTCCTTCTCCTGCAATACCAAAACCAAGTCCACCTTCTCCAATACCTTGCATACGTCCTGCTTGAAATCCGGCAGCCGCGTGGTGACATGAAGCACATGAGTAAGTGTTTCTGCTGATTTCTTTTTTAGGAACGATAGCCAATGCGGTTTCGTGGAAAAGTAATTGTCCCAAATCACATTTGGCTCTTGTTATAGGATTGTTTGGATCTTGAGGAATGTTATTGTAGTCATCACTTTCGGGAAGAATGTAGAATGACATTCCAGCGCCGCTAGAAGAGACCATGAGTTGCTCCTCAAGTTGTTCGTCTAATTGAGAAGATGAAGTTGTGGTGTTTCCGTCGTCGTCATCACTACAACCAAACATACAAGTTAGTAGTAAGCATGTAGCAATGCTTAGTTTCATCGAAGCTTTCATATAAACATTTTTGGGTTTTTTAATTGTTACACTTCCTCCACTGCGAAAATGAATCAATGCATCGTATTCAGAACAAAATAAAGCCAAAAAGTACGTCTAGGAGTAAGGTTTAGAGGTAGAAAGCAGAAACATTAGGGAACGCTTTTCTGTTTTGTTGAATCTTAATGGAACGATTCAGTAAAGAACCTCCTTCAATTAATGACATTACTCATTTATCAGAGCAATGAGGTTATCTATATTTGAAGCGTTCAACTAATCCTAAATAAAAGTAACAATGGCAAAGAAAATTGTAGCCGGAAACTGGAAAATGAATCTCGTGAAAGACGAGGCAAAAGCATTGGCATCAGAAGTAGTAGCTCAAGCAAAAGCGGAAACTCCTTCAGATGTTACATTGATCATGGGCGTTCCTTTCGTACATATCGCAGAAGTGAAGAACATCATCGGCGATGCTGAGAATGTATTCCTTGCGGCTCAAAACTGCTACGACAAGCCTTCAGGTGCATACACTGGAGAAATCTCTGCTGCACAATTGAAGTCTTACGGTGTGGATTATGTGATTTTAGGACACAGTGAAAGACGTGAGTACTTTGGTGAGTCTAACGAAATGTTGGCTGCAAAAGTAGATGCGGTATTGGAAAACGATATGCTTCCAATTTTCTGTGTAGGTGAAGTATTAGAGGAAAGAGAAGCTGGAAAGCAAAATGAGGTAGTAAGCAAGCAATTGAGCGAGAGCTTATTCCACCTTCCTGTTGAAGATTTCAAGAAAGTTGTAATTGCATACGAACCAGTATGGGCAATTGGTACAGGTAAAACTGCTTCTGCTGAGCAAGCTCAAGACATGCACAAAGAAATTCGTGCTATGTTGACTGCAAAATATGGTGATGCTGCAAACGATATTTCTATCCTTTACGGAGGTAGCTGTAAGCCAAGCAACGCAAACGAAATTTTTGCTGGAGCAGATGTAGATGGTGGTTTGATCGGTGGAGCTTCTTTGGCTGCTGCAGATTTCGTTGCAATCTCTAAATCATACTAATTTCAGTTTATTTCGACTGATTTTTGAAAAAGCGGTAAACAATCTCATTGTTTATCGCTTTTTTTGTGTTCTAGAGTTTTTATAGGATTAAAAAATTAGATCATAAAAATATGCACTTTATCACTGTACAACTCAAATGTGGGGAAGAGCTTTCAGAAATTCTGCAGGCCTTGATCGGGAATATTGGTTTCGATTCTTTTCTTGAAGACGAAAATGGTTTCGAAGCATCAATTGAAAAAGATCAGTACGCAGAAGAAGAACTGAAAGAAGTTTTAGCACCTTTTGAAGGCCAAATCGAGTACACTGTACGTGAGGAAGAAAAAAAGAACTGGAACAAGCTTTGGGAAGAAAACTATGATATGGTTGAAATTTCTGAGGAATTGATCATCAGAGCTAGTTTTCATAAACCTGAAAAGCCATACCCATACGAAATTGTCATTAACCCTAAAATGTCTTTCGGTACAGGGCATCACCCAACAACAACATTGATGCTGAGAAATCAGTTGAAGTTAGACCATAAAGATAAAATTGTAGCTGACCTAGGTGCAGGAACTGGTATTTTAGCCATTATGGCCAAAAAGCTAGGAGCAAAGCTCGTTGATGCATGCGATATTGAGGAGTGGGCAGTTGAGAATGCAATAGAAAATGCAAAAATCAACGAAGTTGACTTCGATATGACACAGGGAACTGTACAAGAAATGACACTTCATGCGCCTTATGATATCGTAATTGCGAACATTAACCGTAATGTGCTTCTTACAGAAATGCAACTTTACGCTGAAATGCTGAAAGAAAACGGAACCTTACTTTTGAGTGGTTTTTACACAGAAGATATTGAAACCATGCAAGCGGAAGCAGAAAAACATGGATTATCTTATGAATCTCATTTGGAGTTACGTAACTGGGTAAGCATGAGACTCAAAAAAGGCTAGATTTTTGTGTATATATGATATTGACTTGAAAGGCTGTGTGCTACTAGAGCGCACAGCCTTTCTTACAGATCTATTTTTAGATTGACAAACCTATTTCGATAATTAAGGTATTCATCTGAACTTACATGCGTGACAGACTCATTAAATCGGTTTTTATTTTTAGCGGACTTTTATTAGTCCATTTCTATAGTTTTGCCCAAAAACCACTTCATAAGCCTTTTACTGAAGTAGATAGTTTTTCTGTAGATACAGATTATCTTTTACAACGTACCTCAAGTCATACTGCAGATACTGTGCGTAATGGTATCCTATTTTTATGGGATTCAGCTTCAACTTTAAGCGCTGAAAACAAAGAGACAATTGTTCGTACTTCTCGAAAAATGTTACAGAAAGGGCTAAAAGTAAATAAAGATCTTGAAAACTACTTTGCCTGTATTGTAAGTGAAAAACTTTCGGATGAACAACGTAAACGCTTTCTGCAAATCGCTGATAGTAGCGTTATGTTTTACCCTACCAAATATTCAAAAGCATTTTTTTCAAAGACCAGACTATTTCTTGAAAAAGAATTAC
Organism: Sediminitomix flava; assembly: GCF_003149185.1. Lineage (NCBI taxonomy): Bacteria > Pseudomonadati > Bacteroidota > Cytophagia > Cytophagales > Flammeovirgaceae > Sediminitomix > Sediminitomix flava. The sequence goes on along the minus strand of NZ_QGDO01000002.1, from coordinate 1,168,307 downwards.
TCTACGAACATCCTTTCAATTCACTGAAAGTAGAAGGCGGGACTTTTGAGTTTAAGCATACGCCTATAGATGCTTTTATATTGCATGATCAACCAATTTCTGAAGCTACAGCAGAGCCTACTAAAGAGGAATGGTTTGATCATTTGGATGAGGAGAAGGATTCAGAAGAGAGCAGTGAGGACAGTGAAGGTTCAGAAGATGAAATAACTGAAGCAGAAGAGGAGGAGGAAGAAGACCCTTGGGCTATGATTGACGATAGTTCTGATGATTCTTCTTCGGATGAGGAAGATCCTTGGGCATCGTTTTTAGGTAATGACGATAGCGATGAGAATGATGATTCTACAGCAGATTGGTCAGATCATTCGTCAGATTGGGGAGAAGAGTGGGAAGGAGAAGATCATTCAAATGTAGAAGAATATAAAGCTCCTGAGGCTTCAGAAGATGATAAGTTTGAAGATTTGGTCAAGCAGTTGATTCATAGAAATGAAGATGATGTAAGCCATTACATTCCAGAAGAACCGCCTTTACCATCTCCATCGGCATCTTTTTTATATATCAGACATGCCAATTTAACGATGGCATCAAAGTATGACACTACAATGCTCGAAGATATTACGGGTTCATTTGAGTTTCATAGTGATACTTTAATTGGAAATGGAGGTCGTTTTACTTGGGAAAATGCAGGCTTGAGTAAGGATTCCGTTTTCTGTGAAATTCCGCACTATGTTCTAAATGTGAAAACACCAGCTTTGGAAGGTCATCATGCCGAATTCCATTATTTAGGTCATGTAGATACCGTTTCGATTGGTTATTTTGAGTATGTTTCTCATCCACTGAACCACAATCCTGAGAAGACTAAATATCCAAGATTCAAGACCTATACGAATGATATTCTAATCCATTCGATAGATAATAATATTCAGATCAGAGGTGGTCTGAGCCTTGAGGGAAAGAATATGAGCAGTCAGTCTTTCGCACAAGGTTCATCTAGGCTACATGTTTATACTGATGATGCAGACTCACTACTTTTTACAGTAAAGACAAAAGAGACATTTACAATAGCAGATTCTATAATCTCGACACCAAAAGGACAGGCTATTTTATATCAGTTTGGGACAGATTCAATTTTTCATCCTGCTACTAAAGTGACTTACGACATTAATAATGAAGTAGCCACATTTCGTAAACCGAAAGGTTTAGATAAAATCATTCCATTCAAATTGTCATATTATGGTTTTGATGTAGATGTAGATCAGATAAAATGGGATTTGGAGGCTGATTCTTTGTCATTCGAGACTTTATATGCCCCAGAAAAGAATCCTGCATCTTTCCAGTCAATGGGATTCTTTAAGCCAGAGCTATTTAGAAGGTTGCAAGGATTACAAAAGCAACATCCACTTCTTTCTACAATCAATTATGTAGAAAAGTCTGGTGAAACGGTTTTCCTAGGCGAAGATTTGGCAAAGGCTAGAGGTTTGAAATATGAGGCTGTAAAAGGAATGCTTCAGTTGATGCACCGAGAAGGTTTAGTTTATTATAGTGAACAAACTGATGAAGCTATAATTACTCCTAAAGGTTATTTCTTTAAGGATGCTTATTTCAGACTCAATAAAATCAAGAGGTCTGATGTTGATTATGACAACATTGAGATTTTTTCAAGTATACCAAATGGACAAAATGCAGTCTATGATCCAGCCGATAGTGCAATCGTAATAAAAGGGGTTGAAAGTTTTCAAGTAAGTGACTCCCTAAAAGTTAGAATCTTACCAGATAGTGGAGAAGTCCGATTGTACCAAGGACAGAATATGCGTTTTGGAGGCGTGATGGTTGCTGGAAATATGATTGTGAGAGGGCAGCTCTTTGATTTTGATTATGACCAGTTTTCAGTAAATCTAGCTGAAGTTGATTCTATTACCTTTCTTGATGAAAATGATAAACAAGCTGAATTCCAAAATCATATCTCTGATACTGGTGGAACACTGTATATCTCATCTCCAGAAAACAAAGCAGGTTTAGTGAAAATGGATGATTATCCAACTTTTGATGCTGATGGAGGAGGTGCAGTGCAATTTGGTCACGAAAGTGTCTTGGACGGAGCTTATGACGAACGTGTACAGTTTGTCATGGACTCATTATCCTTTAATGGAAACAGTGCGATTGAAGACAAATCTTTTGCGGGTACATTTCAGTCTGATGGAATATTCCCTGATTTTGAAGAAGAACTTCGTTTGAATCAGGAAGATCAGAGTTTTGGTTTTGAAAGATCTACACCAGCGGAAGGTTATGATGTCTATAAGGGCAAAGGGCTATTCAAAGGTGATATCGTCATGGACTCTAAGGGACTTCAAGGAAAAGGACAGGTAGAGTATCTAGGAAGTACTTTCCGTTCAGAAGATTTTATCTTTTTCTCAGATTCCATGTTGACGAAGGGTACATCAGCGATGATTGAATCTGATATTCACCCTAGGGTAGAAATGGAAAGTTATCAGATGAAATGGTTGGTTGCAGATGATAGTATGATTTTCCAAACCGAACAAGGAAAACCTTTCTCTTTCTATAATGACCAATTGTATTTCAGAGGAACACTTGGTTTGGTACCCGATAATATTTCTGGGCAAGGAGAAATTGAAACGGATGATTTTTACTTAGGTTCAAAATCATTCCGATTTAATAAGAATGATTATGTGGCTAGCGATGCACTTTTCGAGATCAAATCTAATGACCCGAATTTGCCAGCCATGAGAGGTACTCATGTAAGGGTAGAAAATAATATGATCAATAAATCATCGGTGATTTATGCCGATGAAGCAAGTAATGGTAAACTGACTTTCCCTTTTACACATTACGAAACAGATATCAACAAAGCAGATTGGGATCAAGCCAATAACAAGCTTTACATGGTGGCTGAAGCGGGTAAGAAAGGACAATTCTTATCGACATTTCAAGGGCAAGATTCTTTGTATTTTGAAGGTGGAAGAGCTGAGTATGATTTAAAAGAACACGCTCTGAAAGTTTCTGAGATTAGCGATGTGATTGTAGATCGGACCGAAATAATACCTTCAGATAGTACTGTTACTATTCGTCAAAATGCCAAAATTGATGAAATTGAAGATGCCGTTATCTTAATGAATGTAGATAATAAGTATCACAGGTTCTATAATGCGAAAGTAAATATCTATTCTAAAAACTACTTTGAGGCTTCTGGGAAATACAATTATACTTATGTGCTATATACAGAGTCTGAATTATTCTTAAATAGACTCAAAATAGTAAAGACTGATGAAGATTTAGAAGCAAGGGCATACGGAAAAATTGATGAAAGTAAACCTTTCGAGTTTTTGCCAGGAGTAATGTACTCGGGAGATGTGAAGCTTTCTGAAAACCATCCGTATATGTTCTTCAAAGGAAAAGCAAGATTGAAGTTGAATAGAACTAATAATCCTTGGTTCAACTATATCTGTCAAGATGGTGATACCATAAATCCAATTATGGTCAATGAACAACTGGTTGAAACAAACTTCAATAAGCCTTTGCAAACAGGAATTTGGGTGAGTGGAAAAAAAGATTTGCAGGTTCCTTTCTTAGAATTTGATAATGCTTTATCTAAAATAGACCCTGTATTTACAGTGACAGGACAACTTCAGTATGATCATAAGGCAGAATCTTACGAGATAAAACCTGTAGAAGATTTTCCTGAGGAAGAGATAAGTGATGATATCTACGATTCAAATAACTTATTGAAAAAATATAAATTCGGTCAATACGAAAAATATTTGAGTAAGGAAGAAAGGCTTGAATTTAATGGTGTGATTAACCTTATTCCTCCATCTAAATTGCGAAAGAAAGAAGCGGTTTATAATCTCAAAACAGTAGCCTCTGGTCATCACTATTATGCTGAAGATAGTTTGAGTTTCAGAATGTTCTTAGGCTTAAATATTCGCTTAGATCGTAAGGTTATCAATGAGATGATCAAAGATTTTGGAGTGCAAACAGATATTGAAGCTGATAAACTGATTGATCACAAAACAGATTATTTAAAGAATATAAGACAAGTAGTAGGAGATGATGAATTCCTTTCGATTGCAGAAGATGGGATGAAACTCTATGAATTATTGTCTGATCAACTGCTGATTTCTGAGGCTGAAATGATTTGGTCTGCAGAATACAGCGCATTCCATAACATAGGAAATGTAACGCTTGATGGCTTCTTTTCTAATCCCGTACAACAAAAAGTGATCTCATTTATTGAGATGCCAAAGCGTGAAAAGAATGATATTGCCCATATTTTCTTAAAATCTTACAAGGGGAACTGGTATTACTTCGAAATTGTAAAGGATAAGATCTCGATGTATTCTTCAAATGCACTTGTGAGAGAGTTGATAAAAGGAGATAAAAAAGGAACGGTTAGCCTTGCTAATGTTGATAATGTAAGTGCTTTTGTCAATAATTTCCAAACGCTTTACCAAGAAGAGGATGATGAGATCGATATGATTACAGTTGAAGATTCAGCAATTGATAATCTGGGTGAAGATACCGAAGATCCTATTGATGATCTTCCTGAAGATATGGAAGATGATGGTGATGGATTTTAAGTTATCAACGAATTTTGATATTCGTTTAACTTTGTTTTTAGTAATTTAGGGGATTGAAAATCCTATTAATCATATGAATAGAGTACTGTTCAATCTAGTGACTTTTGGTCTTTTTAGCTTTTTATTATCCAATACAGGATTCGCACAAGATAAGAACGAGACCGTTGAAGAAGATTCTTTAGTTTCTCTTGAACTTGAAGATCAATATTTCAAGCCAACGATTAAGGCAAACCCTGGACTGACCAAAAAGGTTGAAAGGGAAAAAAAGAGAAAGAAGAAGAGAGTATTCTGGGGTATTAAAACCAAGAAAAGATTCACAGCAAACCGATCTGGGGGGAAGGAAACCTTCGAAATTTTTTATGTGCTTCCTTCGTATGAACCACCGAATAAGTATGCTACGAATAAGTTTTACTATAATCATGATAAAAGAGAGATTACCAAAAGTGAATGGACAGATCACAAGTTTGGGATGCCTCTGCACGGACCTTATACTAAAACAGTAGACGGCGATACGGTAGTAACAGGACAATATTATAAAGGAACACGTACTGGACGTTGGATGGTGTACAACTCTGCCCAAGTGGTCTCAGATAAAAAGTATTACTTCAGAGGTTTTCCGAAAGATGCCAAGATAACTTATTATGATACAGAGCTGACAAAGGTTAAGGAGGTGATTCCTTATCAGCATGGAGAGTTGAATGGTGTCTATTTAAAGTACTACAAGACGGGAAGAATACAAGAACGTGGAAAGTACTTAGACGGTAAGAAGGTAGATCGTTGGACAGAATATTACGATCGTTCAGATAAGAAAAGAAGAAAGAAAGAAATCCAGTACACAAAGAGTAATCGCTTGTATCGTGATGGTGAAGTAGAACCTTTTGTGAGGCGAGAGTGGGATGAAAAAGGGAAGTTGATCATCAATAATATTGGAAAAAAGTAGTATTGATTATTATAAATGAAAAAAGATCTAGGTTCAGATATAGAACCTAGATCTTTTTTTTGTAGAAGAAGGGTACAATTATTTTTGGTTAGATGAAATAGGTGTTTGTACCAAAAATCCTGATTTCAATTGTGCTGAAACAAATTCGTCTAATTCAAAGAATCTAACAGCAAGTTTTGGATCAATCTTTTTGATTTTTTTGTAGTATTTTTTTCTGAGTTTAGCTTGTTTAGTTTCAGCAGAAAGAATCCCATAGACCAGTTCATCATTATCTTTTTCGGTCAATGCTTTATCTCCTCGATTCACTAAGGTTTTTAATATTTTCCCTTCAGAACCAATTATGGTAGCTCTATCCTTATCATATTGACTGTAAAGTGCCCAAAACTGATCTGCTTTTTCAACATCTTGGATATTCATATTCTGCTCAAAGAAATCTCTTTTCTCCATTTTCAAAATTTCCTTAAGCATTTTTAGGTCTTCCTTTACGCTCTCTGGCATAGGTTCATTCTGAGCAAAAGTAGGAGTATAGAAAAAGCCTAAAAAGACGAAAGTTAAAGCGATTAGCGTAGTTTGTTTGTTCATTATAAATATATTTTAATGTTTATTGTTTGTATATAAGACTCTATTTAGTTCCAAAAGATAAGAGTTGTAAACACTCATTATAGCTCATTGGGAGTTGTTTGAATATTGTAATACCCCAAAAAATCGAACGAGTGTACTAAAAAAGGAGTTCGATTTCTCAAACTCCTTCATTATCATAGGCTACTTAAGATTAGAATTCTTCAAATTCTTCTTCGTCCGATAATTGTACTGTGGTTCTACGATTCAACTGATGTTCCTCTTCAGTTTGAGCATCATAGATGTAAGGATAGTCTTCACCGTATCCTTTAGCTTTCAGTCTCTTATCGCTTACCCCTCTACTCACAATGTATTCAACGGCTGCTTTCGCTCTATTTTCTGCCAATTTTTGGTTGTGCCTTCTCGAACCTCGTGTATCGGTATGTGAACCTAAAATGATCGTAATATCTGTGTGCTGATTCATGAAAGAAACAAGTTTGTCTAGTTCTTTAGCCGCATCTGGTCGGATACGATAATCATCAAAGTCGTATAAAATATTATTTAAGGTTACTTCTCCTTCAGAAATCAATTCTTCATAGATATCGATAATCATTGGAACCTCAGTATCGAGTGTTATATCAATGATTTTTTCGGGTCTGTCTTTTACTGTTTCTTGTTCTATTTCTTTTTCGGCGGTAGTGTATAAAAGTGAATCGGCAAGGTAACGTTGTTTGATGGCCACTATCGTATATTCAGGTCCCATTTCAAGTTCCTTGTCAAATTTAAAGTAGCCTTTTTCATCAGACTCAGTGAAAGCTACTGCTTCTCCTTTTTCATTGACAAGTTCTAGTGCTACTTCTGGAACGACTAGGGTATCGCCATCGGCATTCTCATTGAAAGTGAAACCTTGTAGGTAATATTTTAGCACTTTGTAATTAGGTGTAGTGTCTGTGAAAAGGTAAATGTCATCATCACCTTTAGCATCACCATCATTTCTATTGGAAGAAAATGCACCATTTTTCTTATCAAAAAAGCAGATTGAAAAGTCGTCAGCTGGAGAGTTGAAGGGTTTTCCCATGTTTTCAACCACAATCTTTTTATCTTTTCTTACTGCCACAAAAAGGTCAAGCCCTCCTAAACCGGGAAGTCCATCTGAAGCAAAATAGAGTTTGCCATCTTTAGCCACATACGGAAACATTTCATTCCCTCTTGAATTAATCTTTTTACCAAGGTTAGTTACTTTTGTCCATTCACCTTTGATGCTTTTACTCGCTTTGAAAATATCTAAACCTCCTAAAGTTCCAGGTCTGTTAGATACAAAGTAAAGTGTTTTTCCATTGGCAGAAAGTGCGGGGCAGCCATTCCAAAACTTAGGATGATTAATAGAAAGCAGTTTTGGCTCACTCCAGTCGTTTCCATCGTAAACAGATTCGTAGAGGTTTACTTCTTTCAAATCATCTTTCTTTTTGCCACTGTTACTTCTCGCAAAAATAACTGTTTTTCCATCCTTACTAAAAGTAGCAGAAGCTTCATGAAATCCTGGAGTATTGATAAGGTCGGATAGTTTTTGAATTTCTCCTTCACACTTTTGTACTTCCTCTAAATCGTGTACGAAAAGGTCCGTATAACCAGCACCATTACCTTCATAAATCATGTCATTATCTCTGGACGCCGTAAATACAACCTTATCATTCCAAAGTGTTGGGGAGAATTCAGCGGCATCTGTATTGATTCCCGAACAATTCGTGATTTCAATAAATGGATCTTCTTTTATGATAGAATGGATCGACTCTGAAAGAAGCTTAATCTCTTTCTTAGTTCTGTAAATTAGCTTGAAATCTTCCCCATCCTTTTTATAAGCTTTAAAGTATTTGACTGCTTTTTCATATTCACCTATTTTCTTGAGACCGTAAGCATAATAAAAGAGGATGTCTTCATCTTGAAAACCATTTTGTATTGCTTTCTTATAATAAGGTACAGCTTGTTCCACTCGGTTAGACAAACGGTAGCATTCTCCGATCTTAAAATTAATCTCCGCTTGTTCTGTGGCTCCCATTTTGGCTGAAGACAGCTTTTTTTCATAAAGAGGAATCGCAGAGTTGTATTCTCCTAACTGAAATTTCTTTTCGGCTATATTTTTACTACCTCCGCAAGCTTGGGCAAGGAACAGCAGAAGTAGACAACATCTGAATAATGGGGTATTCATATTTTAGGTTTTAGTTGTGTTTGGGCTGATTAGGTAAAAGGATTAAGGTCTTTCACTTTGGTATATCTGACTGATATTTGATTAGTTCAAGAATACAAAGATTTATCCTTTCTCTATTCAAAGTAATGAATAACCTTTTTTTAAACTAAAAAAGAGGGCAGCAACCTTTAGGTAAAGAGTAATTACATTTTAATTCCTAAATCTGTTATCAGAATTGTACAATGTTACCTGTGCTTTTTTGCGTGATGAATCCTTCTTTTTCAGTCTCCAAAATATTCATGGATTTCCATATATCCCCGAAAACCGTTACAACACATTTTTAGAGATGTATTACTTTGCTTCTTAAATAGATCAGTAGGTTTTGCGCGTTAGTTAAATAGTGGATAAGTAAATGCATTACTGATAGATCTTAATCAGAATTGAATTTCTATTATGGGGAGGATATTCTCCCCTTTTCTTTTTTTGTTTAGCGTCTATACTTAAGTTGGTATATTCATTTAGTTATGGAAAAGCCTGTAGTGAGTACATGTATTTAACTGCAGGCTCTATTTTTAAATAAAGAGATTATGAGATATATTTTTTTAAGCATGTTAGTTGCCTTCGCAATGTCATGTACTGTTAATCAATCTGAAGAATCCTTGGACCAAACTGAAGCAACATTGAATCCTGCCGAAGAATCATTAAGCCCGCTAGATAAAGAATTAAAACTACAACAAAAGAAATTCGACATTCTTGGAATGAGTGTGGTAGCCATTAAAAATGGAGAAGAGATTTACTCTTTCTATAATGGTTTGGCAGATGAGGAAAGAAAAAAAGCAATCACAGCTGAAACGAAATATCGTGTAGCTTCTATCTCGAAGTACATCGTGACTACAGCTCTGATGAAACTTTATGAGGAAGGAAAGTTTACCTTGGATGAGGATGTGAGTAAATACCTTGGTTTCACTTTGAGAAACCCAAATTTCCCAGAAGAGAAAATCACAATGAAGCATTTGTTGACACATTCTTCTAGTTTGACAGATAGTGATCAATATTTTGATTTCTTAATAGATACTTACCATCAAAAGAATCCTGCAATCACAGAATTATTTGATGGGAAGTCACAGTATTCGAGTGAAGATACTTGGCAAAAAGTGAAGCCGGGAACACATTTCGAGTACTGTAATTTGGCTTTTGGTATCATTGGTAATGTGATAGAAAAGCTTTCAGGAGAGCGTTTTGATGTGTATGTGAAGAAGACGTTGTTAGAACCAATCGGGGTAACAGGAAGCTTTAATGTTGAGGATTTAGAGAATATCGATGAATTGTCTGTTTTATACAGAAGAGAAGATTTAGACCCTAGTAAGAAATGGGTTCCTCAAACTGATAATCACAAAGGTGTACGTCCTGAACCACGTACAGATTTAGAAAATTACGAAATAGGTCATAATGGTGTCGCTTTCGGTCCTCAAGGAAGCTTTAGAGGTAGCGCAGAAGATTTAGCGAAGGTTATGAAGCTTCATTTGCAACAAGGTGAGTGGGAAGGAAAACAGATTTTGAAGCCAGAAACGGTGAGCCTAATGAATGAGTTGCAATGGAAAACAGACGATAAATTGTTTAAAGAAATAGGACTTTGTACACATATTACTGAAGAACTAGTAAAAGGCGAGCGTTTGTACGGACATACAGGCGATGCATACGGTTTGCATAGTATGTTGTTCTTTGATCCTGTTGAACAATATGGCGTAGTTGTGATTGTGAATTCATCTTTAGTAGAAGAAGCACCTTCTAAGTTCTATACAGTAGAAGAAGCTTTAATGAATAGCATAATGGCACATTTGAAAGAAGAGTTGAAAGCAGTTGGTTCTTAGATGATGAAGTTGAAAATATACCCTTATGATCTGCAATTGAAACATACCTTTAAAATTGCCCATGACCAAAGAGATGTGCAAAAATCGGTGATTGTTGCACTCTCTGATGGGACTTATACAGGTTATGGCGAAGCTACAGCCAATAAGTTTTATGGCGTGAGTCAGGAGCAGATCATAAACTCTATAGAAAACATAGAAGAAAAGCTGGCAAAAGTAGAAGACCTTTCGCCAGCTCTTTTTCATCAGCAAATATCGCAGTGGTTAGATGGGCAAAGCTTTCCAATTTGTGCCCTAGACGAAGCCTATCTTGACTTTTACGGAAAGAAGCATCAGAAAAAAACCTATCAACTGTGGGGACTAGAATTGAATCAATTGCCATTGTCGAATTACACAATCGGGATTGGTTCAATTGACGAAATGGTCTCAAAAATGAAAGAAGTGCCTAATCCGATTTATAAAATTAAATTAGGTACGAAAGAAGACATCGAAATTGTAAGAGCCTTGCGTGAGCATACCGATGCCATCTTCAGGGTAGATGCAAACTGTGCGTGGAGTGTTGAAGAAAGCATTGAAAACTCAAAAGTTTTGAAAGACTTAGGAGTGGAGTTGATCGAACAACCGATGCATCCTTCAAATGTAGAAGGAATGAGAGAAGTTTATCAACATTCTCACCTTCCATTGTTGGCAGATGAGTCTTGTATCGTGGAGTCTGATGTAGAAAAATGTGTTGGACAATTTCATGCTATAAATATCAAACTAACCAAATGTGGAGGACCGACAGTTGCGCTTCGAATGATTGAAAAAGCGAGGCAACTTGGTCTAAAAGTAATGGTGGGTTGTATGACAGAATCTTCTGTAGGAATTTCGGCTATAGCCCAACTTTTACCTTTGTTGGATTATGTGGATATGGATGGCGCTTTACTTTTGAAAAATGATCCTGCTAAAGGAGTTTCGGTAATGGATGGGAAAGTACACTTCCCAGAAGTTTTTGGAAATGGTGTTGAACTCGAATTGAATTAATAAAATGAAGAAGCTATTATTTTTTTCTCTACTAATTGCAACACTCTTAGGTTGTCAGCAAACTGAAAAAGAGAAAGAGGAGCTTGCTACTGCTCTCAAGAATATCAAAAGTACCTATGTTCCAGATAGTCGTCTAGGTGTGTTTGACATCAGAGCCGAGAAAATAGAAGGCAAATGGGAAATTGAAGGAAGTACGACTGAGGCAGAAGCACTTGTGGCTTTGGATGAATATTTGTCTGTTTTCTCAAAAGATGTAGCCTTATCGGTTAAGGTATTACCCGATACCGCACTTGGAGAAGAACTTTACGGAGTGATCAATAATTCTGTAATCAATATGCGTGTTCGTCCAGGCTTTTCATCAGGAATGGCAAAGCAAGGTTTGTTAGGTGAAGAAATTGAATTGTTAGAAAAGCAAGGAGGTTGGTATCGTGCAAAAACAACTGATGGTTATATTTCTTGGATTCAGTCAGGAGCATTTACCCGTATGAATGCCGACTCTTTAGCCAAATGGAAAGCAGCTCCAAAGGTAATTTATACCAAAGATTACGGAAACAGTATTTCGGTAGAAAAACCAACGAAACAAGTGAGTGACTTGGTGTATGGAAATATTGTGGCATTGAAGAAAGAAACAGCTTCAGCATATACCATTTCATATCCTGATGGCCGCGAGGCGATCATTTCAAAGAAGGAAGCTGTTCAGTTAGATCAATGGTTAGCTAGTCGAAATTTGAATAAAGAAAACCTGTTGGAAACGGCTAAAACGTTTATGGGAGTTCCTTATCATTGGGGTGGTAATTCTTATAAAGGTGTCGATTGTAGTGGTTTTACACGTTCAGTTTATTGGATGAACGGATTGGAATTGCCTCGTGATGCTTCATTGCAAGTATTTGAAGGCGTTGAAATCGATACAGCGAATAACTACGTGGATTTAGAAGTAGGTGATTTGTTGTTCTTCGGTAGAAGAAAAACAGAAGAGCAGAAGGAAAAAGTAGTGCATGTAGGGATGTGGATTGGCGATGGAAAATTTATCCATTCTCAAGGGCAGGTACGCATTAGTAGTTTTATAGAGGATGATAAAGAATTTGATGAATATAACTTAGGACGTTTTTTAAAGGTAAAACGAATCTTGGGTAATGATCAGAAGAAACTAAGTAAAGAAGTTGTCGCACAACTCTCAGCAAAATAGATCGCACGTTTTTTGGTTACAAGGTAAAACACCTCTTATAGCTGTTCATACAGTTTAGAGGTGTTTTTTATTTTTTATTGGTTACTAGATGTTTAATTGAATATTAAAAGATTATATTAAAACTATATTTCTTTCTAAAATTCAATTTTAACCATGAAAACATTTTTTAAAATATTCAAGTGGACCTTTTTTGTACTAGGTTTTCTGTTTATCTCCTCCATCATTTTTATGCGAACATCGAGAGTGATGGACAAGCAGTTTTTTACAGTTCGTAAAGATTATAGCTATGAAAAAATTCAAAGTGATTTATCTCATCAAGAGTTTTACTTTGAAATGGAAGATGGAGTAAAGCTTCATGGAGCTTTATTTAAACCTGATTCGCTTGAAGCAATTGCGACAATTTTTCATCACCCTGGAAATGGAATGAACATCAACAGAGCCGCAGTTCAGTACAGCTTTCTAATCGAAAGAGGCTATCAAGTTTTTACTTATGAGCGTAGAGGTTTTGCCAATTCTACGGGAGTAGCAGACAACGCACTAGAATTAAAGGACGATGCTTTAAATGTGTTTGACCAATTGATAAAAGAGGAAACTGTAAAAGGTAAGCCTGTCATTCTTTGGGGGCAATCTTTGGGAGGTGCATTTGCGACCATGAATATGGCAGAAAGACATGATTTTGCTGATGGACTCATCGTAGAAGGAACCTTTAATTCATTTAATGCTATAGGGCAACATTATGCAGGAATGGTCAATATGGAAAAGATTAAATGGATGATACCACTTCTTTCTCCGAATGATTATCCAGCAGAAGAAAACATCCAAAAAATTCATAAGCCTGTCGTGGTCATTCACAGTAAAGAAGACAAACAAGTACCTTATGAACTTGGTAGAGCTTTGTACCAAGCCAGTAATAAGGAATCTACTCAGTTTTGGGAAATAGATGGACTTCATATTAATGGAATGAATCAGCGTAGGCAAAAGTATTTGGCACTTTTTGATGAGATGCTACAACCTCACTCTTAATGAATTGAAAGCTTTTAGCATGTAGATTATCTCCAATTCTAGGTGGGATTTAAAGGCAGAAGCAGTTTTTACCCGAATAGATATGCCCACTTACTTTATCAGGTATTCGAGCCTTAACAACTACTTCTGCTTATTTTTCTCAATCAACTCTAAAACTAATAGTGCCTTTAAGTTTGAGTTTGGCACTTTTCCCTTTCTTATTTATATGAATATGTTTAGCCTAAGTAGAAGTCTATAAATTAATTCACTTATTAGGAGCCTTTGTACGAATTCACATCAAAAAAAACGACTTACATTATGAGACCTCACCGATGAGTGTGAGAAGTATTAGCTAATTAGTAATTACGAAAGAGGATCATAATATGTCCGAAGAAAACGACAAAGAAATACACAAACTAGGCCGAAGAGATTTTATGAAACTTGCTGGTGGGGCTGTAGCGATTGGAGGCTTAGCCACTGGAGGTTGGTTTGTGACCGAATTGATTGTTGATGAAGGAGATGTGGACAAATGGCATAAGTCCGTTTGCAGATATTGTGGAACAGGCTGTGGTGTGATGTTGGGAATGAGTAAGGAGAATCAGCTCGTACGTGTGAGAGGAGACCAAGAAGCACATAACAAAGGGGTGATTTGTATTAAAGGTTCAACCCTTAGCAATTTGATGAAGCAAGAAGATCGTAGGATTAAATATCCGATGATCCGAAAAAATGGTAAGCTTGAACGTGCAACATGGGATGAAGCGTTGAGTTTGATGGCTGATAAGTTTAAAGAAGCTTTAGCTGAAAATGGTCCTGAAAGTGTTGGCTATTATGGTTCTGGACAATTATTAATTGAAGAGTCTTATACGGCGAATAAGTTATTTAAGGCAGGGTTTAAGTCTAATAATGTAGATGGAAACCCAAGGCTATGTATGGCTTCAGCTGCTGTAGGTTATACACAAACCTTTGGGAAAGATGAGCCTCCCGGTTGTTATGAAGATATGGATCATGCCGATTGCTTCTTCTTGATCGGTTCAAATACCTATGAAGGACACCCGCCTTTGTGGGAGCGAATTATGATTCGTAAAAAATCCCACCCGAATACAAAGATCATAGTAGTAGACCCTAGGTATACAAAAACGGCTGAAAAAGCTGATATACACTTGCCTGTTGTGCCAGGTACGGACATGCTGTTATTGAATTCTATGATGTATTGTTTCATCGAGCAAGATTTGTGCGATACAGACTTTATATCAAAAAATGTGACATTCAATGATGGGAAATCTGCCGTAGATTTTGAGAAATTCAAGCTCTTCCTAGAAGATTATAAACCCGAAAAAGTAGCTGATGAATTAGGGCTAACCCCTCGTCAGATTCGTACGGCCGCTTATTGGTTTGGAGCTTCAAAAGCAACTATGTCCATGTGGACAATGGGGATCAACCAAAGAGCGCAAGGTGTATTCTTAAATAATAATTTGAATAGTATGCACTTGCTTACAGGGCAGATCAATAGACCTGGAGCAACGCCTTTAAGTCTTACGGGGCAATCAAATGCTTGCGGTGGCGTAAGAGACACAGGTTCACTTTCTCACCTATTACCAAATGGTCGACTTGTAGCCAATCCTACACACCGAGCAGAGATGGAAAAACTTTGGAAGGTACCTGCTGGAACGATCAATCCGAAACCAGGCTATCATGCATTAGCCATGTTCCAAGCTATGGTGGACGAAAAGTTAAAGGCTTGTCTAATCATGTGTACCAACCCCGCACAAAGTTTACCGAATAACGATCACTACAGAGAAGGAATGAAGAAATCATTCTTGGCTGTGGCTGATATCTTTGAAACAGAAACAACCAAGTTTGCTGATGTAGTTTTACCCGCAGCACTTTACATTGAAAAAGAAGGTGTGTATGGGCAAACTGAACGAAGGTATCAGATTATTGAGAAATTAGTAGACCCTGTAGGAGAGGCGAAGAGTGACCTAGAGATTCTAGTAGAATTTGCTAAAAAAATGGGGCAAGACAAGCTGATAACAGCTCATACATCGGAAGAGGTTTGGGAAGAATACAGAGAACTTTCTTCTCATTCAAAATATAACTTTAAAGGAATTACGAGAGAAAGGCTAAAAAAAGAGAGAGGAATTCAATGGCCTTGTCCCGATGAAAACCATCCTGGAACCAAACGTAGATATACCAAAGGAGACCCATTTGTACCAGAAGGCAAAGACCATTATTTCTATGGGAAACCCGATGGGAAAGCAGTCGTTTTCTTGAGACCTTACAAAAGGGTGAAAGAAGTAACATCAACGACCAAACCTCTTTATCTGACCACAGGTCGAGTAGTGTCTCAGTGGCACACGGGAACAATGACTGGAGGTATCAAAGAACTCAATATTCAAAGTGGAGGTGGCCGATTTATTATGCACCCCGAAGATGCCCGAAGATTGAAGTTGAAAAAAGGAGATTTGGCATCTGTACAAAGTACTTACGGAACGATCACTGGTCATGTAGATATCTCCGAAAATGAAACCCCAGGAGTAGTCTTTGCATCATTCTATGATCCTAAATTCTTGGTCAATAAAATCGTAAATGATGACTATGATCCGATCTCGAAAGAACCAGTTTACAAAGTGACTGCAGTAAACGTATCCAAAGCGACCTCTTTAGATCGTAAAAAATAATCGCCATTTCATGAGTTCTTTAGTAGACGATAATTGTTGTTTATGTAGGAGGGACTTTTCAAGAAATGGGGATGAAAATCATTAATAAGCAAAAATAAACAGAGGTATGAACTTTTTAAGTATCATTGCTATTGTCCTGCTGATTGTAGAGGTCATCATTTTATTCACCCTAAGAAAAAATCGAGCAAATTTAAGTGGTAAAGTAAAGTGGTTGGTGCTCATCGGAATAATCATTATTCCTATTACTGCACTAGCACTAGGAAACTATCATTTGTTTGAGACAAGTAAAGAATCCGAAAGTTGTATGAAATGTCATGTGATGGCTCCTATTGCCCACGATATGCTGGATGAAGAGAGTATGACTTTAGCCGCAAGACATTATAAAAATGGATGGATTCAGAGTTATGAATGCTATAGCTGCCATAAAGATTATGGTTTCCAAGGTACCATGAAGGCAAAGCTAGATGGTTACCGACATCTGATGAGATATGTGACAAAGACCTATCATGAACCAATTCAATATAGAGGTGAATTTAAAAACCAAAACTGTCTGAATTGTCATGAAGGAAAAGAAGCGTTTGTGAGTGTAAAGGAGCATGAGCCAGTATTGGTAAATATGCAAAGTGAAACACCCAATATTAGTTGTTTGAATTGCCATGGTAGAGCTCACCCTGAGCGATCAAGAAGAACCCCAGGACATCCTGACTATGAAAAACTTCTTGAATTGCCAGATCATGCACAACGAAGTGTAGAAGAGCAAAAAGCATATATAATGAGTTTAGAAAAATAGATGAAGCTAAGTCTATGAGAAAGATATTTATAGAAAGCCTTTTCGTGATAGTGGGTATGGCTATTGCAGTACCATATATCATTTCGCCAGGACCACTTCTAATGTTCTTATTCGTGTTTGTCGCACAACCATGTTTTGCCGTAGCAATCATAAGTGCAGCCATTGAAATCTATAGAGATTTAAAAACGAATAAAGTAATTTAAATCCATGAAGGAGAAATAAAAAAAGCTACTAAACCGCAGTTGGTTTGGTAGCTTTTTTTAGTTTATACCTTAGAGTTTGATACCTACAACTAAGATATCATCGGTTTGAGCTTGATGTCCTTTCCAGTCCGTAAACTCTTTTTCCAAAATATCTTTTTGTTGCTCGACTGATTTTGTAGTCAGTGTTGATAAAAATTCTCTAAATCGTTTCTTTAGGTACTTCTTATTTTCAGGCCCTCCAAACTGATCTTGGAAACCATCAGAGTACATATATAACATTTGCCCTTTCTGGTATTTTCCCTCAATGTTGTGATATGTTTTTTTCTTGTGTTGCTCACTACCAATCGGGAACTTTCCTCCTTTTAATCGCTCAATTTCTCCTTCGGTATTAATTAGCAGCGAATTCTGTTTTGCACCTGCAAAAGTATAAGATTGATCTTTTTGATTGAGCAGAACGATACTCATATCCATCCCATCATTTATGTGATGATTAAGCTTTTTTCTTAACCTTTTATCCAATTCTTCAAGAATATGAGATGGGGTATAGATTTTTTCCTTTTGAATAATTTGATCTAAAATATTATGACCCAACATTGTAAGTAATGCTCCAGGTACACCGTGTCCCGTACAATCTGCTAGAATAAAAATACGGATATTCTCTATAGGACTAAACCAATAAAAATCACCTCCTACTGTGTGTTTTGGTTTATTGATAACAAAACAACCTTGGAAGTACTTTCCAATTTCATTCTGTTGTGTGAGAAGTGAATTTTGAATACGCTGTGCATAATTCAAGCTACTTTCAATCAGCTCATTGGAAATAGACAGACGCTCATTCTGTGCTAATATTTCCTCTTGTTGTTGATTTAATTCTTCATTTTGAGCGAGAATTTCTTCATTTAACTTCTTTTCGTTTTTTCTAGCATTTAAAAGTGCTCCGTCAAATTTTCCTTGGAAAGTATACGATATTAAGATAAAGCCAAGAATACAGGCATAGATGAAATAAGACTGATACTCTTGAGGTATTTGACTACTCATGTCGTGTAAGTCAAAAAAGTCAATGCCAACTAAAGTAAAATAAAGCAATACAACCGTGATAATACTTTTTAGGGCAAACTTACTGTTGTAGTACCAAAAAGCGGCACTGATTAAGTTCATAAACCATACAAAAAATGCAGATTTGGCACCTCCACTATAAAAACAGATGACATAAAATAAGAAGTATGTGAGCGTGAGGTGAATATTCACAACTAAATTATATGCCAACTCTTTTCGGTAAAGGGTTGAAATTAATATCCCATGTGCAATACAATAAAACAGAACTAAAACTGCAGCTATTTTAAAGTTAATTGACCAAAAAATAATAGTAAATGCAATAGCACAAAAAGTTGTGGAGAACATGTTTGTGACAAGTGTTTCCGATTTTTGTGATAGTACTTTTTCATCGAGCCTATCTGAGAAGAGATGCTCTTGTAGTTTAGAGATAATTGACCCCATTGTAATAGTTAGTGTTAAAAATATGATTCACATAAAAGTGATAGTATTCAAAAAATATTCAGGTTTAATCACTTACCTGAAATGACGATTCCTAATCCACTGAATGTATCTTATCTGTTACGAACGAAGATCGGATTTGAATAATGTAAATCCAAATCAAAAATAGGATTATTTATTCATCGAAATATCGCGTATATGCTTTAATTAGAGGTGTTTACGGTTGTGAGGTGATAAAAAATGCCCACTGTATTCAGTGAGCATTTTTTAATATTTGAAGAAGGTAGTCTATTGGAAATCATCTTCATCAGGAGCTTCAAAGTTAAGCATTCCACTAAGTAAGTCAGAGAACTGCGTCTTTGAAATCAGTGTCTTTTTACTGAGTTGTGAGTATTCAGATAGACCATGCAAAATGAATTCCATGAAAAATTCTAAGTCACTATTTACATTTTTATGATGACTCGTTACGGTATCCTTCAATGACGGAATATTATTTAGACTTTTCTTAAATTCTTTATCACTTAAATCATTCAATAAATCAAGTGTGTTTCCTTTTCCAAACCACTGAATGATTTCTCGATATGGATTTTGCTCCGCTTTACGTACATCTTCGGGAGAAGGAAAGTACTGTGTAAACATTGTTCTGATGGCTTTACCAAAAAGGTTTTGAGCAACAGCATCGGCACCTTCTTGTTCGCCTTCATAAACCAACTCAATTTTACCAGTAATTGCAGGAATAGTACCAACAAAGTCTGAAAGACGGATATGTGTACTGCTTTCTCCATTGATCAACATTCTGCGTTCAGCACTAGAGTAAAGATTTTCGTAGGCAGAAATGGTAAGACGTGCCGATACACCACTTTTCTCATCTACATATTCACTGTGGCGAGCTTCAAAGGCAATCTGTTCGATTAAGTCTTGAGCCAGAGGACTGATCTTGATGTTTTCTTTCTGTGCTGGTTTGACTTGAGCTTCTTGCTCTGTAATCTTTTTCCCAATCTCAATAGAGTGAGGGTAGTGTGTGATGATCTGACTTTCGATACGGTCTTTCAAAGGTGTCACGATACTACCTCTATTGGTATAATCTTCTGGATTTGCTGTAAACACAAACTGAATATCCAATGGTAATCGGATTTTGAAACCTCTAATTTGAATATCACCTTCTTGAAGAATATTGAACAGCGCTACTTGAATTCGAGCCTGTAAATCGGGTAACTCATTAATTACAAAAATAGAACGATGCGAACGAGGAACTAACCCGTAGTGAATCACTCTTTCGTCATCGTAACTTAATTGCATAGAAGCGGCTTTTATCGGGTCGATATCACCAATAAGGTCAGCTACAGTTACATCTGGTGTTGCTAACTTTTCCGTATATCGTTCATCTCTATGCCACCAAGAAATAGGCGTATCGTCTCCTTTTTCGTCTACGATTTGTTTAGCCGACCAAGATAAGGGTTGTAGTGGATCGTCATTCAATTCAGCGCCTTCTACAACAGGGATATATTCGTCTAATAAGTGCGTCATCAAGCGAGCGATACGTGTTTTCGCTTGACCTCTCAAACCCAATAAATTGATATTGTGCATTGAAAGAATCGCACGTTCTAGCTCAGGTATTACAGTATCTTCATACCCCCAAATACTAGGGAATGGATTGATTTTATTTTGAAGGCAATGAATAAGGTTGTCTCTTAATTCTTGCTTTACTGATTTTGGCTGATAACCCGATGCCTTTAATTGAGCAAGCGTTGTGATCTGCAATTTTTCTTCAGCAGAAAGCTCTGAGTAATTTTTGAATTGCTTAGTCATATTTTGTTGATTGTGTGTTTTCTTGATCTAATTTTTAAATGTCAGATTACATTCTTTTCTTTTTATTCCTCTTGTAATCTTCAAAGATGAGGTCTCCCAAACCTTGTAAGCCACTGAAGTAGGCATTTCCATTATTGACTTCTGTAAACTCCCTCACAAATTGTTGGAGGTATGGGTCAGAGGCAATCATAAAGGTCGTAATCGGGATTTTGAGTCGGCGAGCTTGTGCTGCAAGTGTGAGGGTTTTGTTGACAATCTTTCGATCTAAACCAAAACTGTTTTTATAATAATTGATGCCTTCTTTTATACAAGAAGGTTTCCCATCGGTAATCATAAAAATCTGCTTATTGGCCGTTTTTCTTCTTCGTAAAATATCAAGGGCTAGTTCCAAACCTGCTACAGTATTGGTATGGTAAGGACCTACTTGAAGGTATGGCAAGTCTTTAATATCAATTTGCCATGAGTCATTTCCGAAGACAATAATATCTAGTGTATCCTTTTTGTATTTTCTGGTAATCAGTTCGGATAATGCCATTGCCACTTTTTTGGCAGGGGTAATTCTGTCTTCACCATAGAGAATCATGGAGTGAGAAATATCAATCATCAAAACTGTAGAAGTTTGTGTATAATATTCCTTTTCATAGACTTCCAAATCATCTTCAGTGATTGAAAAACTGCCAATTCCGTGGTTGATTTGTGCATTTCTGATAGAGTCTGTCATGGAGATTTGTCCTAGCGAATCTCCAAACTCATAAGATCTTCTATCCGTCGAAAACTCATCACCAGTCGTACCGCTATAGGGTGTTTTATGTCCTCCTCGGTTTTTCTTTTTGAGTTTCCCAAATATCTCTTCTAAAGCACTTTTTCGGATGTTTCCTTCACTTTTGGCTGTGATTTGTGCTTTGCCATCTTGCGGATTTTCTTTGATGTATCCTTTTTTCTTTAGGTCTTCGTAAAAATCTCCTATGCCATAATCATCTGTGGTCAGATTGTACTGACGATCCAAATTGTTGAGCCAGCTCATGGTTTCACTCACATCGCCACTAGTGATGGTGATAAGCTCTAAGAATATTTTTAGAAGTTGGTCAAAAGGTTCTCCTTCTTGACTCTGTTCGGGTATATAGTTTGAGAATCGGTAACCAATCATAGTTTCTGGACTTGTTTACTAGAAAACTAATTCTTAGCCTTCTTGTTTTGGGCTTTATTCAATATAGAAATAAGTTGGCAGGCAAAAGAAGATTTTAAGTATAAGTTCTACTTTTAATATTTAGTTCTGAAGAGGAAATGTGTTGATAAGTTCTTTGTGAGAATGAGTTAGATCATTTAGATTGATTATTTCTAAACTTTAAGTTTCAAGGCACATTTTAATAAGTAAAAAAGGGTTATCTCAATTTTGTTTGAGATAACCCTATTCGTATTTGCTGAAAAATATGATTTAGACTTCTGCTAATGTTTCTTTTGCTTCTTTTTTCTTATTCCAACCCAATAGTTTGTGACAAGCAAAGTAAGTAATAATAGCCATGATCACTATACTAATCAGTCCTTCCACAGGTTCTACATTTGTAGCCAAAGTAAGTGCATCGGTTTGGAATGCGGCATCTTTATGAGAAACCAAAAGTGCAACTAACAGATTGTTGGCACAGTGGATACCCCAAGCGAGTTCTAGTCCATCATCCTTTAAGGTTAGTAAGCCAAAAAGAAGTCCTAAACTCAAGTACGTTCCCATTGACAACCAAAAACCAAATGCTTCTACTTCAGGGTTTGCAAGGTGAAGAAGTGCAAAAAGCACAGAAGTGATAAGAACCGAAGCAATTTTTGATTTGGTTAGAAGCTGAAAACCTTGTAGTAAATATCCTCTGAATAAAAGTTCTTCAAGTCCTGTTTGTAAAGGAAGAAATAAAATAGAGATCAGAGCAAGGATAGCGAACTTCTGCAAATCAAATTGGAAAGTGTAATCTTCGGGAGCTGCTAAAAGACCAAGTCCGAAAACACAAAGCCAAAGTACTGCCCAAATGTCAAAACCAAACATGAATCGTTTCCATCTGAATTTTGAAGCTCCTGTACTGATACTTGTGAAAGATTTTTTCTGAATCCATTTAATTAACCCTAGAAAGGCAAAGAATCCACCTACAAAAGGAGAAAGGAATAAGGCATAAATCAGGTTCTTACTAAAACCTTGTGCATATAAAAATTCATAATTCCCATTACTCAGCGCTACAATTCCTTCATTGCCTAAAGTCGAAAACAATAGAACTCCAGATATGACTTGCGTACAAACAAATACTAAAAATAGAACTAGAATATATTTCCAAATATTATTTTTTCCGATAAGTGCTTTTTCAAACATGATTTTTAAAATTTGAGTAGGTAAAAAATTTAGACTAATGATTGGTTTACTTCTTCTATTGCTTCAATTTTTGGGAGATAGAACTTTTCTAGCAGATACTTTCTGACAAGTACGAAGTAAATTGGACCCAGTAAAATAGAACCTCCAAGTGCAATGAGGTACATTTTGGATGTGAATTCTTTATCAGCATCCATGGCCATATCCATTCCCCAAAGCATACTGATAAAGTGAATGACAGGAGCCATAACTAAAAGACTCATACAAGTGATGTTGTAATTTCTTCTGAGTTTTTTACCCAAGATCGAATAGGTTTCATTAATGCTATCTCCATTCATAAATAAACGATCTGCCCATCTGAGGAAATAAAGATTGTAGATTCCGATCGCGATAATCAAAAAACAAAGAGCTATAGATGCAATCTTTATCCCAATCTCAGTAGTATAAAGCGTAGAGGCAATCATCCCAACCACAAAGACAAGCATTCCCAAAGTTGAATCCCAGAAAGAGAATTTTTTCAGTTTCCCCCAAGCTGTATCTGCCTGTGCTTTTATCTGTTGTTGTAAAGAATCTTTACTTTCTTTTTTATTTTCTTCAGCGGCATTTAAGTTTTGCCACTGCTGTTTTAATATATCTAATTCGTTCATGATGTTTCTAAGATTAATTTGAGCTTTTTACGAATACGATTCAGCTTAACTCTCAAGTTTCCTTCTGTAATACCTGTGATCTCGGCAATGTCTTGATAAGACTTGTCTTCTAGGTATAGAAAAATGATCGCCTTCTCTACTTTGTTCAGTTGAGCAATGGCACTGTAAAGGTCTTCATAAGGCATCGGTTCTTGTCCTTTTTCGGCAATATGATAGACCTTGTCCAATGAATCCATTTGTTTCGTGCTTGCTTGATGCTCCGTTTTTCTTTTATAAGAAAGTGCTGTATTCAAGGCTACCTTATGAAGCCAAGTAGAAAACTGAGCATCTTTTCTGAATCGCTGATAACCTTGCCAGGCATTGCAAATGATTTGTTGAAATAAATCCTTTCTATCTTCTTCCGCTCTCTCATATATTCTACAAACCTTATGAACGATACCTTGGTGCTTCTCGAGCAGATCTAAGAATTCATTCGTTATTGTATCTTGTTTCACAATGATTGAATTGTTTTCGTTTGAGAAAAAATACACCTGTGCATGCCTTACAGGAGTAATTGACCGTAGAGTAGCTAATTCTTTGTCTTTCTAAAATGGTTAGTAACACTACTTTCAGTTTTGTTACAGTAGTCAGAAAAAAAAATCTAATTTTTTTTTAAATCAGATGTATAGCTAAAAAATACGTCGTTAAAATTAAACCTTTTTAGAATAAGTATTCTACAATTGATGTTTAGAAAACAGGCAATATTTAAAAAGCATGTTTTGGACACTTTTATTTTCCTTTTTCTTACTCGGCAATGGTTTTGAACATCAACTTATACATCCAAAAACAAAGGGTATTCTAAAAAAATATATCACAGAAGAACAGCGTTTGGATGAAATTATGGCTATCGTGAATTATCATAATAAGACAGACAAGCGTATTCAGAAAAAAGAAGAAAAGTTAGCAATCACATTAGAAAATCTATTTCTGGATAAAGGTTCGTCTCGGGAGCAGCTATGGGATGTTTACGAAGACTATATCTCTGTCAGAGATCAGCGAGCTGATTTGGCGATTAGTCAAGGAATTAAAATTCGAGAACTGATTTCTAGTGAGGAATGGGATAAAATGTTGGTTGAGTTGCAGCATGAGTTTAAAAAGACGCGTTATCGTCAAACGGATTATTTGAAAGAGCTTCAAAAATCTGTTGAAGATATGTCCAGTCAGATTAAGCGAATTATAGGGGATGAGCAAGAACAAAAAAAGCTAGAAAATATCGTTTTAGATTTTCAAGAACAGGCAAGCATACTGGCTGAAGAATATGCTCCTATTAATATAGAGGACAATAAAGTTTTGAGTGATAAATATGCTACAGCTAAAGAGTTTAATCAGCTAAAAGAGAAAATCAATCAGCTAGACCGTCAATCCTTTGGAGCATATGTCAAGTTACATCATGAGCTTTCCAATACACTGACCGAGTTGCAGTGGGAGGCTTTACTTTGGCAAGGAATGGATGACTAGAAATATGTAGAATAGAAGTGTTTTTATGGTTATTGATTCAGATACTGAGTTCGAAGTTTCTTTTTCAACAAGGCTATTGTTCTCTTTAATTATAGAGTGAATACAAATGTAAGCCTATGCGATTTCTAACTTTTGTGCTAATCTTCCTATTTAATAGTTTTCTTAGCGTTTCACAAAGTATAGACCTTGACAAAAAATTAGGGCAAGAAAATGCACAAGCAGTAGCCCGAGAAATGGGGATTTATCCAGATGCGATAAAGACGGCTTACTTGCAGCGTGTAGGTGAGCGTTTGGTAGCCGAATTAGATAAACCTTTGTTCGATTACCAGTTTCAGATTGTACCCGATGAAATGCCCAATGCCTTCGCACTGCCAGGTGGCTATATTTATGTGACGACAGGGATTATTCCTTTGCTTGAAACAGAAGATGAATTGGCCTGTATTATTGGACATGAAATCATTCATTCAAATCATCGGCATACCATCAAGCAGATGAAAAAAAGTATTCTGCCCAAGTTATTAGAAGTACCAGGTAATATTTTAGGGATTTTCAGTAGAGATTTAGGAGCCTTGTTCAATGCCCCGATTCAAACATCGAACGCATTGTTATTTGCATCCTATGGTCGGAAATTTGAAACTGAAGCAGACGTTGAGGGAATTAAATTAGCTGCAAAAGCGGGTTATGATCCTTCTGCTATGAATTCGATTTTAGGACGAATGTCTTCAGCTATAGAAGTTGCCACAGGAAACGAAGAGAAGAAAAGTTACTTCAATGATCATCCTTATACGCCAGATCGGATTTCTAAGATTAATAAGGAGATTCATAAATTGAAGGATAGCCCTAGAAGACCTCACGAATCCTCTGATTTTTTGTATGAATGGGATAGCTTGGTTGTAGGAGATTCGCCCTTAACAGGGATTTGTGATGCAAACCAATTTATACATCCTGTCTTAGATTTTAGCATTATTTTCCCCGAAGGTTGGATTGTTGAAAATAAACCCGAAACACTAACAGCGATTCATCCCCAACATGAAGCAGCACTGGTTTTAGCTCTTGACTCTAGTTCCGTAACTCCTGAAGCAGCAGGTCAAGCTTTTTTAGATAGTATCCCTAAAGAATATGCACAAAAAATGGATGCCGCAGAAGTTTATGAGGTTGAAGGAAAGAAAGGTTATTTGATTTCTTTTAGCGAGAAGACCGCACAGGGTTTAGTTCATGCCTATGTATTGTGGTTACCTTTAGGAGAGCACTTATTTAAAATTATAGGTATAACTCCTATAAAGTACCGCTACTACTTAGAAAAGTCTGTGGGCAGTTTACGGACCTTAACTTCAGAAGAGAAAAATGATATTAAGTATAAGTTACTACGAGTAGGCACAGTTTTACATAACGAATCATTGAATGAGTTTGTCCATCGAGAAGAGAATATCTTAAAAGATAGTCTGACGGTGATCATTAATGATAAAAAAGAAATCTCTGATCCATTAGAGCCTGGAGAACACATCAAAGTAGTGAGAGAAGAGAAGTATAATTTAGAGGAAAAAGCAGATTGATGTTTACAATGTTAGGTGTTTAAGATATAAAACGAAAAAAGGATAGCTTAAAAAAGCTATCCTTTGTGATCCGACCAGGACTCGAACCTGGAACCTACTGCTTAGAAGGCAGTTGCTCTATCCAGTTGAGCTATCGGACCGAATTTGAAAAGAATCAGGATGATTCATTCCAAGTGTGGTTCGATAAATAATAGTGATCCGACCAGGACTCGAACCTGGAACCTACTGCTTAGAAGGCAGTTGCTCTATCCAGTTGAGCTATCAGACCATACTGGAATCAACTATTATTTTATAAACTAGATGATTTTGTGATTCGTTCAGGACTCGAACCTGAAACCTACTGCTTAGAAGGCAGTTGCTCTATCCAGTTGAGCTAACGAACCTTTTAAAGAAATAATTCGTCGGGGCGGCAGGATTCGAACCTGCGACCCCCTGGTCCCAAACCAGGTGCGCTAACCGGGCTGCGCTACGCCCCGAATTATTTTCTCTAGCCAAGTGTGGAGAGTGCGAGGATCGAACTCGCGCATCGGAAACCGATGACAGCTTAGCAGGCTGCTGCATTACCACTCTGCCAACTCTCCAGAATTTTGGCAAGAAAAAGAGAACCACTACAAGAGCAGTTCTCTTTGTGATCCGACCAGGACTCGAACCTGGAACCTACTGCTTAGAAGGCAGTTGCTCTATCCAGTTGAGCTATCGGACCTCCATTTTTCGTTCTCATTATTCGTCGGGGCGGCAGGATTCGAACCTGCGACCCCCTGGTCCCAAACCAGGTGCGCTAACCGGGCTGCGCTACGCCCCGAACAATGAATTTACGTACTAAAGTAGAAAAGTTGTGGAGAGTGCGGGGATCGAACCCGCGCATCGGAAACCGATGACAGCTTAGCAGGCTGCTGCATTACCACTCTGCCAACTCTCCGGAATTTTCACGCCTTTTCCGTAAATGCGATGCAAATATAGCATCATTAATTTCATTTCACCAAACCGCTACGAAAAAAAAAGTTAAAAATAAGTAAACATAAAATGCATCTGATTGATATACAAGGAGATTTTTTTTCATAAAATTTTTAGAGAATAGCAAGATTGAATTGCTTTCTATAAATTAGCATATAGCTTGTTGGGAAAGGAAGGGGGAATATACCTCGTCCTTTCATTTTCAAAAATTGGAATAAGTTTTTTGACAATGGTTTTTTCAAAAGATATCGGTGTTCTTGAAATCGGTTTGATTCTTATCTTCATTTTTCTTTATGCCTTGTATTTGCATAGAGTCTATAATGTGGCAAGAATTTTTAAAACAGGGTTTTCAACACTCGCTTATAAGTTAATATTAAGAACTGTTTACTTTATACTCCTGATCATTGCACTGATCGGACCTACTTTCGGTGAAATGAAAAAGGAGATTCAAGATATCGGGAAAGATATTTATATCGCGATTGACTTGTCGGCTTCTATGGATGCACAAGATATAGCGCCTTCGCGTTTGCAGAAAGTGAAGTTTGAGATGAAGAAGTTAATTGATGAATTTTCTTCTGACCGAATCGGATTGATCATATTCTCTGATGATGCCTTTCTTCAAAGTCCATTGACGTATGATAATGCCGCTTTGAAGATGTTCTTAGAGGCAATGAATACTTCTTTGGTATCAAGTAGAGGTACAGATTTCGCTCCGCCATTAGAAATTGCCTATGATAAATTGATCACGGAGGAAGATACACAGAATGATAAACAACAAGCCAAAATCATTATTTTGGTAAGTGATGGAGAAGACTTCGGTAGTTCTGTTTCTTCTATCATAAGTGATATCAAGAGCAAATCAATTAAACTTTTTACACTTGGTGTCGGAACAGAAAAAGGAGGCAGAATTCCTTCGGGGTACCGTTTCAAAAAAGATAAAGATGGCAATGAAGTGGTCACTCGTTTGAATAATACATCACTAAAAGACTTAGCCAAAGCTACTGATGGCAAGTACTTTGAAATAAGCGACAAACGAAATGACATGCAGCGCATGGTCAATAGCATCAAAAATATAGAAGGACAGCTTCGTTCTTCAACACAAGTTGATGCTGCTTCTAACAAATACTATTATTTCTTGACCGTAGCTGTCTTATTAATGATTATTGATGTTTTGATTACTGTAAAGGTGATCAGAATTTAGTCTGATTATAAATTAAAACTCAGAAGAGATATTTTGTGAAAAAGTATCTCTTCTGTTGTAATATTGTAGCATGCGAAAAATTCCGTTTTACATATTATCTGTTATTGTGTTGATCCTGTCGGTAAAGCCTTGTGCTGATGGAGAGGAAAGCATATTGACAGATACTATTGAAGCGAATTGTTTGTTAGATGGAGATCATGAAGATGGGCAATTAGCCTTTGAGTTTTGTTCTCCGTTTTGCCCTTGTGGTTGTGGGGTGTCAATCGAACCGCTTACCTTTTTTACAATTCATATCCCATTCTTTTATAGCTACCACAATATCAATTTTCCCCTTATTTATTCCTTAACAGAATCTTTCTCAGAAGATTTACTCGACCCGCCTCGGCTAGCTTAAGACACACTAGCACTAGGATTTGTTGAAAACTAAAAAAGTCGAAGAAAAGTACGTGATATCTCTTTATAATTAGGTGATTCTTAAGAGGAAATCAATTGCTATCCTTGAATTTTCCTTTTAGTGAAATACTACGAAAAGCTTTTCTTTTGAAAGCATGATAGACAGTACTCAGCTAAATAGGAATATTTTCAGCCTCAATCATAATCTAGTACTAGTATCAAACAAAAAATATAGTGCTTAAAGCATCTCTATTTTTTGTTTCCCACCTTAAGTACATTTTTTAAGAGTAGATTTTATAAGAGATAATGATTCGAAAAATTATTGCTTTTTCGGTTCAGAACAAATTGGCAATTAGCTTCATGATGTTGTTCTGGATTGGAATGGGGATTTTTGCAATGCGTGAAATCCCGATTGATGCAACACCAGATATTACTAACAATCAGATTCAAGTAATTACGACAGCGCCAAGCCTTGGAACGGAAGATATTGAACGTTTTATCACCTATCCTGTAGAGCTTTCGATGGCCAATTTACCAGGAGTGATAGAGCTTCGTTCGGTATCTCGATCGGGTCTGTCGGTAGTTACCGTAGTTTTTAAAGATGAAAGTGGAACTTACCTTCCAAGGCAATTAGTTGCTGAGAAATTAGAAGAAGTAAAAGAAGATATCCCCGAAAGTTTCGGTTCTCCAATGATGGGGCCAATCAGTACAGGATTGAGTGAAATTTATCAGTACTGTTTAGAAGTCGAAGAAGGCTATACTTACTCTCCAACAGAACTGCGTAGTATGCAAGACTGGATTGTCAAGCGTCAGATGGCAATGCTGGAAGGTGTGGCAGAAGTCAATAGTTTTGGAGGGAACTTAAAACAATATGAAGTAGCCTTACATCCACAGCTTTTGCATAATTATGAACTCAGTGTTGTAGATGTGTTTGAAGCCTTGGAGTCGAGCAATGCAAATACAGGTGGTGCGTACATCGAAAAAAATCATCAAGCCAATTTTATCCGAGGAGAAGGTCTACTTACTTCTATTTCAGACATTGAAAATATAGTGGTTAAAGTTATTGGGGGAGCTCCAATTTTGGTGAAAGATATCGCTAAAGTCCAATTTGGTAGAGCTATTCGGTATGGGGCTTTTACCAAAGATGGAAAAGATGCCGTTGGTGGTTTGGTCATGATGCTGAAAGGGGCAAATTCAGATAAAGTGATCAAAAATGTGATTGAACGAGTAGCTCAAATTGAGAAATCTTTACCCGAAGGAGTACATATCAAACCATTCTTAGATCGAACAAAACTAATCGAACGAACCACTTCTACGGTAGCGACAAATCTTATTGAAGGTGGGCTGATCGTGATTTTTGTATTAGTGCTTCTACTCGGGAATTGGCGAGGAGGATTGATCGTCGCTTCTACGATTCCGCTATCACTTCTTTTTGCTTTTATCATGATGTACATCTTTGATGTGTGGGCAAACCTCATGAGTTTAGGAGCAATTGACTTCGGGATTATTGTAGATGGAGCAGTGATTATTGTAGAAAGTATCGTGCTTTCTATGCAGAAATTTTTGAAATCAAAAAGTGAGGACGAAGAAACATCTAAGGATAAGTTAGTGGTTGATTCTTCGAGTAAAATGATGAATGCAGCCTTTTTTGGACAGCTGATTATCCTTATTGTCTTTGTGCCTATTCTAAGCTTGACAGGCGTGGAAGGGAAGATGTTTAAACCTATGGCGCTGACATTTTCATTTGCAATCATTGGTGCTATGATTCTATGTCTGACCTATGTGCCGATGGTTTCTTCTGTGTTTATGTCTTGGAAAGGCATGGATAAATTTAGTTTCGGGGATAAAGTGATTCAGAAGCTCGAAGATTTTTATGCACCTATTGTACAAGCTGCTTTAAAATACCGTAGACCGATTGTATTTACAGCACTTTTAAGTTTTGTGTTATCGCTCTGGCAATTGAATCGGATGGGGGGAGAGTTTATGCCTCAGTTGGATGAAGGGGACATTGCGATGCACGCCATTCTCAAACCAGGTTCGGCACTGAGCGAAACTGAAAATGTAACGAAAAGAATAGAGCAAATCTTATTGGCTGAATTTCCAGATGAATTAGAATCTGTAGCAAGTAAAATAGGTGTAAGTGAAATTCCTACTGACCCAATGCCATTGGATTTAGCTGATGTATTTCTGATACTAAAGCCCGATTCGGAATGGAAAAAAGTAGAGAGTAAGGCTGAGCTAATAGAAAAGGTGGAAGAGGCTTTATCGGTATTGCCTGGAGTAAATCTACAGTTTTCACAACCTATCGAAATGCGTTTTAATGAGTTGATGACAGGGGTGAGAGAAGACATAGCGATTAAGATTTATGGAGAAGAACTTGATGTCTTAGCTCAAAAAGCAAAAGAAGTCAGTCGATTGGTCGCAAATGTAGAAGGGGTTGGTGATATGAATGTGGAAGCAACACAAGGTTTACCACAAATGAATATCCGTTATGATCGAAAACGTTTGGCGCGTTACGGTCTTCATCTCGGAGAAATCAATGATATCATTCAATCTGCGTTTAGTGGTAAAACAGCAGGGCAGATTTTTGAAGGAGAGCGCCGTTTTGATTTGGTATTAAGATTCGAAAAAGATTTCAGATCAGATCTTGAATCACTCCGAAATTTATATGTGCCCACGCCAACGGGAGGGCAAATCAGATTGTCTGAAGTCGCAAAAATTGAGTACCAAGAAGCGCCAATGCAGATCACAAGAGAAGATACACATCGTAGAATCTCTATCGGAATAAATGTGAGAGGTCGAGATGTCGAATCGTTAATTCAAGAAATTGAAGGTGTTTTAGATGAGAAGCTCAATCTGCCAGCAGGTTATTATATCCGATATGGAGGAGCATTTGAAAATTTACAACAAGCCAAAGAACGTTTGTTCCTACTTGTTCCTGTGGCACTTCTTTTGATTTTTATCTTACTTTTCTTTGCGCTCAAATCGATACGCCAAACTACGATGATTTTTATTGCAATTCCGCTAGCAACCATGGGAGGTGTTTGGGCGATGCTACTCCGAGGAATGCCTTTTAGTATTTCGGCAGGAATTGGTTTTATCGTTTTGTTTGGAGTGGCTGTTCTGAATGGTTTGGTATTGATTAGTAGTTTGAATGCTCTGAAAGAAGAGGGCGTAACGGATATCAAGCAGCGTATTTTGTTGGCTACCAAAGAGCGCCTTCGTCCTATCTTATTGACGGCATCTACAGATATCTTAGGGTTTCTCCCCATGGCACTATCAAGATCTGCAGGGGCTGAAGTACAACGACCTTTAGCCACAGTAGTTATTGGTGGTTTGTTTACAGCTACTGTACTTACGCTGATCATTATACCAATTCTCTATTATGTGGTAGAAAAACGAGAAGAAAGAAAAGATGAAGAAGGAAGTGCTTTAGGACTAATAACACCACAGGTGGTTTTACCTACTATTTTGTTTACCCTGTTCTTTTTTCAATCTCAGTTTACCTTCGCACAAGAGTCTGAAAAAGTATGGCGATTGGAAGATGTCTTGAGTACAGCCGTTGCTTATTACCCAACTGTCCAACAAGCCGATTTATCACATCAGGCAGCTTCCGCTTTAAAATCGACAGCTGTAAATATCAACAAGACGCAAGTTTTTATAGGGGAAGATGAGGCTGGAGGTGAAGATTTCGGAATTCGAACAGTTTTTGGCGTTTCTCAGCAATTTGCTTTTCCAACGGTTTACAGCGCTCAGCATCAATGGTTGAATGAGTTGGAAGAATTGCAAGGGAAAAATGTCATCCGTAAAGAAAATGAGCTGAATAGATTGGTCAAAAAAGCATGGTACAAACAGGCTGTCGCTCAGAAAAAGTTTGAATTATTCAGACGTATTGATAGTGTTTATGTAGACTTTGAACAATCTGTAGAACTGCGTTACAATTTGGAAGAAACTTCTCGTACTGAATACCTGAATGCCATGAATACTCGTCAGTTGGTGCAAGTTTTTTATCAGCAAATGCTGACCGAATTACGTTTAGCGCAATTTGATTTACAGCGTTATGTCGGAAGTGCAGAGGTCATTAAGCAATCACTCTTTGATTTGGAAGCCTTTCCGATGATTGATTTGGCGAATTTAGATTTACTTCAAAATCCTGACTTGCAATACTTCAAACAGATGGAGGAAGTGAGTGATAGAGCGGTTAAAATTGAAAAGAATAAATTTCTCCCCGATATCCAATTGCAATACCGTTGGCAAGAGCGGGATGATCCTGGTATGATTAGTCGTTTGTATTCCTATCAAGTTGGTTTGGCGATTCCTTTGTGGTTTGTTCCACAAAAAGGAAAGCTACAGGCTGCAAAGCTGAATAAGCAGCTTACAGAGCAAAAGTATAAAGAAGAAGATATAAGGTTACAAACACTCCTTCAACAGAAAGTTCAAGAATACAGACAGCTACAACAAACCTTGTTCTATTATCAAGAACAAGCACTGCCTTTGAGTGAAGAACAAATAAAACATGCAAAGCTAAGCTATGAAGCTGGAGAAATTGACTATGTAACTTATATCCGAAGTCTGGATAATGCGATGAAAACTCAAAGTATGTATTGGGATACCGTTCATCAATTTTACCAAGTCTTTTCAGATATCGAATACTACTTGGGCGGAGTCTAAAGAACTGCGTTCGCCTCTTTCTTTCATCGAGAAATCCTTAGATCACTTCGTTAACTCTAAGGATAGTTACAAGTTTAGAGCTTAGTTTTTAGACTAGTACTAATTTAAATACGAGAAAAAATGAATTTTAAAATATATATACTGAGCACAGTTTTATTTGGAATGGCGGTAGCTTGTAGTTCTACAGATCAACACGGACATGATGAACATGAACATCATGAAGATGAAAATCAGAATAAAGTTGTATTGACTGAGCGACAGCAACAAGCTATTGGTTTAGAAAGCGGGCAAGTTGAGCAGAAGAACTTGGGAGAAGTATTGGAATTGAGTGGAAGAGTTGAAATTCCTCCTCAACGAAAAGCCACCATCAGTCCAATTATCGGAGGTTTTGTTCGGGAGGTGAAAGTGATTGAAGGTGATCGTGTCAAAAAAGGGCAATTACTAGCTACCTTGGAACATCCCGATTTTATAAACTTGCAGCAAGCCTATTTAGAGCAGTTCAATGAACTCACTTTTTTAGAAAAAGAATATGGTCGAAAGAAAAAGCTCTATGAACAACAGGTTGGGGCAGGGAAGGAATATCAGCGTATTTCTTCAGATTACAATTCTACAAAAGTAAAGTTAAGTGCTTTACATGCTCAGTTGGAGATGCTAGGAATAAACCCTAAACAAGTAGAAAAAGGAGCGCTTGTATCTAAGGTGAGTATCCGAGCAACAATTGATGGAATTATTGATCAAGTGAGTATCAACTTGGGGAGTTTTGCTACAGCACAACAATCTATGTTTGAGATTATCAATCTGGATGATCTTCATATCCACTTTATGGTTTTTGAAAAAGATTTAGGGAGAATCCAAAAAGGAGATGAGATACGTTTTACCACTCCCAATAAAACGGAAGGGGATTTTGTGGCAGAGGTCTATGCACTTTCTTCTAGTTTTAATGAAGAAACAAAAAGGAGTGAGATTCATACACATTTAAAAAAAGGGGATGGTCATAAGTTATATCCTGGAATGTATGTGGTTGGTGAAGTGATTACACAAACCCAAATGTGTTATGTTTTACCTACAGAAGCCATTGTGAAAAAAGATGGAAAGAGTTATGTTTTTATAGAAGAAGATGGTACTGAAGGGGAAGTTCAAGAGGGGAAAGGTAACCATCATGTACATGGGCACAACCATCATGGGCATAAAGAAGGAACAAGTTATCGAATGTCTGAAGTTGTTTCGGGGATTACAGCTCTTGGTTATAGCGAAGTTAAGTTCTTAGAAGAATTAAGTCTTGAAACCAAAATTGTGAAAAAAGGAGCTTATTGGCTTATCGCTGAATTAGGGAAGGCAGAAACTGCTCATGAACATTAATTCAAAGCTTGTAGAATAAGTTGTTGAACTGTTGGTTGTGTTATACAAATGTGTACTTTCTGATCAACAGTTCGACTACATTTTTTAAGATGTATAAGGCATGTTTGAGTGTTTGTGAAACACTGAAATAGGATTGATCTTATTTTTATCTTGAATATAATACGGAATTAAAGCTGTTTTGAAACTATTCTAGCTTCATGTTATTGAGCTGAAAGCGTTTTTTTTATCTTCAACGCATATTTTAATTGTGTTCTTATTAACCCTTGTTCTATGAGAATTCTAAACCAACTATTTTACATTCTATTAGTACTTTCATTATTACTAACTTCTTCGTGTACTACAGATGAAGAGCCTGCAGCAGCATCTATTGATGGTAGCTGGGAAATAGCTGAAGCTACAGCTGGAATCAAATCTATAACGATTGACGGCGTGACAGTGCCATGGGCTAGTGCTTTACCTTTAATCAAAGCTCAAGACCCTACGTTTGACGAAACGCAATTTGAAGCTTTGATCAATACATTTATTGCCACTTCTTTTGTAGGAATGTCTCTCAACTTTAGTGAAGGTGTTGCATCTATAGGTGAAGGTGTTGATGCTGAGACGGCTAGCTATACTTTTGAAGACAATGTATTGACATTATCATTTGATGATAGCGCTGAAACACTTGCCGTAGCAATTTCTGATTTAACATCAGAGGGCGCAAATGCTTCTTTTGATATGGATTTGTATGATGAGGATGACGATGGAAATGAAGATTTAGAAAATTATCAAACGATAACAGTCAATTGGGTATTAGATAAAGTAGTAGCCAACTAACTAATAGCACGATTTTCTTAGTAGAAAAGGTCAAAAGTCACAGTTTATACTTTTGACCTTTTTTATTTTGCATTAAATTCAGAGGATTACCGTGTAATGAACCATAAATCAAAAATATTATAATGACGAGTTTAAAGGATAAAACTGTATTAATCACAGGAGGAAGTAAAGGGATAGGCTTAGGTATAGCTGAATATTTGCTAAAAGAAGGAATGAAAGTGGCAATTACTAGCCGTTCACAATTGGCTGCAGATTTAGCGGTGAAACAGTTAGAGCAATACGGCGAAATTGTAGGCTATGAAGCAGATGTTAGAGATTTGAGTTCTCAAGAAAAGATTGTGGAGAGTATTACTTCTAAATGGGGTAGCTTGGATGTAGTGATTGCAAATGCAGGTGTCGGTCATTTTGCAAATATTGAAGATATGACCGAGCAACAGTGGAATGATACCGTAGATATCAACCTGACAGGAGTTTTTAACACGACTAAGGCTTCAATTCCTGCGCTGAAAAAAAGTAAAGGCTATTTGATGACAATTGCGAGTTTGGCAGGGACTAACTTTTTTGCAAATGGAGCCGCCTACAATGCGAGTAAGTTTGGCTTAGTTGGTTTTACACAGGCAGTCATGCTTGACCTACGTGAGTATGGTGTGAAAGTAACGACTATTATGCCAGGCTCAGTGACAAGTCATTTTAATAACCATGTTCCGAGTGAGGCAGATGCATGGAAAATACAACCTGAAGATATAGGGCAAATGGTAGCTGATCTTTTGAAAATGAATCCAAGAACGCTTCCAAGTAAAATTGAAGTGAGACCGACAACTCCTCCAACAAAGAAGTAATTGATCGAGGCCACAATAATAGAATTACTCAAGTGTTAAGTAGGTGAGGTGGCATATCTATTTCGATTTGAAAAAATTTTAACTATCCTTAGAGTTAGCGGAGCGATCTAAGGATTTCTCTATGAAAGAAGAAGCCTTTAGACTCGAAAAATGCACATACAATAGAGTCAGAAGAACTGCGTCCGCCTCTACTCTCATTTATTAGTTCTTAGAGTAACTCTAAGAACAGTAAAGTTTTATCTCGAAAATATATGTTCTAGTACTTAAGTAAATAGGATTGTTTTTCATTCATAAAAATTCATACACAGCGGGGATTGTGTTCCTTTTTCAAATTGTAGCCTTCATTTCTTTGCTTGATCAAAGAAACGAAGCAAAGAAAATCAAGCCACATAAAAAACGGTCAGCGCACTAGCTCCGCTTCTCCGCTTTTGTGGCAAACAGCCCACTAGTCCATAAAAGGGAGGCTTGTCCCATCGTGCGAAGCTTGGGATGATTTGTGGGGAGGATGAT
Organism: Sediminitomix flava; assembly: GCF_003149185.1. Classification (NCBI taxonomy): domain Bacteria; kingdom Pseudomonadati; phylum Bacteroidota; class Cytophagia; order Cytophagales; family Flammeovirgaceae; genus Sediminitomix; species Sediminitomix flava. Next base: position 1,131,195 of record NZ_QGDO01000002.1, on the reverse strand, counting down.
CGAATGGGACTTGATTTTTGCGCGAGTGCAACATTCGTTTTTCATCAAGGAAAATTGGCGGACGCAGTCAAGACTACAATCAAATCAACAATGGACGATTGTACACACTGGGAAAGATCAATTTGAATGAAAATTGAAATTATCCGAAATCAATTGTCCTAGTACTTAAGCGATGAGCTGAAAGTATTGAGATGTAATTTTGAATATAGAAAAGTCAAGACATCAAATGTCTTGACTTTTCTTTTTGATCTCAATTCTAGTATAAGTGTTTTCGATACATTTAATTTTTGAGTAGAAAAATGAGGCATACTATACCTGTTGAAAAGTGATTTCATTTGAGGCTATCTGATGATGGTAAGAATCTTTTGTATTTTTCCATTAAAGTGTCTTCAAATGGTTGTATTTCTATGCTTTATCATTCAAATTTCGAAGGCTAAGATTAAGATGGAGTCTTTCAGTTATAAGTTCATCATTAACAAAATATTCTAGAACAGCTCATTTTTAAATCTTATCTTGGCATATAGTTTGAGTAATAATTCTACTCAATTATATTGCGCATCCTTTAAATTTATTAAGTAAGATTTAAGGATGTAAACACAAAGGGAAGCCAACGACAGAACACTAAAAAGTGGGACTGAGGGGGCGAAGCCCTATCCAATTGAAGGTAAATGCTAGACGTTCTTATCACTTCTAAAACAAGAATCAAGCTTCTGTTGAAGTTTTTTCTTAATCCGAATACCTCATCTTACCTCCGCAGTTTGGAAAGTGAGTTTGGAGAGTCAACCAATGCAATTCGATTAGAGTTGAATCGGATGGAAAAAGCTGGGATGTTACAAACGATCATGGAAGGCAACAAAAAGATTTTTAGTGTCAATAGAGGACACCCACTTTTTGTAGACGTACAACGAATTGTTCAGAAGTATGTCGGTGTCGATATCATCGTAAATAACATTGTAAGAGGCCTAGGTGATTTGAAATACGTTTACCTAACAGGGGATATTGCAAGAGGAATAGACAGTAGTGTAATAGACCTAATCTTGGTAGGAGACATCAACAGAAATTACCTAACAGAAACCATTCAAAAGGCAGAAGCACTGATTTCTAGGAAAATTCGATACCTCATCTATACAGAGGATGAATTTTCGAAAGAAGAAGTAAATAAGCAGCAGAACCTTTTGATTTGGACAAAGTAGGTTAGGGATTTAAAGTGAAAGCGTATGTCAACTCAAGATAATAATGGACTTAAAACGATAAAACGACCTGAGCGTATTCCACATTGGACCGCCATCTATACAAAATCTAGAAGTGAGAAAAAGGTAGCTGACCGACTAGAAGAAGCGGGTTTTGAAGTTTATTGTCCGACACTAACAACACTTCGTCAATGGAGTGACCGAAAGAAAAAAGTAACAGTTCCTGTTTTTTCATCTTATGTTTTTATAAAAGTAGCTCCGCTTGAGCAATCTAAAGTTCTACAAGACTCAGGAGTAGTGAATTTTGTTTTTTGGTTGGGGGAAATTGCGAAAATAAAGGAAGAGGAAATTTTTCAACTGAAACGTATTTTTGAAAACTCCGATCAAATTGCTTCAACTGAAGTAATCAACTTCCAAAAAGGAGATAAGGTAAAAATTCAAGCGCCAAGCTTTTTAGGCCAAGAAGGAATTATTGAAGAAATAAAAGGTAAAACAGTTCATTTGAGAATTGAAGCCTTAATGATGGATTTGAAAGTAGTACTAAAAGCCAATGAATTAGATTTGATTGATTAGCTTTGTAGTAATTCAACCATTGTAAGAGAACATATAGCAGTAGTATAATATCCATGAAGAAGGCACTGATCACAGGGATTACAGGACAAGATGGGGCTTATTTAGCCGAGTTTTTATTGAAAAAAGGCTATGAAGTTCATGGAATAAAAAGAAGGTCATCGTCTTTTAATACCGATCGTATTGATCATTTATATCAAGATCCACATGAAAAGGATATTAAGTTAAAACTTCATTATGGAGATTTAACAGATTCTTTAAACCTAACGAGAATAATTCAGGAAGTTCAACCTGATGAAATATATAATCTGGGTGCCATGTCTCATGTGCGAGTGAGTTTTGAAACACCAGAATACGTAGGGAATGTAGATGGGCTTGGGACGCTGAGAATATTGGAAGCCGTACGTCTTTTAGGTTTAACTGAAAAAACAAGAATCTATCAAGCTTCTACTTCTGAGCTTTATGGTTTGGTACAAGAAGTACCACAAAAAGAAACAACTCCTTTCTATCCTAGATCACCTTATGCCGTAGCTAAGTTATATGGTTATTGGATGACCGTGAATTATAGAGAAGCATATAATATGTATGCTTGTAATGGAATTCTTTTCAATCACGAATCACCTCAGCGTGGAGAGACATTTGTAACTCGTAAGATTACAAGAGCTGCTGCACGTATTGCTTTAGGTTTACAAGATGTTTTGTATTTAGGAAACTTGAATGCGAAACGTGACTGGGGACACGCGAAAGATTATGTTCGTGCAATGTGGTTGATCCTTCAGCAAGATAAAGCAGAGGATTTTGTAATTGCGACTGGCGTAACAACGAGTATTCGTGAATTTGTACGTATGTCTTTTCAAGAATTGGGCATAGAACTTACTTTTGAAGACGAAGGAGTGAATGAAATTGCAAAGGTAAAATCATCCAAGAATTCAGACTTTAAAGTAAAAGAAGGAGACGTGATACTAAAAGTTGATCCTCGATACTTTAGGCCAACCGAAGTTGATTTATTGATTGGAGATCCGACAAAAGCACAAAAACAATTGGGTTGGGAATTAGAATACGATCTACAGGGCTTAGTGTCAGAAATGGTACAATCGGACTTAAAGCTTTTCCAAAAAGACCAATACCTTCAAGAAGGGGGGCATGATGTCTTTAACTATTATGAGTAGTAAAAAGAAGTTGAATTGTTGAGTCGTTCGACTTTTGAATTGAGTTTGCTATAGCCAGTTCCGTAAGTTATCATCTAGCTGAACATTCGTCTTCGTTACGCTAAAACTAAACGAGGACGAAAAAAATGAACAGTTAAAAAGGTTACTTTATTCAGTTCAACAACTCAACAGTTGAACAATTCAACATTAGATCAATGCATAAAAATAGTAGAATATATATTGCAGGTCACAGAGGAATGGTTGGTTCTGCAATTCTAAGAAGATTAAAACAAGATGGCTATCATAATTTTGTTTTAAGGACTTCTAGAGAACTAGACTTGAGAAATCAAGTAGAAGTTGCTTCATTTTTTGAAGAAGAAAAACCTGAGTATGTTTTTTTAGCGGCAGCAAAAGTAGGTGGTATTCATGCGAATAATACCTATAGAGCTGATTTCATTTATGACAATATGATGATTCAGACGAATATCATTCATCAGTCTTATGTTCATGGAGTGAAAAAACTAATGTTCTTGGGATCATCATGTATCTATCCAAAAATGGCTCCACAGCCTTTAAGAGAAGACTATTTGCTGACAGGGGAATTGGAACCTACAAATGAGCCTTATGCTATCGCAAAAATTGCAGGTATAAAAATGTGTGATGCTTATCGTTCACAATATGGTTGTGATTTTATTTCTGTGATGCCTACAAATTTGTATGGACCTAATGATAATTATGACCTAAATAATTCACATGTCTTGCCTGCTTTACTTCGTAAATTTCATGAAGCCAAAGTAAAAGGAGATAAAGAGGTTGTTTGTTGGGGTACGGGATCACCTATGCGTGAATTTCTTCATGCTGACGATCTAGCAGATGCCTGTGTATACTTGATGAATACATATAGCGAAGAAGGCCTTGTGAATATCGGAACAGGAACTGATGTGACCATCAAAGAACTAGCGGAGACCATTAAAGATACAGTAGGCTTTGAAGGAAAATTAATTTGGGATACTTCTAAACCTGATGGAACTCCTCGAAAACTGATGGATGTATCTAAGCTAGAAAGATTAGGCTGGAAATATACAATCGATCTAAAAGAGGGGATCGAAAAAGTCTATCAAGATTTTCAGGAATTAGAAATAGCAAACTAGTAAGGGGATACTATCCTTAGAATTTGCGAAGCTAGCGAGTGCAGTATCTAAGGTTTATCTATGAAAGAAAGAGGCGGACGCAGTTCTTTAGACTCTAAAAATGTATATAAAATCGAGTCTGAAGACTCTGGTATCCATTTGTGAGTTCTTAGAACAACTCTAAGAACAGTAAAACTTTACCCCAAAATCATTTGTCCTAGTACTTACGTTCATTTGTGAGTTCTTAGACCACTTCGTTAATTCTAAGAACAGTGGTTCTTAATCCCGAAAAAAACATTAAGTAGTTAAAAATAGTAACCAATATAAATAATGAAAAGAGTTCTTATTACTGGAGCAGCAGGCTTCCTAGGGTCACATTTATGTGATCGTTTTATCAAAGAAGGGTATCACGTGATCGGTATGGATAACCTATTGACGGGTTCCAAAGATAATATTGAACACCTTTTTGCTTTAGAGAACTTTGAGTTTTACCATCACGATGTTAGTAAGTTTGTACACGTACCGGGAGAATTGGATTATATCTTACACTTTGCATCGCCTGCGAGTCCTATTGACTACCTTAAAATGCCAATTCAAACATTGAAAGTAGGCTCTTTAGGTTGTCATAATCTTTTAGGGTTGGCGAAAGAAAAGAATGCTCGATTCCTGATCGCATCGACTTCTGAAGTGTATGGAGATCCAAATGTACACCCTCAAACAGAAGAATATTGGGGGAATGTAAATCCTGTAGGGCCAAGAGGGGTGTATGATGAAGCAAAGCGTTTCCAAGAAGCGATTACCATGGCATATCATACCTTTCACGGTTTAGAGACTCGAATAGTACGTATTTTCAATACTTACGGTCCGCGTATGCGTCTGGATGATGGTCGTGCACTTCCTGCATTTATGTCACAGGCCTTAAAAGGAGAAGATATTACTGTATTCGGAGATGGTAGCCAAACACGTTCTTTCTGTTATGTAGATGATTTAGTAGATGGTATCTACAGATTATTGTTGAGTGAACACGCACAACCTGTCAATATTGGTAACCCTTCTGAAATTACGATTAAAGAATTTGCAGAAGAAGTAGTGGCTTTAACAAAAACAGGTAGTAAAATTAGTTACCAAGATTTACCAAAAGACGACCCGAAACAACGTCGTCCTGATATTAGTAAGGCCAAAGAAATCCTAGACTGGGAACCTAAAGTAGACCGTAAAGATGGTTTAGCAATCACGCTTCAATACTTTATGGAAAAATTAGGGGTAGAAGTAAAGAGCTAATATTGCTTGATAGTTGAAGCGGCTTTACCTTGTTGAGCTGTTGAAGTGTTTAATTATTAAAGATATTATTATAATTACTTTTTTCAATTCAACGATTTAACAGCTTAACAATCCAACGAGACCTCGTCTCTTATTGACTCCAATTCGTGAGCAAATGCAAAACACCCTTTTGAAATCACACTTTCTTAGTTTTGTGTAGTATAATAGGGTTGAGAATTGGAGTGAATAAGAAGAGAAGTCAAAAAAAAGAAATTTGGCAGATAGAGCGTGATATGAACTGGAAAAAAGGATAGCATTAAGCAGCCCGAATCGTAATTTGATAAGGAGTGGCTTTACTTTCAGTATTTTGGAAGGTGATCATCTTTTTTCTCTTTAGGAAAGGCTGATAAAGCACATCAACCATTGTTGGGAATGCCCAAGATTCATATTTGAGCAAGAGTAAAAACAAGGTCGCATCCTGATAAAAGTGGAAGGTCTTTTTACCTAATCTAGCTTGATAGTTTTTTCCAAAAGAAATAGGAACTAAAAAATTTGATTGTGGTTTTCGTCCAATCGGACTATCGGAAAACCAATAAATTAATCTACGATCAGCGTATAAGCGGTAAACTTTCTTTTTACTTTGAATTGTTGCTTTTTTCGGTAGACTTCCTACACGTTTTTTTCGTGCTTTAGCAAGTTTGTGGGCAAATTCAGGATCGTAAACACCATTCTTTTTCGTGTTTCGTTTTAGCTCACGATATATCGTAGAAACAGAAAGCCCAAGACTGTGCGCAATCTCAGTTTTACTGAGTTTAAGCTTTAAGCCTTCTGCTATCATTTTTCGTTCGATATATCGGAGGTTTTTAGACATGGTTTTGAGGCTAAAGCCTCGGTTTTAGTCAGGTTACGTTTATGATATTGTAGAGACAAGGCATGCCTTGTCTCTACGCTGTGGATAGCTGTTCTGTTATTAGAGTGAAGATTAAACACTAGCCCTAGCTTCTCAAACCATATTCCTCTATAGTCCAAGTTTGCGAATCCACAAAACCAAGGAAATCTTGTATGACCGAATAAAGGTCTTCTGCTTCGGCTTTATAGAGCTCGATTTCGAAGCCTTTCTTGATAAAAGGAAACTGGTAACGATTTTCATAGGCATTTTCATCTTTACGTAATTTCACACTCGCATCATCTTTTTCAAGACTTAAGTCTGCCAACTCTTCGGGATCGGTAGTCACATCCATTAGGGCTTCAAGAGCGGTTACTTGCGCTTCTTTTTTGGCAATGGATTTTTTGAGTTCAGAACGTGAGAGTAACGTTTCTTCTTGTGTGATTTGATTACGTTGTAAATTTGAATTTGCATTGAAGTAGGCTTTGCGTAGTCCATCCATAAAATCTTGGGCTTCAGACGAAGATTCTACAAAGTCAGCAAAGTTTGAAGAATTAAATACACTGTTAAAAGCAATGGTTGCCATAATTAATTGGTGTTAGTTATTCTAAATAAGATTAATTGAATGTACCGAATCTGTTTTTGATGCATCTTTCTGATTTGGTATAGTGCAAGTATAGCTGATGATAATCCTATGAATCAAATTTAAATCTAAAAAATGTAGAAAATAATCTATCTAATTTTATTTTTTATTAGAATATTATAATTCGTAGTAAGAAACTGAGAAGTTAGGCTTTTAAGTTTCTATATATTCAAGAAATTATTAAAGACTCTATTTCCTATAGAAAAGTAGAGTTTAGATTTTAGCATAATGAATCAAGAGTTAAAAGTAACTATTTATTCTCCCGAATCAGCAGCAAAGCATCCGTTGAAACTCATTCGAGAGATTTTCAATGATTTTATAGAGGGTAGAGAATTAGCATGGCGTTTATTTATTAGAAATACAAAGGCGATGTATCGTCAATCTATCTTAGGTTTGACTTGGGCCTTTATTCCACCATTGATTACAGCTTTAGTATGGATATTTTTGAATGGACAAAAAGTTTTTAAAGTGGACGCTCCACCCGTACCTTATCCAGTTTTTGTCATGACTGGTACCATATTATGGTCTTTATTTACAGAGTCTTTATTAAAACCTTTACAAATTGTAGCGGCATCAAAAGCGATGTTAGTCAAGATTAATTTTCCGAGAGAAGCTTTACTCTTAACAGGAATTTATGAGGTATTATTTAGTTTCCTAATAAAGACAGTTTTACTGATAGGAGTTATGATTTGGTTCAGTGTGATTCCTACAGCTAGTATTTTTCTTGTTCCTTTTGGGGTTTTGATGCTTATGTTATTAGGGTATAGTATTGGAGTACTATTAACCCCTTTAGGTCTTTTATACGGTGATGTACAGCGAGCATTACAACCACTTATTCAATTTGGTTTTTATCTAACGCCAATTATATACCCTGTAAATAAAGACGGGTTGATGGGGGTAGTTACAAAAGTTAATCCAGTGGTGCCATTATTAGAGACTACTAGGTTATGGTTAAGTAAAGGTTTTGTTTCCGATTTAGACGGATTTTATGTAGTAAGTATATTAGTCTTCTTTTTAGCATTTATATCTATCGTTCTCTACAAGTTAGCAATGCCACATATTATTGAAAGAGTAGGATCTTAAATTTTAAGAAAAGATGATAGAAGATCAATTACATGTAGATCAAAATACTACAACTTTAGACAGAGAAGTACTTGTTAAAGTTGAGGGAGTATCAAAGAAGTTTTGTAGAAGCTTAAAGAAGTCTCTTTGGTATGGTGTCAAAGATATAGCGAGTGAAATAGTTGGAAAAGATAAAACTCAAGAGCTTAGAGCTGATGAATTTTGGGCGGTCAACGATGTGAGCTTTGAGCTTAGGAGGGGGGACTGTCTAGGACTTATCGGACATAATGGTGCTGGTAAATCTACACTGCTTAAGATGCTCAATGGCTTGATAAAACCCGATAAAGGTACGATCACAATGAAAGGTCGTATTGGGGCTTTAATTGAGTTAGGAGCGGGTTTTAATCCTATTCTTACAGGAAGAGAAAATATTTATAACAATGCCGCTGTTCTAGGTTTTAGTAAAGAAGAGGTAGATGCAAAACTCGAAGACATTATTGAGTTTGCTGAAATTAGAGACTTTATTGATACACCTGTACAAAACTATAGTTCGGGGATGAAAGTGCGTTTGGGTTTTGCGGTTGCTGCACAGATGGAGCCTGATGTATTGATAATTGATGAAGTATTGGCAGTAGGGGATGTAGGATTTAGATTAAAATGTATAAGTAAAATTAGTGAATTAATAAGAAGAACATGTGTGATTTTTGTATCACATTCTATGACTCAAATCTCTAGGGTAAGTACAGGAACTATGTTGTTGGAAAGGGGTAGAGTAAAGTTTTTAGGTGAAATTAGCATGGGTATTCAAAAATACTATGAGCTTTTTTCAAATGAAAATAGGCTAGAATTAGGAGTGGGAGGAGCAACTATTTATGGCAGTGATGTTGCTGTTTCATATAGCAAAAATATGTCAGCAGAATTAAGAATTTCAATAGAATTGAAGCTTAATATATCAAATAAAGCATATTTATGGTTGATGTTATGGGATCAAGAATTAAAGCCAGTAGCGGATATTTATGCAGGGCAAAATGGGATTTGTTTACGGGATACACTAGAAAGTCAATGTATTGAGGTGAACTGTCCTAATATAAACTTAGCTTCAGGTAAATATATGCTTTCAGCAATAATAGTTGATGGTTTTGGCCGTGTTCTGAAAAGAGTGGATAATATGCAAGCCGTGATAATAAGCACAAATGTTCATACCCAAGCGGTAATTAACTATATGTTAGATTCTAATCAAATAACTTTTAAATGAAGATTGTGATATTAGCAGGAGGCTTTGGTACAAGGCTCTCTGAAGAAACCCAATTAATCCCTAAACCTATGGTAGAAATAGGAGGGAAGCCCATTCTATGGCATATTATGAAAATATACTCATCATATGGTTTTAATGATTTTGTAATTTGTTTGGGGTACAAGGCTTATAAAATAAAAGAGTACTTTGTGAACTATTATCGACATCAAGCGGACTTAACTGTTGATTTAAGGGATAATAGTGTTGAGGTACATCGAAATACAGCAGAGCCTTGGAAAGTAACTTTGGTTGACACTGGTTTGAATACAATGACAGGTGGGCGGATTAAAAGGGTTGCACCATATTTGAATAATGAACCATTCATGTTGACCTATGGTGATGGGGTAGGCAATGTTGACTTAACTGCATTAATGAATTTTCATAAGGAACATACTAAGTTAATGACTGTAACAGCAGTTCAACCCTCAGGTAGATTTGGAGCATTAAATTTAATGGGTAATAGGGTAGATTCTTTTGAGGAAAAACCTAAAGGAGATGGCGCCTGGATTAATGGTGGTTTCTTTGTTTGTAACCCTGAAATAATTGATTATATAGACGGGGATGATACGATATGGGAAAGAGAGCCTATGGAACGAATTGCTGCAGATGGGGAAATGGTTGCTCGTTTTCATGATGGATTTTGGAAACCCATGGATACACTGAGAGATAAAAATGAACTAGAGCTATTATGGGAAAAAGGAACAGCCCCATGGAAAATATGGAAGTAGGAAAAGTATTTGGAGGTATTTATATAGGTAAAAAGGTTCTAATAACTGGACATACTGGTTTTAAGGGGACATGGTTATCAATTTGGTTGAAGTTATTAGGCGCTGAAGTATATGGTTATGCTTTGGAACCACAATCAAAGGGAGGTAATTTTATCCGATGTGGACTTGAAAATGAAATATCTCATAAAATAGGAGATATTCGAGATATGCAAATGTTTCAAGAGTATTTAACGCTAATTAAACCAGATATTTGTTTTCATTTAGCTGCTCAACCGCTTGTCTTGGAATCTTATAAAGATCCTCGAGAAACTTTTGAGACTAATATGATGGGAACTGTAAATTTTTTTGAAGCAGTACGAATGACACCTTCTGTTAAGGTAGCAGTGAATGTAACAACAGATAAATGTTATGATAATAAGGAATGGGTTTGGGGATATAGAGAAGACGACCCTATGGGAGGAAAGGATCCTTATAGTGCATCTAAGGGCTGTTCTGAATTAATTACAAGTTCTTATTTATACTCTTATTTTGATCAAAATAACACTTGTGCTATAGCAAGTGCACGAGCAGGAAATGTAATAGGAGGGGGTGATTGGGCTGAAAATCGTATTGTACCAGACTTTTTTAGGGCGATTAATAAAGGGAAAGAAATTTATTTAAGAAATCCTAATGCTACACGCCCTTGGCAACATGTGTTGGATCCGTTAAGTGGTTATTTACAATTAGCAGCTATGTTGTGGGAGAATAAAGAAAGTTACCAAGGAGGTTGGAATTTTGGACCTGCTACCCAAAGTCATTTTAGTGTAAAAGACTTAGCTGAAAAAATGATCCAATATATGGGGCATGGAAGCTTATCATATGTCAATGAAAAATCGATATTACATGAGGCTAATTTACTGAAGTTGGACATATCGAAAGCTGTTAATCATTTACAATGGTATCCTGTATTGGATTTTGATGAAACGGTACGTTTTACAGTAGAAGGATATCAAGCAGATATTCAAAGCAACTTGATATTGAGTGCTCGCCAAAGTCAAATTAAAGAATATATAGCTTTAGCAAGAGAGAAGAACATTCAATGGGCAAAATGAAAATTTTACTAACAGGAGGGACTGGTTATTTAGGTAGTAACCTTTTAAAGCTATTCTTGAAAGAAGGATATCAGATTGTCTTACTTAAGCGTTCAAGTTCAGATTTATCAAGAATATCAACTTATATATCAGATATTACTTGCTATAATTTAGATGAGATAGAACTATGTAAGGTATTTCAAAAGCAAGATATTGAGCTAGTTTTACATGTCGCAACAGATTATGGACGTCAGAAGGAGGAAGATTTAGAACTTATTCAAAGTAATTTATTATTTCCTTTAGAGTTACTGAATTTAGCTATAGAAAATAGTTGTATTTATTTTATAAATGTTGATACATCTTTAGAACGTTTAGTTAATCGTTATTCATTGACTAAAAAAATGTTCAGAGATTGGCTATTGTTAAAGTCAAATCAAATAAAGGTGATTAATACAATTCCTGAGTATTTTTATGGGAAAGAGGATAGTTCATGGAAGTTTATTACAACTATGGCTCAGAAAATTAAGAATGATGAATATATTCCTTTGACTAGTTGTGAACAAAAACGAGACTTCATATATATTGATGATATTATAGAGGCTTATAAATGTATTTTAAAGCACAAGGATAGTTTTGATGAATATATAGATATTCCGATAGGTAGTGGAAATGCAATTGCTCTAAAGGATCTTTTATTTAAAATCAAAGAAATATACCCAGACTCTCAGGCGGTATTAGATTTTGGAGTGTTAGAGCGTCGACAAAATGAGGTTGAAGAACAAAAAGCAGATACATCATTTTTGAATAAGCTAGGATGGTCGAATCTAGTGGACATTAATAAAGGGTTAGAATTAACATTAAATACGAAATAAATGATTTCTTCTTTAACATTAAATACTTTTAAGAAGCCTATAGCAGGTGAAGATTATATTCCTGTTACAGGAAAAGTAATTGAAAAAGATGATTTAGAATTAGGTATGGAAGCAGTAGCTGATGGCTGGCTAACAGCAGGTCGTTTTGCAAGAGAATTTGAAAAAACATTACCTAAGTACATGGGATCAAGGTATTCATTTTTAGTTAACTCTGGATCTTCTGCAAATTTATTAGCTTTTTATACACTGACTTCACCAAAATTGGGAGGACGTCAAATATTGCCTGGGGATGAGGTGATTACAGTAGCAGGAGGTTTTCCTACAACCATAAATCCTATGATTCAATATGGTTGTACACCTGTATTTTTAGATATAGATTTAACAACACATAATATAGATGTAAGTTTACTAGAAGAAGCTATCACAGAGAAAACAAAAGCGATAATGATTGCTCATACTCTCGGAAATCCGTTTAATCTAGAGGTGATTGCAGATATTGCAAAAAAACATAATTTATGGCTTGTAGAAGATAATTGTGATGCTCTTGGAGCTGAGTATTTAGGTAAAAAGACAGGTTCTTTTGGTGATTTAGCAACTTTATCGTTTTATCCAGCCCATCATATTACAATGGGAGAAGGCGGAGCAGTCTTAGTAAATAACCCCAAACTAAAAAAAATTGCTGAAAGTTTTCGAGATTGGGGACGAGATTGCTATTGTGAACCTGGAAAAGATAATACATGTGGATGTAGATTTTCGCAGCAATTGGGTGATTTACCATATGGTTACGATCATAAATATACTTATTCTCATATCGGTTTTAACTTAAAAGTTACAGATATACAAGCTGCTATAGGTTTGTCTCAACTACGCAAGGTTGATAGATTTATAGATCAACGTAGGAAAAACCATAGTGCTTTATATGAGCGTATGAAAGAGTTTGAAGATATTTTTATTCTTCCTGAGGCAACACCTAATAGCAATCCATCATGGTTTGGTTTTTTGATGACATTAAGAGAGGGAACTGCAGAAGATCGACATATGTTAGTGCAATATTTAGAGTCTAGTAAAGTTGGAACACGTTTACTTTTTGGTGGTAATCTACTTCGTCAACCAGCTTATAAAGATATAAAACATAGAGTAATAGGGGAACTGACAAATACAGACATTGTAATGAATAAATCGTTATGGTTAGGAGTATGGGCAGGACTAGATGAGGATCACCTTGATTATATGTATGATGTAGTAAAGAAATATGTTCGATAATATTGATATAAGATGGAGTATACCATACCGAAAGAGCTTTTTACGAAAAGGGATATTGATCTTACATTTATGCATATTCATAACCCTAAGTCAGCAGGGTCAATGTTCCGAAATATTTTAAAGAGAAATTTTAAAGATAACTTTGGTGATGATCTGCCATATGTGAGTTATAAAAAATATGATAAAGAAGATATTAGATCTCTTTTATATTTGTATCCATTTGAGTGTTTTACATCACATAACTATAGTTTGTTATCTTTACCTTTTGACGAACTAAATATTATAGGCATTTCTTTTGTTCGCAATCCAATAGAAAAATTACTGTCTAGCTATTTTTATTTAAAAAATAGATCAATGACATCTGATTGGCATATATTGAGAAATAAAAGTTTAGATGAGGTTATTGATTTCTTATGTGCTAATAGAAATTTTCACCCATTTCTATTAGATACAGGGCAAGCTGACTGGATTTTAGGGCAGGAAACACAAACAATAGACCCTTTTAAAGACTATTTGAATAATGGATCTTTCCATTTATTTCCAACAGAAAGATTTGATGAGGTATGTGTGATACTTGAAACTCTTTACCCTACTAAATTTAAAGACTGTTCTTACACTAAAAGAGTCAATACCTCCGAAAAAGATTTGGTTATATCTGAAGATACTTTATCTAAAATTAATAAACTTCCGTGGCTTAGAGTAGATAACGCATTATATGAAATGTCAAATAATTATCTTTCTGATTTGCAACAAAAAATCTTTTCTCCTAATGAATTTAGTACTAAGCTAGAGGATTTTAGGAATAGGTGTGCAGCACAAAATAAAGATAGTAAGGATAAAAGGGGGCATTTCAATTCTATTTTGAGAAAATTTCTTTCTAACAAACTATTAACTAAGTAATTCATGGAGTTTATACTGTCAATTTGTATACCGACTTATAATAGGGCAGATTCATTAGGTCAATTACTGACATCTATACATAGAAATTTTAATGAAGAACTTAAAGAGAAAGTTGAAATAATAATATCTGATAATAATAGTCCAGATCATTCTTATGAAGTAGTGGCAAACTTTCAAGATCAGTTACCGATAAAGTACTTTAGAAATGGGAGTAATATTGGAGTAACTGCTAATATATTAAAAGTAACGACTTATGCTAAAGGAAAGTATGGATGGATAATAGGAGACGATGATTTATTAGCGGAAGATAGTTTGAAGAATATAGTTGAAACGCTGGAAAATGCTAAAAATACTAAAGGTTTTATTATTGGTTTTTCATATGAGAAATCCGAAATAAAATCGTCCGTTTTAGAAGGTGATTCCAGTTGTTTGAATCATGAATCACAAATATCTGATAAGATTCCTAATAATATTCTTTGGGAAGAATCCTTTTCATATATCAAAAGACCTGATGGCTTTTTAACTTCGATTGTCTCTCATATTTTTTATTTAAAGGATTGGAATAAGTATTTAAATACATATTTAGGGCAGGTTGAGGGGCAAAATAATGCCCTAGAGTCTACAGTTGGAACATTTGCATATTTAATGCTTTGGTCCGATATGTTTGCTGGCAAGAGTTTAGGAGTAATACAAGAACCAGTTATATATTTTTGTATTGGAGAGCAAAAATGGATTGGAAAATGGAAGACTATATCATTTACTTTTTTACTTGATGTATATTCTTATTTCAGAAAATTAGGGGTGTCCGATAATATTATAAGACAATTAACTGAGCAACATTTCAAGAATAATAAGGATACATTAAAAGAAGTTATTCAACATCCAGATGAATATTCAAGTCGTCATTTTTCATTAGGTCAATTAATAAGAAAATATAAGGATTCTGTCGCTTTTTGGTATCTTTTATCTCAAGTTGTTAGCCTTGACCAACAAAATAATGTTAGGAAAGTTACTATATATGGTTTTTCTTCTAAAGGCTTTTATAAGATTTTTTTAAAAAGTTTAATTGTTCAATTTTTGAAGAAAATTTAAGCCATAGATACGGTATTTGGAACTATGTAAAAAATAAATGAGTAAAATGTGATTAAGTAAATAGACAACAATGATATCAAAGTACATTAAATCACTAAAGGTTAATTTAAGGAACTATCTGTTACAAAGGTTGGTGCCATCAAATTTCTATTTTGAAAATGATGGATATTGTCCTATTTGTGAAGAATCCGTAACATTTATGGCAAGGAATCATTGGCTTAGAGATCATTATAAATGCCCTAGTTGCCATTCTTTACCCAGGGAAAGAGCTTTACAAGAAGTTCTTAATAAGTATTACCCTAATTGGAGAAAGTTAAAAATACATGAATCTTCACCTGGGAATCGTGGAGTTAGCCTAAAAATGAAAAATGAATGTGAGAATTATATGGCTTCTCAATTTTTTGTAGACAAACCTTTGGGTATGATAGTTAATGGCTTTAGAAACGAAGATTTAGAACAACAGACTTTTGAAGATCATGAATTTGATATCATAATTACACAGGATGTAATGGAACATGTCTATGAGCCTGAAAAGGCTTTTAAAGAAATTGCTAGAACTCTGAAAACAGGAGGTGCTCACATTTTTACGGTACCTATCATCAATAAACACTTTGAGACAGAGCAATGGGCTGTGAAGGGAGAGAATAACAACCCAATATTTTTAAAGGAAGCAGAGTACCACGGAAATCCTATAGATCCTCAAGGGTCTCCTGTTACTTATCATTGGGGGTATGATATAGTTGATTTCATTCAACAAACATCTAATTTAGAGACCTCAATTGAATATATAAATAATATAGAATTGGGTATAAGAGCTGAGTATATAGAGGTGTTAATTAGTAAAAAATTATAAAATGTCATTATTACGTCCTATAGCGATACATTTGCCACAATTTCACCCCTTCCAAGAAAATGATTTATGGTGGGGTAAAGGGTTTACCGAATGGACAAATGTTACTAAGGCTAGCCCAAAATTTAAGGGGCATTATCAACCACATCTTCCAACAGATTTGGGGTTTTATGATTTAAGATTACCTGAGTCAAGGGAAAGCCAGGCAGAGTTGGCAAAGGAATACGGGATTTATGGTTTTTGCTATTATCATTACTGGTTTAACGGGAAGAGAGTAATGGAAAGACCTGTACAAGATATCCTTAATTCTAATAAGCCTAATTTCCCATTTTGTCTTTGTTGGGCAAATGAAAATTGGACTAGGAATTGGGATGGCAAAGACAAAGAAGTTCTTCTTAAGCAAGATTATAATCATGAAGATGATTTAAATCACATTAGATATTTAATCCAATATTTTAAAGATGATCGATATATTAGAGTAGATGGTAAACCGTTATTTGTCATTTATAAAACTGAACAATTCCCTAATATAAAGAGAACTGTAGATATATGGAGGTCGGAATGTCTAAAAGCAGGTGTTGGTGAAATTTATTTGGCTAGAATGGAGGCTTCTGCTATCGGTATAGATCCTTTAAGTATAGATTTTGATGCAGCAATAGAGTTTCAACCTAGATGGAGAATGTTAAATGAAAATTTAAGAATGTATGGTTCTTTGTCCGATAGACTTAAACATAAGCTTGGTTATGAGGAATCTCCATTTATTAATAATCGAATTTTTTCTTATGAAGAATTTGTAGAAGATGTAATTTCTAAAGAAAAAGTTGACTATAAATTATTTCCAGGTATTACCCCTATGTGGGATAATTCAGCTAGAAGAAATCAAGGAGCAACAATTTTGGAAGGCTCAACACCCGATTTATATGGTAAGTGGCTAGATCACATTGTGAAAAACTTTCAGCCTTATTCAAGTGAAGAAAATTTTGTATTTATTAATGCTTGGAATGAATGGGCTGAAGGAAATCATTTAGAGCCATGCCGTAAATGGGGAAGAGCATATTTAGAAAAAACCCAAAAGGTCTTTTTATCTAGTTCAAGAGTATCTAAAAAATTGAGTTTTGATAGTTAATCCAAAAGTTAGTGTTGTTATACCCAATTACAATCATGTTAAATACTTATCACAAAGAATAGATAGTGTACTTAACCAAACTTACCAAAATTTTGAAGTCATTTTATTAGATGATAAATCAACTGATAATAGTATTGAGGTATTGGAAAAGTATGCTAAACACCCTAAAGTATCACACCTAGTTATCAATGATGAAAATAGTGGTAGTCCTTTTAAACAATGGAAAAAAGGAATTGAGTTAGCTAGAGGGGAGTATATTTGGATAGCGGAGAGTGATGATTGGGCTGAACATTCTTTTTTATCTACAATTATTTCTTTTTTTCAGGATCAAAAAGTTGGTGTTGTTTATACTCAAAGTCTAATAGTTAATGAAGCTGGAAGAATTTTATATAATAATAAAAGGTGGACTGAAGATTTAGAGAAAGGTAGATGGGATAATAATTTCTATAATAATGGCGAAAATGAGTGTAATAATTATTTAATCAAGAAGAATACGATTCCTAACGCTAGTGCTGTTGTTTTTCGTAAGTCCTTAGTTAGAGCTTACCCTCTAGAGTATAGAATGTTAGGCGATTGGTGGTTTTGGATTAAAATATTAAGAAAAAGTAATATTTGTTTTGTATCTGAACCTTTAAATTATTTTAGAACCTCAACACAGTCTACACGAAATCATAACACCTTTGAAAAGGTACATTTGCGAATTCAAGAAGGTCTCAACATACTGAAAGAATTTACAGACCTTGTTCCCAAGGATATTTTGAAAGAGGAAAATATAGTTTTATTTAATAGATATCGAAGAAATATTAAAACTAAAGAATTTCTGAGCAATCAATTATTGGGACAGAATAGCCTGAATTTTTTTTCTCTTAATATTTTTGAGAAAACAGTATTGTATTGCAACTACTTTATTGAGGTAATAAGAAGTAAAGTACAGCTTAAAACAAGATTAAAAATGATTTTTTATGCAAAGTAAGATAAAGTTAGGTATCATTTCCCCTTCTCAAAACGCCTACTCAGAAACATTTATTCAAGCTCACAAAAACCTTATAGATGCTGATATTTATTATTATTACAGTGGTGCGTTACCTAAAAAGTTAGAAAAGAATAATCAACCTCTAAATTCTTTCCCAAATAAAGTTATTTATAAGACTATAGGGCGTATTAAGGGAGATTATTTATTAGATGAAAAAAAGGCTTTTGAACGTTCTCTAATCAATAATAAAATAGAGGTAGTTTTAGCAGAATATGGGACAACAGCAAGCATTATTTTACCTATCGTTAAGAAATTACATCTACCTCTTATTGTACACTTTCATGGTTATGATGCCTCAGTTTATGAAGTTATTGAACGCAATAATAAATATAAAGATGTATTTGAATATGCCTTTAGGGTTGTAGCAGTCTCTAAGGTGATGTACGATGCTTTATTAGGCTTGGGCTGCCCTGAGGAAAAGTTGATTCTAAACACATACGGACCAAATGATACTTTTCAAGATTTAAAACCGACTTTGGAAGACGAGCTATTTGTGGGAATAGGACGATTTGTTGATAAGAAAGCTCCCTATTATACGATTCTTGCTTTTCAAAAAGTTTTAGACAAATTTCCCAATGCAAAATTGGTGTTGGGAGGTGATGGTATGCTTTTAAATACATGTCATAATCTTGTGAAGTTTTTAGATATTGAATATGCTGTTGATCTTTTAGGAGTAATAAAACCAGAAGAATATAGATCGTATTTACTAAAAGCTAGAGCTTTTGTTCAGCATTCTATTACCTCTAATAGAGGAGATATGGAAGGAACACCATTGGCTGTTTTAGAGGCGAGTGCTGCTGGAGTTCCTGTAATCTCAACCAATCATGCAGGAATACCTGATGTGATTCTTCATGAAAAGACGGGTTTATTAGTAGAAGAGCATGATGTGGAAGGGATGGCTAATAATATGATAAGAGTTCTTGAAGATAGAGAATTAGCAGCTCAATTAGGTACTCATGGAAAAAAAAGGGTAAAGAATTATTTCTCAATGAACAAACATATTGGTCATTTAAATAATTTGGTTGAAGAAGCCTGTTATGAACCAACAGTATAATTCTTTAGTTTCTGTCATAGTCCCTTCTTTTAATAGAGCAACTTTAATAGGGGAAACACTTGATTCTGTACTAGCTCAAACGTATCCACATTGGGAATGTATTATAGTAGATGATGGCTCTACAGATGGTTCTCAAGAGGTTGTTAGGAGCTATATAAAAAAAGATAAGCGTTTTAAGTTTTATGAAAGGGTAAGAGAACCTAAAGGGGCTTCAGTTTGTCGAAATATAGGCTTGGAAAATTGCAAAGGTGATTTTTGTCTCTTTGTAGATAGTGATGATCTTTTGAAGGAAAATTGTTTGGAAGATCGCTTAGCCTTTTTTAGAGAAAATAGATCATTAGATGTTGTTGTTTCCCAAGGGTCTATTTTTTATCAGAATATAGGTGATAGCCAAGAATTGTGTAATAAGTTATCCGATACAATAAGTCCTCAAAAAGTAATTGTAGATTATTTACAACGTAATGCAAATTGGCAAACAACAGGTCCGTTATGGAAGACAGAATTCTTAGGTAAAGTGCAATGGGATGAAAAATTTTCGAATTGGCAAGACCGAGAATTTCATATTCGTCAGTTGCTGCGAAACCCCAAAATAGCTTTTAAAGAGGACCCTGATTACTTTCTTAGGAAAGGAGATCAAAGGTCAATTACTAAAGATATACTTCGTTTTGAAAGTGTCGAAAATAGATATATGGCTTTTGAAGGTCTCAAACAAGAACTACCGTTAAAGTTATCTGTGTTGTTTGAACAACAAATAAAAAAAGAGTTTTATTTTCTGTTAGAAACTGTAGCGGTTAGTGATGATTATGAATTAAAAGATTGGAAAAAGATCGGAGAGACACCATTATTACAAAATATTCCAATCTTTTGGGATGTTTACTTCTCAATATTAGAGCTTTTTCAGAAAAATAGAATACCAAAATTGAGAGGGGTCTTGGTGAATATTAGAAAGCACGTAATTAATTAAAATGAAAGATAAGGCTACATTTATAATTTGTACAGAACAAGGAGTTTTAGAGTATAAATCTATTTTATTTGTCAAATCATTAAGACAATTTGGAGGGAAATTTAAAAATGCTGAAGTATTAAGTTATAGTCCTAGAAAAGACTTTCAGCCTTCTTCAAATACAAAAAATATACTTAAAAGCTTAGGAGTACATTTAATTAGTGAAAATCTTAATACTGAATTTGCTCATTATGGTTTTGGAAATAAACCCCTAGTTTGTGGACATGCAGAAAAAAATACGAATTCGGATTTAATTTATTTTTTTGATAGTGATCAGATAATTCTAGAAGAGCCAAGTTTTTTAGAGCTTGCAGAATGTGATATAGCATTGAGACCAGTTGAACAGAAAGGAGTTGGGGCAGAAAGTAGTACTGATCCTAATTTTAAATTTTGGAAAGAGGCTTATAAAACATTGGATATAGTTCCCCCCGCAACTAAAGTTTTAACTGGTTTAGATTTAAAAAATATTTATCCTTATTGGAATGTTGGATTAGTTCCAGTTAAAGCATCTAAAGGTCTATTTCAAGAATGGGAGTCGGTATTTATACACTTGATGAGAAAAAAGATAGTTCCTGACATGGGAATTACATTTATGGATCAAACTAGTTGTGCGTTAACGGTTTTGAAAAAAGATCCACTTCTCAAAGAATTACCACTTTCATATAACTACCCTATCAATGCACAAGATAAAATACCTGAAGTGAATAAAGTCAATGACTTTGGAGAAATTGTTTCAGCTCATTACCATAAATTATTTGATCAGCATGTTCGGGTAAATCCCTTAAATGAGCTATTCTCAAGTAGTGAAAAGACTACATGGGTTGAAGAAGAATTGAAAGTTATGGGGGTATTACCTAAAAATACCATTTCTTATTTCTTTAGAAAAGGTAGGTGTAAAATTAAAGCAGCATTAAAATAACTCTATATTATGATTGATGGTCGTTGTTTTATAGTTGGCTCCCCTAGGTCAGGTACTACATTATTGCAATCATTGCTTGCGAGTCATTCTCAAGTAACATCCTTTCCAGAAACACACTTTTTTTATCACCTTATAGGTACGTATTATAAAAGGAAAGAGATAATAGGTGTAGGTACTGCCGGATGTCCATTAGAGCTTCAGGAATATTTAGAAACTAGAGGTAAACAAAGAATTTTAGAAGAAAGGTTTAAAAGTAGAAGGTATAAAAAAGCAATATCTGATTTTAGTTACGTATTAGATCAGCTCACTCTGGAAGATGGTAAATCTATTTGGTTAGAGAAAACACCAATGCACTTGTATTATATTCCTGTCATCAAAAAATATATTCCTACAGCAAAATTTATTCATATCATCAGAGATGGAAAAGATGTTGTCGCATCTGTTAAAATGAATACTGAAAAGTATGCATTACATTGGGGGGGAGAAAGAAGTTTACAGTCTTGTTTAGATCGTTGGTTATATGATATAGAGCTTAGTGAATCATATTTAGAAGAAAAGGATCATATTTTTATTAAATATGAGGATTTAGTAGCGAGACCAAATATAATTATTAAGAAAATTTGCTCATTTATGAATTTGTCTTTTGAAGAGGATATGCTTCATAAATATGCAACAGAAGCAAAGACTGTTATAGCAGCTAATGAACCATGGAAAACAAAAAATACTGGTCAAATAACGAGTTCAAATAACCAATTATTTACAAGTTATTTGAAATCAGCAGAGCAAGAATATATATTGGAACGAATCAAAGAAATCGATGTGTCATTTTTTAGATAAAAAAGAAGATTGTCATGCTTAATGTTTTAATGGTTGCTAAAGAAGATGATGGCAATCCATTTATTAACCTTTTAGCTGAAGGGCTGAAAGATAAAATTAGCCTGAAGGTCGATATCGATCTCTTTTTTTCACCTAACGATGATTATGATATTATTCATATTCATTGGCCAGAACTCTTGACAAATTGGAAACCTCCTACAACTGAAAAGGCTAGAAATATTATAAACATTCTTAGAAAATGGAAGCGGACAACACGAATAATTATAACTAGGCATAATCTTTTACCTCATTTTGATAGAGAAGCATTTTATGCTTTTTATAATGACTTTTTTTCTTTGGCAGATGCAGTTGTTCATTTGGGGAGCTATTCAAAAGATGAATATGCTAAGCGATATAATTTTTCAAGTAAACAAAAACAAGTAATCATTCCCCATCATAAATATGATATTCCAAAGATACTACCTCAGAAGAAGGTTGCATTAAGTCGGTTAGGTTGGGATTTTGAGAAAAAGAATTTTATTATCCTAGTGTTTGGTAGAATAAGGTCCAAGGAGGAGCAAGATTTAATATATGCATTAAAACAAAACAGTTCTGATAAAAGTATAAAAATTGTTGTACCTAGGTGGGAATATAAACCAACTTATCGGAATTGGAGGAAACGTATTTTATGGGAGGTTCGTCAATTCTTATTAGATAGAGATGATACTTTTAGACTTACGAATAGTTTTATTGAGGAGGACGAAATTCCATTTTATTTTCAAGGAGCGGATCTTGTTTTTATTCCACGAAAAGAAATTTTAAACTCTGGTAATTTAGTTTTAGCTTATTCATATGGAAAGGTAGTTTTAGGACCAGATGTTGGAAATGTTGGAGAAATTTTAAAGGCTACTGGAAATCCAGTTTTTGATAGCAATGATCTATCTAGTCTTGATCAAGGAATAATAAAGGGAAGAGAAAAGTCTAAAGATGGTTTAGGTTATTTGAATCAGAGTTTTGCTAAGGAGCATTGGAATCTAGAAACTATTTCAAATCAATATATAAATACCTATACAGGTCTATTCTATGATAATTTCTCATCAGCATAAGTTTATTTTTATAAAGACCCGAAAAACAGCAGGTTCATCTATTGAAATTGCGCTTTCTTCTATTTGTGGCAGTAATGATATTATAACACCTTTGAATGAGGTAAAAGATGAAAAACATCGAATATCTCTTGGGTTTAAAAGTGCTCAAAACTATCAATTCCCTTTGTATAAATATACAATAGGAGATGTTTACAGAAGATTACTATATGGTTACGTTAAAGAATTTCGAAATCATAATCCTGCGGTATTAGTAAAGAAATTAATGAGGAATGAAAGATATGATTCTTACTACTCATTTGCTGTAGAAAGAAACCCTTGGGATAAAGTCTTATCTCATTATTGGTATTTAGGTGGCGATACAGAGTTTGGTAGTATAAATAATTATCTTGATTCAAGGGCGGTTGAGGTTATTAAAGACTTTAAAAACTATACGGATTCTAGAGGAGAGCTTATAGTGTCTAATATCTATAAATATGAAGAGTTATCAGATATGTTTGAAGATTTAACCAATAAACTATCGTTAAAGAATAGATTAGTTTTACCGACCTATAAGGCGAAGTCAACCCAAAGAATAGATAAACGTCATTATAATGAAGTCTTATCTGTAGATGAAGCTGAAAAGATTAGATTAATTTTTCATAGAGAAATAAATCTTTTAAACTACTCATTTCAAGATATTGAAATGAAGAATCATTAATAGTGAAAAAAGTCAATAAATAGTATTACTTTACAAGACAATAATATTTATTAAAACAACTGATTATTAACGTTTTTTTAACTAAGGAATTCATTCATATACATTTATGAGTAACCAACCCAAATTAGATTTCATTTTAATTGGAGCAATGAAGTCTGGAACTACCAGTTTAGCAGATAATTTAGCTGTTCATCCTCAGATAAATTTTAGTGAGCCTAAGGAACCTCATTTTTTTTGTAATTCAGATTGGCGTAAACGCTTAAAAGAATATGAAAAATGCTTTAAATTAAATGATCAAAATTTATTAAGAGGTGAGGGTACAACTTCTTATGCAAAGTACCCTATGCATCCACATATCGTTGAAGATTTGTATGAGTATAACCCCAATTTAAAAATCATCTATTTGATGCGTGAACCTGTGAGTAGAGCCATTTCGCATTATATCCATTGTGTTTTAAGAAAATTTGAACATGAAAAAGAGATCAATAAAGCTCTACTCAATAATAGTGAATATGTAAATACAGGAAGATACTATATGCAAATTGAGCCGTATCTTAATGTCTTTGGAAGACATCAGGTATTATTACTTCCATTTGAAGAGTATATCCAAAATAGTATAGGTACATATGAAAAAATAGCGAATTTTTTAGAGATTGAAAAAGATCCATTTTTAAAACAAAAAGTAACACATTCAAACCGAGGTATTGGACTTTATAGAGATGATCAAAGAGTTGATAAATTGCTAACAAATTCATCATTAACAAAGCTTAAAGATCTCTTTCCTCAGAGTTTGAGAACTTTTGTTGCTAAAAGTTTATATCAACTGACTAGAAGTAAAGTTTCAGAGGTGCCTAAAGTTAATGATCGTGTTAAAGAATATATTTACAGGGCTTCAAGAGGTGATTTAAATAAAATCGAAGATTTATTAGGGTATAGAGTTGATTCTTGGCATAAGTATTCTTCAAAATCTGTTGAAAATTTAAATATATAACTGTGACAAAGTTAGTGGATTTTATCATAATTGGAGGAATGAAGTGTGGCACAACTTCAATTGCAACATTATTGGATTATCACCCAGAGGTGTGTTTTTCGATTCCAAAAGAGCCCGATTTTTTTACATATGATAATTACAAAAAAGAAGTATCTAACTATCATCAGCTTTTTAGTAATGCTAATAAGCTTTGGGGAGAAGGCTCAACTTCATATACAAAGTTTATAGATGAAGATATCCCAAAAAGGATGTATGAATACAATCCAAGTCTTAAATTGATATACATCCTAAGAGCTCCTATAAAGCGAATTGTATCTCAATATGAGTACAATCAAAAGTTAAAAGGAGGTGAATTTTTTGATATAAATACGATTATTACAGAAAAACCTCATTATATCCGATGTAGTCAATATGCCAAACAGCTAGCGTTATATTTAAAATATTTTCCTTTGGAGCAAATTTTAATATTTACTCTAGAAGAATATCAAGAAAATAGAGAGAATGTAATAAAGAAGCTAGCCCATTTTTTGGATGTAGAAGAAAAAGATTTTGTTCGAGAGAATATTCATTACAATAACTCTGAGTTGGTGAATTCTCAGTTAAATAAACTTACAGGAAGGTTAGTTAATACGACTTTGAGTAAAAGGATTATAAAAGCTTTAAGTCCTCAATTTAAGTCTAAGGTTAAAAATTATTTGAAATATCTTCAGTCAAGTAATAAAAATGTAAAACTTGAAAAGCCAAAATTTAATAGTGAGAATAAAAAGTATTTAGAAGAGCTTTTTAATGAAGAAATGAATGACTTTGAATTATTGACAGGGCAACGATTGTATAACCAAAACTGAATTAAATACTTTGACTATAATCCTTATTTCAAATGAACCATGGGGAGACATTTGGTATTCTAAACAACATTATGCAAACGAATTAAGTAAACTAGGCAATGATGTATATTTTATAAATGCGCCTAAATCTTGGAGTTTTACAGATCTTTTTTCGTGGAGAGTATATCAAACAAAAATTAAAGAGAACCTAAGCGTTATTGATTATCATAATCCATTTCCATTGCGATTCTTTCCATCTTTTATGCTCAGATTGAATGATGCAATAAATAGGCGTAAGCTTAAAAGGGCGTTAAGTAATGAGAAAAAAACGATAATTTGGCAATTCGATCATAATCGTTTTGTGAATACGTTAGGTTTAAGTAAAAAAGAAAGAAGAGTTTACCATATTGCAGACCCCTATATGAATGCGGTAAACAATAAGAAAATTTCAGCATTAGCAGATTTACTTGTTTGTACAAGTACTAAGTATCTTCCTTTTTATCAAAATGGGAAAAAAGAACCACTTTATATTCCACATGCAATTTCAGAGGAAGAGTTTCATATAAGCCCTCAAAAAGTTAAAGCCTTAGAGAAACATTTTGGTGGTTATGTTTTGATGGTAGGAGGGCTAAATCATGATGTAGACTTTGATTTATTAGAACAAATTAGTAACCAATTTTCATTAGTAATACTAGGAAAACTCCAGACCAAAGAGAGTGAAGATTGGGAAAAATGGGGGCTTTTAAAAGAAAAGGATAATGTACATGCGCTAGGTGTTGTTCATGCGAAAGAATTAAAAAATTATATTGCCGCTTCTAAAGTGTGTATTACCGCTTATCAATTTGATTTACAGGAAAAAGGCGGAAATCGCTCACCTTTAAAAATATTGAACTATATCGCGCAGAAAAAGCCAGTCGTTACGTCTATAGATTCTGAAGTGAATGAATTGGATGGAGAACTGATTTTCTGTGAAAAAGATAAAAAATCATATTTAGACCGAATTGCTCAATTAATGCAAACAGAGAAGTTTGATATGAATGAGGAACTCATCATACAATTTTTAGGGGAGCGAACATATCCGAAAATGATAGAAAAGATATTTGAAAAGCTGAATGAGGACTAAAGTAGTATATATCATCTCCAATATAGATAAGGCTTTGGAGTTTGAATGGGTTGCTGAATATTTGAATCAAGAACGTTTTGAACTTAGTTTTATTCTTTTGAATCCGATGGCAAACAGCCATTTAGCAAGGTTTGTCGAAAGTCAAGGTTTAGGACTGAAGTATATTCCATATAGTGGGAAAAAAGATTTAGTATTCGCTTTTTATAAACTATATAAGTATCTAAAATCACTACAACCAGATGTGATTCATTGCCATTTACCCGAAGCGACACTTTTAGGTTTAAGTATTGGTAAAATTTTAGGTATAAAAGAACGGATTTATACACGTCATCATTCGACATTTAATCACGATTATCATCCACATGCTGTTAAGTATGACCTTTGGAGTAATCAGTGGGCTACAAAAATTATAGCCATCACCCAAAATGTGGCAGATGTTTTGATTGAAAAGGAAGGTGTTTCTTCTGACAAAATTCAGATCATCAACCATAGTATTGATATAGATCGCTTTACTTCTGTAAATTCAGAACGAGTAGAAACACTTAAGCAAAAATATGGTATACGTTCAGAAGGCCCAATTATTGGGGTGATTTCAAGATATACGGAATGGAAAGGTATCCAATATATCATCCCAGCATTTAAGCGAATATTGGAACAATACCCTAAAGCACAATTGGTACTTGCCAATGCTCGGAAAGGAGAATATGTAGATCAGTTAGATATATTGTTAGCGGAATTACCTCAGGAGAGTTATATAGAAATTCCTTTTGAAAAAGACTTATATGCCTTATACCAACTATTTGATGTATTTGTTCATACACCAATTGATCCGTATTGTGAAGCATTTGGACAGATATATATAGAGTCTTTGGCAGCAAAAATTCCTTCTGTTTTTACTTTATCGGGTGTGGCTAGAGATTTTGTACAACATGAAAAAGAGGCTTTAGTTGTAGATTTTAAGAGTACAGAACAAATCCATGAAGCCATACTTCGTCTGTTGAAAGATCCTGAGTTAAGTGAGGTATTAAAAGAAAATGGGTTTGAGGTCGTTGATCAAAACTACCGAATAGAGAATAAAATAGATCAGTTGAGTAAAGCGTTTGATGGAAACTAATGTGAAAGTATCGGTCATTATACCTGCATATAATGCAGAAAAATATATAGGAGAAACATTAGAGTCTGTGCTTAAACAAAGTTTCACAGATTTTGAATGTATTATAGTAGATGACGGATCTCCTGACAATCAATCTGAGGTAATCCAACAATTTAAGGACCATAGATTAAGCTATTATAAAAAAGAAAATGGAGGAGTCTCATTAGCTCGAAATTTTGGTCTGTCAAAGGCAAAAGGAGAGTACGTTGCTTTTTTGGATAGTGATGATGTATGGGCTACAGATTTTTTATTAAAACGTGTTCAATTTTTGGAAGGGCATCCTACACATGTAGCGGTGGCTTCGTCAGTTGAATATATAGATGCTAATTCAAGGCCCTTAGGAGAAAAAGTATCAGCTTTAAGTAAACATCAAGATCTACTTACTTTTTCTTCAAATACACAAACCTGTCCATCCTCTTATCTGATACGAAAAAATATCTTAGAAGCGCATCAAATCAGTTTTCATTCAGAGTTATTTAATACAGCAGACCGTTTTTTCTTGCATGAACTCTTTAAAGTTGGTGAAGTAGGGCTGGTAGATGAAGCTGTAATGTATTATCGAATTTTGGTGAATAGTATGTCTCGTAAATACTCTCCAAAATTGATACAAGATTATAAAATTTACTTACGTGATGTTTTATCTAAAAAATTAATACCTAAACCATATGTATCGAGTTACAAAAGCCATTTTCAATATACAATAGGGGCTTATAGTTTTCACTTAGGTATGCGTTTTAGTGCTTTTAGGTATTTATTTTTATCTGCTCTAACGAGTCCATCAAAGTTTGGACAGCTCTTAAAACAAAGAAAAGCTAATTAACATCATTGAACAACGGTTATAATTCCGGAATCTGAATGAAGGTTTTATTTATAGGTTATTGGGGGGCAAAAGAAGGACTTAGTGTAGCTACTATTTATCCACACCTTCGTATTCTTTCAAGCTTCGAGCATATTAAAGAGATATATTATGTCAGTATAGAAAGGGATAATATAGATGTGAATATAAATTTTAATATTCCTAAGTTAATCCATCTTCCCTTATATTCAGGACATACATTAAAAGATAAATTAAAGGATTTTACTTCTTTTCCTGCAGAACTAATTCGTTTTGTACAAACGAAATCGATTGATAAAATTATTTGTCGGGGAGCTCCTGCAGGTGCATTAGGTTATCTTATTCATAAAAAAACGACTGTTCCCTATTATGTAGAGTCTTTTGAACCTCATGCAGATTATATGTTAGAAGCTGGGGTTTGGTCGAAGTGGAACCCTAAGTATATTCTTGAAAAATATTGGGAAAAAAAACAGAAGGATACCGCTAAAGGATTAATGCCTGTTTCAAATGCATATAAAAATCATTTGGTAGAAGAAGGTATCTCAATGGATAAGATACATACAATTCCATGTTGTGTAGACTTAGACACGTTTAATTATAAACACGAAGACCATATTTCTATCAGGTCCCAATTGAATATATCAATGGATTCTGTTGTAGGGGTTTATGTAGGTAAATTTGGAGGGATATATTATGAAGAAGAAGCTTTTCAGCTCTTTAAAGCTTTTTTTGAGTATTATCAAGAACGGGCATATTTAATTATACTTACACCTCAAGAGGAGTTATGTCAAGAATATTTTACTCAATATTCGATTCCTACTGAACAAACTAAAGTAGGTTTAGTCGAACATAGTGATGTCCCTAAATATTTATCGGCCTCAAATTTTGCATTTTCTCTTCATAAACCAAGTCCCTCAAAAATTGGAATATCACCAATAAAAAATGGTGAGTATTGGGCAAATGGTTTGCCAATTATAATTCCAGACGGTATAGGAGATGATTCTAGGATAGTCAGAGAGGAAAAAATAGGTTGTGTCTTAGATACAAAAAATCATTCTATTTTTGAAGATTTAGATCATAGTTTCTTGAATAGATCTAATCAACAAAGGTCTAGTTTAAGTCTAGTTGCTAAAAAGTATAGGTCATTTGAAGTGTCTGAGGAAGTTTATAAACTAGTATATGGGATGTAACCCAAACTCGGTATTCATAATAGATTTTTGTGAAAAAAAACACTATTATATGTTAATTTTTTAGAGTTCAATGAATAATAAAAGCTAAAATTAATGAACCCAACTACTACTACTACTACTACTACTATTTCTCTAGCTATTATAGGCGTTCAAAAAGCCGGTACAACATCTCTTAAAAATTACTTAGGATCAAATCCTAAGTTAGTTACACACCCTCATGAAGAGTTTGCTTACTTTATCAACACCAAGGAACAACAAAATGGATTTCAAAATACCTTAGCTCAATATTGTATTCATATTGATGAATTAAGGGAAAAAAAGTTGGTTGTCAAGAATGTAGGAATGTGTATGAATGAAGAGTCAATTGAAAAGTTGAAGAGTCATTCTCCTGATTGTCATATTGCAATAATATTACGAAATCCCACAGAAAGAGCTTATTCATCATATACTATGGGAGTAGTTAATGGTTGGATGAGTAAATCATTTTCAGAAGTTATAGATGCTATTGAGAAATGGAAAAAAGGGGAATATGATATCATGTATAATCAGTTTGTACGATTAGGCCTATATATTGAACAACTTAGAATGATTTATAAGTACTTTTCAAAGGAACAAGTTAGTATTTATTTATTTGAAGATTTAAAAAGTAATCCTAAGAAAATCTGTCAAGAATTATGTGATATGATAGGTGTAAATAATTCTACTAATTTGAAAACTGATGTTCATAACCAGACATTAGTCCCTAGGTCTAAATTTTTAACATCAATCATTCATCAACTGAGAAATAATAATAGTTCGATTAAACAAATAATAAAAGCGATATTACCTCCAAGTCTATTTAAGTACATTGGTGATGTGATAATCAACTCAAATAAGTCTAATACTCGTTTTCCAAAGATGGATAAACAGACAAGAGAATATTTAAATCGTTTTTATAAGCCATATAATCTTGCCTTACAAGAATTGACGGGTATAGATTTATCTCATTGGAATATGAATGAAGAAGCATAAACACAGATGATTTAAAGATTGATATGCAAATTAATATAGCTTGTGCAATTAATGAATCTTATGCTCCTTATATGGGAGTAATGCTTACTTCTTTATTTGAGAACAATAAAGAAACTGTATTCAATGTTTATATTCTGACACAAGGACTGAGTAAAGGCAACCTAGAAAAAATAGAGCAATTATGTAAAACTTATCAGAATAGCTATACGGTTATAAAAATTGATAGTTCTACTTTCTCGGTTGCAGAATATACAATCAATGCACATATTAGTATAGAAACCTATTTTCGATTAATATTAGCAGAGGTACTTCCTGTTCATTTAGATAAGATTCTTTATTTAGATGTTGATATTTTAGTAGTAGGAAGTATTTTGCCTTTATGGAAAACAGATCTACAAGATAGATCTATTGGGGCGTCAGAAGATATTAGTAAATCTTTTTTTAGAAACTATAAACTAGATTTAGGCCTGAAAAAAGAAAGTCAATATTTTAATGCGGGTGTTTTACTGATTGATTTGAAAAAGTGGCGTTTGAATAATATTTTTTCTAAGGCCTTATCTATCCTTAAAGAGGAGGATTTTTTATTTAGATTTTGGGATCAAGATATCTTAAATATATTATTTGAGGATGATATCACTTTTTTAGATAGAAAATGGAATTACTCTGGTTTGAGCCACTCCAAGAGATATTATAATAGGCAGATATACGATGCTAGAATCATTCATTTCATAGCTGGTGGTAAATTTAAACCTTGGCATGATAGCTGTGAACATCCCTATGCTATACTATTTCAAAAATACCTTTCGGATAGTTTTTTTAGACTTGAAAAAGAAAGTAAGTCAGGTTTTAATGTAGAGGTATTCAAAGCGAGAATTATAAGAAGGTTGAAATATTGGATGATTCAATCCCAATTCCTGAGAATATTTCCTCGGTATGATTGATCTATTTTTTAGTACTTTAGTTTAGGGTAAGGAATCTGAAATTTATGAAGGAAAGTGATTTTGAGTTTCGGATTTTCGTCATCTCATTAGAAAGATCTGAAGAAAGGAGAAACTCTATACAAAAACAGTTTAATGATTTAGGACTATCATTTGAGTTTATTGATGCTATTGATGGTAAATATTTAACTGAGGAAGATATTGCGAAGTATGCAAACCTTGAGGAGGTGAAAGAAAACCCTAGGTGGCTCAACCCATATGCAATTGCATGTGCTTTATCGCATCGGAAGGCATATCATAAGATTCTAGCTGAAAGAATTCCTTATACACTCATCTTAGAAGATGATATGCTCCTTTCATCTAAAAGTGTTGACTTACTACCTTCCATTATTCATGAAATGGATACAGATGAGATTTGTATGCTTTATTATCGTGCTTTCCAGACGATGTATTTAAGCCTTGGGGAAGATCGAAAACTTGATCCTAATTACGAACTGCTATCTCCTATTAATGAAGAAAGTATCCCATTGACTGCAGGGGCTTATATAGTTTCTTTAAAGGCTGTAGAACGATTAGAGCGAATCTTACTTCCTATTCGTTATGCTGCTGATAGTTGGGCAGAATTTTATAGAGAAGGAGGTGTAAATAAGATTAGCTGTGTATATCCTAGACCCTTAAAGGATGCTAATTTTAAAAGTACCATCGATTATTTTAGTACAGATCGTTTAGATTGGCGAAGAAGGTTTGGGGATTGGGTTGATCGAGAGAAAGTGCCATTTCTATATGCATTGTTAAAATGGAAAAGAGCATACAAAGAAAATCAGATGTCAAGAGTGAAACTGGTTGAGCAAGCATCTATTTTTAGAAATAATTAATTTAAAGAAAAGTCCTAAAGTTATAAGAAACTTTAGGACTTTTGTGTTTCAGCGATTTTGAAGTATCATGAATAAAAATAAAGCAATCCTAATACTTGCACCTTATCCCAAATCAATAGCACCTTCTCAGCGTTTCCGATTTGAACAATATTTGGAGCAGTTAGAAAAAGAAGGTCTAGATTATGATTATATCCCTTTTTTGGATTTAGCGACTTGGAAGGTGTTGCATCAAGCAGGTAACTTTGGATCCAAAGCTTGGGGAATACTTAGGGCCTTTTTAAAGCGGTTTAATTTACTTTTTAGTCTCACAAAATATAAGTATGTCTTTATTCATCGTGAAGCTTCGCATATTGGTCCACCTATTTTTGAGTTTTTAATCGCTAAAGTATTTAGAAAAAAGCTTATATATGATTTTGACGATGCGATTTGGTTACCAAATTATTCTGAACATAATGCGAAGTTCCATTGGTTAAAGATGTATGGGAAAGTCAACTATATCATGAAATGGGCTTATAAAGTATCCGTTGGGAATAAATATTTAGGAAAGTATGCAAGTCAGTATAATTCTAATATTGTGATCAATCCAACAACTATAGATACGGAGTATTATCATAATCCAGAATTATATAAAAAAGCTTTAGTGAATGAGCTTGAATTTGAAGGCGAGATACAACAGAAGCCTGTTATAGGTTGGACAGGTACATTAACGACAGCAAAATATCTTGATTTTCTAATACCTGTGCTTCAAAAATTAGAAGAAAATTACGATTTTGAATTTCGTGTGATATCGAATGAGAAACCAAAATGGGATTTAAAATCATTGGTTTATCAAGACTGGAAAAAAGAAACGGAAATAGAAGATTTATGTCAGTTTGATATAGGTGTCATGCCATTGACAGATGACATATGGGCAAAAGGTAAATGTGGTTTTAAAGCCTTACAATATATGGCCTTAGAAGTACCCGCCATTGTATCGCCAGTTGGAGTCAATACAGAAATTGTAGATCATAGTTTAAACGGCTTTATATGTACAACTACAGAAGAATGGTATTTGGCATTAAAAGAACTTTTAGATCATCCTCATCAAAGAAACGAGATGGGACTAGAAGCCCGTAAAAAGATTATTGATTATTACTCTGTACTCAGTAATGCTGCCAATGTCGTAGAATTGTTTAGTTAATCATTCTATTGATAATTATAATGAAGTGTTCTAGTTTTCA
Organism: Sediminitomix flava; assembly: GCF_003149185.1. NCBI lineage: Bacteria > Pseudomonadati > Bacteroidota > Cytophagia > Cytophagales > Flammeovirgaceae > Sediminitomix > Sediminitomix flava. The sequence continues at coordinate 1,097,323 of NZ_QGDO01000002.1, read as the reverse complement.
TTTATCATCAATAATAAGGTAAAACGCCCTTTTTGATTATCAATCTATCTGAGTACTGGAACAGATGGTTTTGGTTATCCTATTTGAAGAGTTAACGAAGTTAGCGAGTGCAGTATCTTCGAATTAAGAAATGGGAATTGAGTCTTGAGACTTGACATTTTAGAAATATATTTTGAGTCTGAAAACTCAACAAATCCTTAAATACTGCACTCGTTCACTTCGTTAACCGTAAGGATAGTGAATGTATTCAATTCGGTATTTTGGTTGTTTAATGAAGTAGAGTCTTTCTCTTTCGTGGAGAAGGGCTTTTCTTTTTGGTTGTAGGAATTCCCTTATATATTAAATATAAACCTATGGTGTAAAAGGGTAGTAATGGTGTTTTAAAACGTTGTAGTACTCCAAAGTTAAAAGAGGTAAAACCAACGATAAAACCAAAAAGAATAGAGTAACTAATACACAGTGCAACTTCGGGATTACTGAATATTTGTTTAAAAAATTTGATAGGTCCTGCTTTGAGTAGAAGGTAAAGTGTCATGATTAAGAATGCAAAGCTTTCTAATGCACCGACAAATTGTACCGGTTTTCGTACTTCCCAAAGGTAAGGTCTGAACAATGTTACATTTACGGCTTCAGGGATGGAGCGTAACATACCGTTGATACTAGCATCTCCCATACCACTCAATTGATAAGAAGAGGCTAGGCCACCTCCATGTCCTTTCATATAAGCACGGCCGTGATCAGTATGGAAACCAATAACTTTTGATTGGGTTTCTTGAAAGGCCTCTGACTCTTCAATTTGATTGGTAATTCCTGAACTGATAGCTAGTAATATCACAGGTAAACTAAGAAATAAAATAAGAGTTGTTCCAACCTTGCCTGCAGTGCCTAAAGATTGTTGATACTTTTGAAATAGCCATATCATAAGACAAGGAAGGAAAGCTGTAATAGTAATCCCTTTGATATCTTTGATGAGTATATACATACATAAGCATATTATCATTGATTTGAGAATATCTTTTTGCTTAAAGAAGAGTTGTGTGCTGTAATACAAAAAGAATCCAATGGCTCCAGAAGTAATTGTTTCTTTTAATACAGATGAACTCCAAAAGAGCGTAGAAGGTATAAAAAGACTAAGTAGAGCTAATTCTTTGTATAGTTGAGGGTATGTACTTACAAAAAACTGATATACCTTCCAGATACCTAAAAACGAAAATAAAGCAAAGAAAAAAGAAGTAGGGAGATAGTTTGCAAAAGTAAATAAACCAATAATTGAAGCAATTTTTGCAACGGCCCAATTAGATGTTTTGGAAAACATCCAAAATCTGCTTGTGTATTGAAAAGTATCATTAGTTAACTCTTTAGCTTCAAGAAAGAATACTTTAACTCCAGTAATCGGATTATCTAAAAAAACATGAAAGATCTTTTTCGCATCTTCAACATATACAAAAGTATCTCCTCCACCATAATAAAAGGCGTAAACCATAGTAAAAGCAAATGCCCCAAAAAGTTTGGCATGTAATCCCCAATAAAAGTATTTTTTAGTGTATTTATTGGTCCATCGTTTTGCAAAGTAGCCAGCAATCCAATAGACAATAGCGAGGTAGATAGGGGCTAATAGAAAATCCCAAAAAGTTAAATATGATTTCAATACTTTATGATGATTCAGTTGATAAATATATGCTCAAGTATGAGCTGTCTATAAGTTTCTAAAGATACTATTTGAATTTCTGATCTTTAGAACTCTCTGATATTTTTTAGTTAATACCATAGGAATTCTTTTCTGTAGGATAAATCACCTCTATATTTTTTGTCTGAAAGTAGCTTTTCCATTTCTGTAAATTCCAATCTTTATATCCTAAGTAAATAACTTTTTGTGGGGAAAATTTTAGGTCTTTTATTGTGGAGTTAAATTGATGTTTATCCGTTAGGATAAGGTAGTCTACACAAATATTTGAGGGTGTATGGTCATATTTCTTTGATTGAAAATAAATTATTTTCTCTCCATTATAATTCCAGAGGTAGAACTTATTTAAACGATCAAGTTCTATGATATCGATTTTACCAAACTGTTGTTGATAGGTATTTGGAAAGATAGCCTGTAGTTGCTTTTCATTGGTAGTTGTAGAGGATGTATAAATGATAGGAGAGAGTTTGTATTCTTTTACAGCAATAAAAAGGTCTTGTTTAGTATACCTGATTTCAAAGAATTCATTGGTGTGGTCTTCGATTTTTTTAAATGTAAAAGAACTTAAAAGTAGAAATCCAGATATAAGACTAATTCTAAGGGATAGGATAGATCTGTATTCAAAAGCTAAGATAATGGTAACAATTAGGAGGTAAAGTAAGATTAGTTCAGAGCTAGAGAGGTAAATGTCTGATAAAGTAGAATAAGGTAAGCTGCTAAAAAAGTGAGCGATGTAGACCATTATATCTGAAAAGAAGTCATATAAATAGGAACAATATAAGGCAATGCTTTCCGAGATTAAGCTGCAAATCAGCGTGAGAAATCCTGAGCCAATCACAAGAGGAATTAGAAAAGTGATTGCAATATTACTGAATAAAAAATAGCTAGGAAACTGATGAAAGTAGTAAAGGCAAAGCGGTAATGTTCCGAGTTGCGCTGCTAATGATATTAGAGAAGCTTCCCAAAGTTTTTGTAGTGGTATAAAAGAAAAGCGGTAGACCTTTATCCATTTTGGGTATAAATATAGTATACCGATCACTGCGGTATATGATAATTGAAATCCGATATCGAATAATAAGTTGGGGTTGATTATCAGTTGGATAAAAGCAGATAAGCCTACGGTATTAAAAGCATCAGTAGGTCTTTGTAGTGCTTTACCTAGTAACCAGATACTTAACATAAGAGCAGCTCTGACGACTGAAGGCGAGAAAGCAGTGATCGTTGCGTAACCCCAAAGTACAGTCATGAAGAAGGTAAAGTAGAAAAAACGAATCAATGGAGGTCTTCTATCCCAATATTTAAAGATCCAAAGAAAAAAGAGGAGAACCAATGAGACATGTAGACCTGAAACAGCCAGAATATGTGCAAGACCAGATTGAGCGAAAGCTGTTTTAGTAGAGTCATTTAAACTACTTTTGTTTCCTAAGAGTAAGGCAATAGCAAGTTCTTGTTGTCTAGGCTCTTTTATGATCTGAAGAAGCTTATTTTCTAAGGTTTTTCTTAAAGCCCAAACATGATGTAAAAGTGTTTGGGCTTTATTTTTTTGAAGTATCTGCCACTGATCGTTGTAAATAAAATGTTGTAGATAAATCTGCTGATTTCGTAGATAGCGTTCGTAACTATTTTGAGCGAAGAGTTTTTGAGGAGCATCTCTGATAAAAATGATATCTCCAAATTCTAGCGTTTTTGAACTTGTATCTTCTTTGGAAAGATATAAATGAACTTTGCCTAAGCTCGCTTTTATTTTTTGGGAGGAATCTTCAAAAGATATTACTTCTGAGTTATAAACTTTAAATTTTTCTGTTTCTTTCTCGTAAGATGTCACTTTAGTAAGATATGAAGTGATTTCTTCTTGATGATAAAGATGATTGGAATGCTTGATTTCTTGATGATTTAGGTAGGTGAATAGTCCTAAAAATACGATAGTACTAATCAGTATAAAGTTTTTTATAACCTTATTTTTTAGGAATAAAATCCCTAAAAAGTAAATAGAAAACCCTAGGTACCCATACATCAAATGCGCAACTCGAAATAGGGATATGGGGCAAAAGTATGCTATCGATATTCCGAGAATTAGGAAAAGGGAAAATCTGATAAATGTGGGAAAGTACATGGGTAAGGATTGTAAAAAATATGTTGAAAAGTCTTTAGGTTTTGTATAAAAGAAAGAGCCGATGTAGTAAAAAGAAGCTTTTTCAGAATCTACACGGAAGATAGAAAATAATAGACATTATGCTGCATTTATTACATATAGGTCACTTATAAGGGAATATTTATCTGTTTTTATAAAAAAACAATAACTCATTTAGAAAATAAGCTATTTTAATTGTTCTTACATTAAGGAACAGAGATTACAACCCAGAGATAATTTCTCCATTGACGCATTCACTTTTAATCCAAAAACTCAACTTCAAGCTATGCTAGTAATAAAAAGAGACGGAAGACGCGAGAGTGTTAAGTTTGATAAAATCACAACCCGAATCGAAAATCTGTGCGATGGTTTAGATCGAAGATTTATAGAACCGATAGAAGTCGCAAAGAAGGTCATTAATGGTCTTTATGATGGCGTGACAACAGTACAACTAGATCATTTGGCGGCAGAAGTTGCTGCTTCACTCACCACAAAACATCCCGATTATGCAAAATTGGCATCTCGTATCACGATCACTAATCTACATAAAGAAACTAGCCCTTCATTTTCAAATACAATGAAACGTCTTTATACCTATGAAGACGAAATTACTCAAGAAAATGCAGCAATGATCTCGAAAGAAGCTTATGAGGTTATTCGAAATAATGCTTCCCGATTGGATAAAGCCATAGACCACAGCCGTGATTTTGAGTTTGATTACTTTGGCTACAAAACACTTGAGCGATCTTATTTATTGAAGATCAATGGACGAATCGTGGAACGTCCGCAACATATGCTGATGCGTGTGGCAGTCGGTATTCATTTAGATGATATTGATGCTGCAATCGAGACTTACCAACTAATGTCTGAAAAGTGGTTTATTCATGCGACTCCTACACTTTTCAATGCAGCAACCCCAAAACCTCAGATGTCGAGCTGTTTTCTACTCACGATGAAGGAAGATAGTATAGAAGGAATTTACGACACACTTAAGCAATGCTCATTGATTTCTCAATCGGCAGGGGGAATCGGTTTGAGCATTCATAAAATTAGAGCAACAGGTTCTTACATTAAAGGAACGAATGGTACTTCGAATGGAATCATCCCGATGCTTCGAGTTTTCAATGATACAGCTCGATATGTAGATCAAGGAGGCGGAAAGAGAAAAGGTGCTTTTGCAATTTATTTAGAGCCTTGGCATGCCGATGTATTTGAATTTTTGGAGTTGAAGAAAAATCATGGAAAAGAGGAAATGCGTGCAAGAGACTTGTTCTACGCCCTTTGGATTTCTGATTTATTTATGAAAAGGGTTGAGGCAAATGAAGAGTGGTCTTTGTTCTGCCCGAATGAAGCTCCTGGTTTGGCGGATTGTTATGGGAAGGAATTTGAACGTTTATATGAAAAGTATGAGCGTGAAGGTAAAGCAAGAAAAACGGTAAGAGCCCAAGATTTGTGGTTCTCAATTATTGAAAGTCAAATTGAGACAGGTACGCCTTATATGCTGTATAAAGATGCCGCAAATAAGAAGTCGAATCAGAAAAATATAGGAACGATCCGCTCTTCGAATCTGTGTACTGAAATTATGGAGTATACAGCGCCAGATGAAATTGCAGTCTGTAATCTAGCATCTGTTTCGCTTCCAAAGTATATAAATAACGGACAGTTTGATCATCAGCGATTATTTGATGTCGTGAAGGTGATGACTCGAAATTTGAATAAAATCATTGATGGGAATTATTATCCTGTCCCTGAAGCCAGAAATTCGAATTTGCGTCATAGACCCATAGGGCTTGGGGTACAAGGTTTGGCAGATACGTTCCAATTGCTCCGAATGCCATTCGATTCTGAAGAGGCGAAGGGCTTAAACGAGGCTATTTTTGAGACGATTTACTTTGCATCATTGACCGCATCTATGGAATTGGCAAAGAAAGATGGAGCATATAAGAGTTTTGAAGGATCTCCAGCATCGAAAGGAATACTTCAGTTTGATATGTGGAATGTGGTACCGAAATCAGAAAGATGGGATTGGATTTCATTGAAGAGAGCAATTAAACAACATGGTTTGAGAAATTCGTTGCTTTTGGCACCAATGCCGACTGCTTCTACATCTCAAATTTTAGGAAACAATGAATGTTTTGAGCCGTATACTTCAAATATTTACAATCGAAGAGTATTGTCTGGGGAGTTTGCGATTGTAAATAAACACTTACTCCGAGATTTGATAGAGCTAGGGCTATGGAATGATGAGATGAAAAATGAGTTGATTGCTGAAAATGGTTCAATTCAAAACATCAGTCGTATTCCTCAGAATTTGAAAGACTTGTACAAAACTTCATGGGAATTGAGCCAAAAAAGTATCATAGATATGGCTGCAGACCGCGGAGCGTATATTTGTCAGAGTCAAAGCTTGAATCTTTTCGTTTCAGACCCTAACTTCGGGAAGTTAACTTCGATGCATTTCTATGCATGGAAAAAAGGACTAAAAACAGGAATGTACTACCTCAGAACGAAAGCCGCTACGGATGCGATTAAGTTTACGGTAGATAAAGAGCAGTTGAAAAAAGCAAAAGAGCAAGAAAAAGAGCAGCAGAATATACAGGGGAACTCTTGTTCGTTGGACGATCCTGATTGTTTATCATGTTCGGGTTAAACTATTTGTAATCAGAATAATAAGACTGAATATTAATCGTTGTATAATAAAACCTTAATACTTTTTCCGCTAAACATTTGTTCGATATGCTAAAAAAAATTCTTTTTACGGTTATGGCGATAGCTGCAGTCGTAGTCCTTGTTGGTTACATCTTCCCCCAAAAGGTTCATGTAGAAGTTGCTCACACGTTCAAAGCTGATAAAACGCTTGTTTACGACCAAATCCATGATTTCAAAAATTGGAATAACTGGTCGCCTTGGTATCAGATAGACCCAAATGCAAAATATGAGTTTTCTGATCGTTCGATAGGCGCAGGAGCTTGGATGAAATGGGAGAGTGACAATAAAAATATTGGCAACGGTCAGATTGATATCATTGAAGAAAGCTTAGGACATGATCTTGTGTTTGAGATCTCAATGCCTGAGTTTGATACCAAAGATCGTGGCGAGTTTATTCTTCATGAAGATGCTGAAGGAATTACTGTCGTATGGTCAATGGAGTCTGATTTTGGGATGAATCCAATCAGAAGGATCATTGGAAGTATGATGGTAGAACCACAATTGGAAAAGAGTTTTACAGATGGTCTAAATAATATCGAAAGCTACTTAGAAAATCAGCGTGCGATCACTGAGGTATCGAAGTAGAATGATACTGAAAGAATAGATAAATCTAGAATATAAAAGCTGAACTGAATAGTTCGGCTTTTTTTATGTCTAACTAGAAAGACCTCCCGAGTCGGAACTGGGAGGTCTTCGTTGAGGAAGTTTTAAAAAAAAACGTTAATCTGAGTACTCCACATGTGGAAATTTAAAGTCTTCAGGAACCTTAATCTCAATGTTTCCTTCTGCGATGGCCTGACAACATAGTCTTTCATCATCATTGAGTCTTCGGATGTCTTTCATCTTTTGTTCAAAAAGTGTAGGAGGAGCAATGTTGCTCGAGCCTTCCTCGATGACCGCCTTACATGATGTACAACGTCCTTTGCCGCCACAAGCATGCATCCAGTCTATATCGGATGCTTGAAGGATTTGAAGTATAGTAGTCTCTTGATTTCCCTTAAATTTTATAACTTTATTGTGGAGATTCGTAATGGTTATATGTGGCATACGCTCTCACGATTTTTCATACTTAACGAAAAGAGTAGCATAATTGTTGTGTAACACATTTTGCTAAAGCCTAAAGTTTATGAGTTCAAAACCTAATCTATCGGCGATTCAGACATACGCTGATAAGTTTGCAGATAAAGTTTGCACCTCTTTTTTTTCTACAAATGAGGTGATTTCAGGAAGCCAAATTGTTTCCTTTACAGGAGTGGAGCAAGTCAATTATTTTATTATTCGTAGAATATTTGAACATTGGCAAGAGGAAATGCTGAAGATCAGAAGTCCATTTTTTGATTATGAGGCAAGTACGGTTAAAAAGGCTTTTGGAAGTTTAATGAATGAGCTTTCTAAAAATATTTCTATTAATGAGCAAGACTTCAAGCCACTAGTAAAAGAAGCCGTTCAAGATACGCTCTATTTTCTTCTGAAACCAGATGAGTATTTGGAAGAATTATTCTCAGCCCAACAGAAACTCATAGACATCAAGCAGTACTTAATTCCTTTGTTCCGATACATGAAGGTACATAAGGAAATGGTTGAGGATTTATCGAACAGATTTACAAGTGACGGAGACTTTATTGAAAGTCAGAAAGTGGCTGCCGTAGCCAAACGAACTTTTGCTTCACACAAATCAAATTGGGAAGAACCTTATCCGATTTTACAGCAATTCAATGATGTGATAACAGTTGGGATATATGAACTATATCCTGATTATGTTTCTCCACAAACAGAGATTCCTGATTCAAATTCAAAAATAGAAGCTGTTTTTGCCTTAGACGATAACCGTGATGAGGAACATCTAATTAATGAAGATGTACCAGAACCTACTACGGTAAGTGAGCAATCTCGTCTTTCTAAATTTATTGATTTAGATACGGCTGAAGAAAAGCCACTAGAGGAAGTTGAGGAGAAAGTACAAGAAGTCGAAATTCCTACTGCTGAGGAAGCTGCTTTAAGTGAAAAAATAGCCGAAGCAAAAGCAGAGGAAAGTGAAGAACAAAGCTTGAATGATCAATTAAAATCTGAAGAGCAGACGCCAACACTTCTAGAAAGTTTACAGAAACAGCAAGGTGTGTCTTTAGCTGAGAGTATCAACTTGAATATGCGTTTCAGATTCCAATCTATTCTTTTTGGTGGGAATATAGCTGATTATACTGCAGCTATCGAAATGGTTGATCAATGCCCGAATTACCATACGGCTTTAACCAATTTGAAAGATATTTATGGTAAAAGATATGAGTGGGATTACAGTTCGGAAGAATTGATGGAGTTTCTTAGCCTTGTGGATGAAAAATTCTAAACACCCTTTCCAAGTAAGTGGAATAATCTTATAATTTATAAATGAAAAAAGCATTCTGTAGAAGTGACAGAATGCTTTTTTCGTTTTAGCACGTTCCCTAATTATTGCTCTTAATTCTGTTTTCTATATCCTGAGAAGAATTTCTTCTGCGTCCTTTTTTCTTAAAGTCAGAACCAAAGTTATAGGTTAGAGACATGTAAACATTTTGTCGAGACCAATCATTGACTAATCTACCGTTGATTTGATTACTGTTGATTGTTCCATTGAAAGTTCGATTGAGAATGTCGTTTATACCCAGATATACCTTATACTTATTTTCTGCGAAGCTTTTACTCAATGCAAAACTAATGTCTGCAATCCAATCATGTTCGATTTGCCCTTCAAGTCCTCCTGTTACGTAATATGCTGAAAGTTCAGAATGTATATCCCAAGGGAGTTCATATTCAAGGCTTGTGTACCACGTCAGAGACCATTTTGATAAATCTAATATTGGCGTTAATTGGTCATCCAAATACTCATTGTAGTTGACTATAAATCCTGTATAACCATCCATTTTCTTATGAAAACTTAGAGGTGCAAAAGCTCGGATATTCCAATTGTTGTAATGATCTATATTGATCAAAGCTCTAGAAATCTGCCCTGTTTCATCATCTTGAGAAATATATTCGAAAAGATGATCACTTGTTTCTTTATAGCCAACACTAAAGAAAGGTTGCTCGTCATAAGTCAAGCTAAATTGAAGGCTATTTGTGTACTGAGGAATGATATTCGGATTTCCTTGTTCTGAGGTGTAAGGGTCGTAATAATACACAAAAGTATTCAGTGAACTGTAAGGCGGACGAGAAATTCGGTAGTTGTAATTGAGGTTTGTGCCGAAGTGTTTACTCAATTTTCGGCCGATACTCATACTCGGAAAAAGCTTTGAGATGATACGAGGCTTTGACTGTGTTTCTGTATTTTGGGAAACACCTTTAGTTTCACTGTACTCCCAGCGCAGACCACCCGAAAAATCCCAGTCTTTGTACTTCGCATCTATTTTAGAATAGAGGGCAAAGATTTCTTCATTGATGGTAAACAGGTTACTTTGAGCTTCATCAAAAATAAATTCATTATTTTCAGAAACATAAGTTTTAAGATCACTTCCCGTTTCTACAACATCGTATTTGCTTCCTGCATAAAATGTAAGATTGTCATTTTTAGTCCATTTATAATCTCCTTTTGCAGTAACGATCTGATAAGTACCGTCTTGTTCGTAGTTCAAATCATCAAAAGGAATCCCTTCTCCGCCAACTTCAAATAAGGTGCTGTTGTTGAAATTTGCATACGAAACGTAGTTCAAATCGAAATTGATTGAATGTTTATCTTTTTCAAATTGATAGTATGGATTGACATTAAATACTGTTGAGTTATTGTCATAACGGGTATTGGTGAGCAACTCATTTTTTTGCTCTGCTTCTGAAATCGTCGTTCTATTTTCATTGATACGTTCAGAATCAGAATGTCTGAGTCTACTGCTAAGGCCAACCGTATGGAATTTATTGAGGTAATAATCTAAGCTTCCTCCCATTCGGGCATATTGCGGATAGTAAGGTGAGTACGTTTTTTGGGTGTAAATGTCATCTTTAACGGTACGTTCAATCTCAAGGTCATCTAACCAAGAACTTCTGCGGTAGCCAGAGTTGAACTGCCAGTTGATTTTATTTTTCAATCCACCAATAGCAAAGCTACTTCCATACTCTTCTTGATTGTCATAACCCAAGTTGAGTTTTACATTTCCATGAGTACCAAACTTTGCATTCTTTTTAAGAATAACATTGATAATAGGACCAGAGCCTTCTGCTTCAAATTCAGCTCCAGGGTTCTGTATTAGTTCTACTTTCTCAATATTCTCGGCAGGGAAATCTTGAAGTAAAGATTCGGTATCCATGTAATTTGTAGATTTCCCATTGATTAAAATACGAATTCCTTGTTGTCCTCCGTAGCTCAATCTACCGTTCATCATGATGACACCAGGAATCTTCTTCATTACGTCTTGAAGGTTGGTATTTACTAGGCTTGAACTCGCCAAGTCTACCACAAGTTTTCCTGCAGTTTCCCGAATATTATTGACGGTAGCTTTTACGGCTACCTCTTCTAGTACTTCTACGTCTTCAGCAAGTTTGAAATCTAGTACTTTGTCTGTGTCTAGTAGAAAAGGATCTGTAGAAAAAGAAGTATAGCCTAGGGTGACAACTTCCATCCAATATTCTCCTTTTTCAATATTAGTGATTTGATAAACACCATTGTCATCGGAGACCGCTGATCCTTCAATCTTTTTACTGTCTTTTGGGTGTAAAATGATGTTACTGTAGGGCAATGATTCACCTTTCTCAGATTTGACATTTCCTTTAATCGTGTATTGGGCAAAGACCAAGTATGTATTGGTCAGTAGAAAAGTGAGTAGTAATAATAGTTTGGTCATGTTTTTATTAAAAAATTAGCATGAAAATAGTCTAGGGTAATTCTAGCTTACAGCTAAAAAGATGTTGTAAAAAAGTAGAGGTTGCAATTTTAATGAAAAAATATCCCCTTTCCCAAAGTTCAAAGGAAAGGGGGATAAGGTATTTTATTCTATAGAAGCTTTGACCATTCGGAAGCTTTCTGTTTTTCCTTCGTACATGATTTTTACAATATAGATACCTGCTCTGAGACTTGATGTATCTATTTGATTATGATTGGAAATGAGATGATCTGTTAAAATCAAATTTCCTGTGAGATCATAGATTTTGACATCTACTTCAGATAGTGTTTTCAAACGAAGGTTTTTAATGAAAAGCTGTGAGGTATTTGGTTGTGGATATGGAATCAGCTTTAGTTTTTCAGAAGGATTGAAGTTGATATTTACGATTGAAGAGTATTCGTAGCCTCCATCAAAATCGACTTGTTTTAATCTGTAGAAGTTCATGCCCATTACTGGCTCTTGGTCTTCATACTCATAAGCAATAATCTGTTCAGAACTTCCATTTCCGAAAACCTCCCCAAGTTTTTGGAAGTTGATGCCATCTACCGAATGTTGAACTTCGTAAAGTTTATTGTCAATTTCAGAAGCTGTTTCCCATTCTAGTAAAACACTATTTTCATTTTTCTTGGCATTAAATGAAATGAGTTGGATTGGAAGTGAAATATCTGTGATACAGACAGGAAGTACATTTCCACATGCCAAACGGATAAAGTCTAGATTTGCGGCATCATTACTAGCTTTTGGGTCTACATTTAAGACCAAATCATTAAAACCAAAGACAGTGGATTGCTCCAGATCAAAAGATACTTTCAATGTACCAAAGCTACTGTCATCAACTTCGTTCCGATCAGTACAATTATCGACAAAGCCAAAATCATCTAGTTTGAAGCCATTTCCATTAAATCCTGAGCCAATTGTTGTTACAGTAAATACAATTGCGCCATTGTTTCCATCAATGCATTCTTCTGAATTACCTGTATTTGTAGGGAAAACAGAGCTGTTTGATCCATCATAAGTTACTTGAATATTTGAAACTGTAAGGTCACTAGGAATCCAAACTTTGTAGTTTGAGAGTGCAGGCGATTTTTCAGATGCGGTTAATTCTAGACAAGCTCTTACTTTTTTACAATCAGCAGAGAAATCTAAGTTTGTCACAATGCTGCTGAATTCAGATGACTTCTTGAGGTTACTTGTAAATCTTAAGATCGAGTTACCTGCGCGTGAAATTAGGAAACCAGATGAAGGACAATCTCCGTTTACGGTAGTGACACCGTTGGCTGTTAGGCTACTGATAGAACCTGAACTGAAGTTACATAAATAAACGATCGCTCCGCTAGAGCCTTGAGGAGAGCCATTTATATTTACTGATCCGCTAGCATCTGAAAAGCTTTCGATATCAAACATGTCATCACTGTTTGGAGAGTTTCCAGCTATACAATCAGAAATGAAGGTATTATATTCGGTACTGCCTTGTGCAAGAAGAAATGATGGTGTTGATCTGCTAAAGTGTGAGTTTCCGTCAAAAGTTAAATTATTGGCGGTGTTTAGCGTAATACCACTGGCATAAACCCTAGACATGTCGTTTAGATTTACGGTCTGACTTGAGCCAACCTCGAAAAGGCCATTGATGACAAATACTCCATTATTTTCTAAAACTTGACTTGAACTGCTAGCATTCATAGCGAGTTTTCCATCGTCTAAAATGGTTAGACAATAATTATAATAACTTCCTGTCAAGTCATCCATTTTAGTTGTTCGTAGTCTGCCACAGTTATACCCAATACCTGTACTTCCAATGCTGAGTTTTTCTGTAGAAATAATATCACCTGTATTTCTTAGAATACCATCCATGGATAGTTCTCCAACATTGATCAGAACATTGGTATTACAGACTTCCATGTCATTAATCACATCGATCTTTTGATCAAAAATCATTTTTCCAAAGTTGACAACTTCTCCACTCAAATCATCATTGAGGTTGTTGTCGGTTTGAATATTGAATTCTCCATCTGAAAGGAAAAATGCATCTTCATCGTTGAAGACTACCGAGCTAGCGCCCAAATTGACCGTATCATTTCCATCAAACTCAAAATTGCCTTCATTAAAAATATTGAAAATTCGATTGTTGAGGTTATTGGGTTTGATCTTAAAACTAGCACCCGTACGCACATAGACCGTCAATTCCGTTTGGTTGTAGTTATTAATACCTGTTAGATCAACATCTACATTTTCGTCAATAATAAGAGTGACAGTTCCCCCGAAAGAAACACTGGAATTAATAGTACGGTCTGTCGTGATTATAAATGTACCGTCTGTGAAGTTTGTAAGTGCATTTCCATTGGTAGCATTGTCGATTTCAGTTTCGGTGGGTTTACCTTCTGGCTCTGCACAGTCGCATGGGTTTACTGTTTGAGCATAGGTATTTAGGCTGAATAGAAGCAAAATGCTTACTATCCAACAAGAGTAAGTTTTTCTCATGTTAGTTTCTTGATAATGGTTAAAGTTTGTATTAGGCCAGCTAAAGTTTGTTTAATAGCTGTTTCTCTATATGCATGAATCAAGAACAGCTACAATAAATTCAATCAATGAAGCAAAAGAGGAAATATTCTTACTTGTGTACCATTTGGTCATTTCAAACTTTAATGCTGTATCTCAAAGTTGAAGATGTGCTTTTCTAAAACATAAGTGTGGGGAACTTTTCCGTAGTTATTCTTGAGCTTTGTACTTTTTCTCTTGATCAAGTGGTAACCTAGTTGTTCTAAACTATTTTTTCTGGTACTCGAAAAAACAACCGTTTTAAGTGTAAGTGGACTTGCTTTTACTTGGTGTTCAAAAAGGTAAAGAAGGTGTTTGAGCTCTTCTAAATTTGTAGTGAAAGGAATAAACGCAATACTTGAAAAGTAGGTAGCGGATGATTGGAATGAATAAACTCTGAAATAGCGAATCGCAACTTTTAATGCTGTGAAGAAGCTATAAAAGTGGAATATTTGAGAAAGAGTGTCAGAATGATGTTGAATTCGTTTTTCGGGTGGAGATAGGTAATGTAGGGCTATGGTTTCCTCTTGTGAAGTGGACAGAATGTATTGGTTTTTGTAGCCAAAGAGACCTTTTCCGTTTTTAAAAGCATAGCCAAGAAAAGCCAAGGCATTTCCAGTCTTCCGATCTGCAAAAACGTAATCTAGCATATCGGGAGCTGAAAAAAAGAGTAAACGAACCGCATCGCTGAGGTCTTGTGGAGTGGCTTTTTTGAACATATCCTCTGTTTAAAAAATGATGAAAAAATGGATAGGATAATTCTGTACTATTCAAGATAATGAAAAGCTTCCAATAAGTGGAAGGACTTGAAGATTTTAAACAATACAAGTCCGATTTGTATTTATTCTATTAACTTACGATTTATATAGGTGCAAAAATTAATCGTCAAACCATGATCTCAAAGCAGGTATATTTTTTATTCACAGCTCTTTTCCTGTTGATAAATTCTACTTCAATGGCTCAATTTCCAGACTTCAGTACTTCTGAAGGTGTATGGGAGGCGCTTTCTGATATCAAAATCAAGAAAGGTTTTGATGAAACCCTTCAAATGGAGGTGTCAGTTGCTTCTTTTGGTCCTAAAGTAGACTTGATTGAGGGGCAAGAAATTACCTTATCGGGTTATGTAATGCCTATTGATACCGAAGACAATACCGTTATCTTATCTTCATTGCCATTTACATCTTGTTTTTTCTGTGGTGGGGCAGGACCAGAAACGGTATTGCAGACAGATTTGGAAAGAGAACGTTCTTGGGTAAATCAATATGTAACAATAAAAGGAAGGCTTAAAGTAAACCGCAATGACTTTCTGAGCCTTTTGTATGAGTTGGAAGAAGTGGAAATGATTGCAGTAGAATAACTTCAGTCTACTAAAAACTTAGAATAAAGCACAGAAAGGGTGTTAAGAAATATTAAACCCCAAGTGCAAAACAGTGAATTTCTTAAATTCAATATTTGAAAGAATTATGGCACTGAAAAGTAGCCTAAGTATTGAGTTTTTAAACGTTTGGAATAGTGGAAAATCCGGTCAATACAAGTGCATTGCACACAAAAATCAATGATGTAATTGCTGAAGTCGGCAAAGTAGTTGTCGGACAAGATTATATGGTCAATAGACTTTTAGTAGGGCTTTTTACCAATGGACACGTTCTTTTGGAAGGGGTTCCTGGTCTTGCTAAAACCTTGACAATTAACACGCTCTCTAACGTTTTACATTTGGATTTTCAACGTATCCAGTTTACGCCGGATCTTTTGCCTACCGACGTTATTGGTACAATGATCTATAACCAACGTGTAGGAGAGTTTGAAGTAAAGAAAGGTCCTGTTTTCTCAAACTTGATCTTAGCTGATGAGATCAACCGTGCGCCAGCCAAAGTGCAAGCAGCTCTTTTGGAGGCCATGCAAGAGAAACAAGTAACAATTGGCGAAGAAACTTACAAATTGGATCGTCCGTTCTTGGTATTGGCAACACAAAACCCAGTAGACCAAGAAGGTACTTATCCACTTCCTGAAGCACAGGTTGACCGTTTTATGCTAAAAGTTTACATCGATTATCCTCAGAAGGAAGATGAGCTTGAAGTAATGAGACGTATGTCAAACCTTCACTTTACGGATGAAGTAAAACAAATTCTATCAAAAGAAGATATCTTTGCGATTCGTGATGCGATCAATCAGGTGAAAGTCTCTGAAACTTTGGAAGAGTATATCATCGATTTGATTTTCGCAACTCGTTTCCCTAAACAATACGGATTAGACAAAGAGGCTGAATATATCCAGTTTGGAGCTTCTCCTCGTGCGTCAATCAACTTGCACAGAGCGGCAAAAGCGATTGCATTTATGGACGGACGTGATTATGTACTTCCAGAAGATGTAAAAGATGTAGCTTACGATATCTTGAACCACCGTATTTTGCTAAATTATGAGGCAGAAGCGGATGGGGTAACTACAAGAGATGTGATTGATAGCATCTTGCGTAAAGTAGTTATCAACAAATAATTGAGCGAAAAAATAAATTTTCATAGAAAAGAGCTCCATCCGTAAGGATTGGAGCTTTTTGTTGTTTTGAAGTTATGGAGGAAAAAACAGCCTTATATATTGTCCCTACGCCTGTAGGAAACCTTGAAGATATTACCTTGAGGGCTATTCGCATTTTGCAAGAGGCAGATGTGATTTTGGCTGAGGATACCCGAAACTCGGGAAAACTTCTAAAGCATTTGGATATTCAAAAGCCGTTGGAGAGCCACCATGCTCACAACGAACACAAAGCTACTGCCCGTTTGATAGAACGAATGCAACAAGGGACAGTGTTTGCTTTGGTTTCAGATGCAGGGACACCAGCTATTTCTGATCCAGGGTTTTATTTGGTTAGAGCTTGTGCAGAAGCAGAGCTTAAAGTTGAAACTCTACCCGGGGCAACCGCTTTTGTACCAGCCTTAGTTAACTCAGGACTTCCAGTAGACCGATTTGTGTTTGAAGGCTTTCTTCCGCATAAAAAAGGGCGTCAGACAAGAATCCAAGTTTTAGCCGAAGAAGAACGTACGATCATTTTCTATGAGTCACCACATCGTTTGCTGAAAACCTTGGGGCAGTTGGCGGAAGTTTTCGGAGAAGAAAGAAATGCATGTGTTTCTAGGGAAATCTCTAAACTACACGAAGAAAATGCCCGAGGTACTTTAACACAACTGATTGCTCATTTTGAAGCCAAAGGAGTGAAAGGTGAAATTGTGCTCTGTGTAGAAGGAAAGCCGATAGAGAAAAAGGAAAAGAAAAATAAATATAAGGATGTAGATTAAACTCATTCTGAAGCTCTAAAAGAAATCTCAATTACTTTTAGAGCTTTTTTTTTATTCAATTGTTGATAATTCAGAGATCGAGCAAAAAATAGAAGTTTAGTGAATTGTTGATCATCACAATTGTTGAACGGAGAGGAATCATAAATTGACTGCTTTTTCGCACTCAAAAGAACTGCATTCAATAAAAATCTATTTTATCCTTAAACTCCATCCCCAAATAGATACTGACTATGTTGAATATCAATTTCAGTAAACTGCGTAAAAAAAGAAGTTACTTCTGGATACTCAGTATATTGAGCGGCTTGATGTCGGCAGCAGTATGGTATACCCCATTTATCATATTAGTCCCAATTATTTTCACACCTTTACTAGAGATTGAAAACCTTCTTTATGAAAGAGGGGCAAAACGAAGTACATGGGCATTATTCAAATTTGTCTTTGTCAGTTTTCTGATCTGTAATTTAGGCGTGTATTGGTGGATTTGGAATGTAGCTTCTTGGTTATCCTTTCTAGCATGGCTCATCAATACCGCTTTACTAACCTTGCCTTTCTTGGTTTATCATACCATAAAAAAGAAGTCAGTAGACAAATTGGGTCCTTTCACCTTTGTCTGTTGTTGGCTTGCCTTCGAGTACCTTCATAAGTATGGACCATTTGCTTGGATATGGTTAGACTTGGGAAATCTATTTTCGGGTGTACCCATTCTTGTACAATGGTATGAATATACGGGAGTTTTAGGCGGCTCTTTGTGGGTAGTTCTTCTGAATGTGTGGTTCTATCAAGTGCTATTCCAACAACGTGGACTTATCGGTTTCTTCTTGGTTTTATTCATTCCATCGGTTTGGTCATTTCTATTGAATTTTGGAACCTATTCTACAGATAAGTCCATCACGGTAATAGCCGTGCAGCCCAATATTGATCCTTATGCACAAAAGCTGAATTATAAGAAAACAAATACTTCCGCCAAGGATACCTATATGGCAAGTGACTTGCAGTTTGAGCGCTTAATGCAACTGTCTGAAAGTGTTTTGAGTCATAAAGTGCGTTTAATCCTTTGGCCAGAAACCTCTATGGTAAGTGGTTTTGAAGATGCTTATATCCGACGGTATGATGAGATTAATACCATTAGAAATTGGTATAAAAAATATCCTTACATCTCAATTTTGGCAGGGGCAGATACCTATACCGTTTATGGAAGTAAGAAAGGGAGTCAAGAAGCGTATCACATAGAAGGCTTGGGGTATATTGATGCTTTCAATGCTGCTCTTTTTACAAAGAAAAGTGCTCCAGTGGAATTCTATTATAAATCCAAGTTGGTTATTGGAGAAGAAACAATGCCTTTTTCTCCAGCCTTATCTTCTTTCGTGCTAGACTTGCATGGAACACCTCGTCCTTCTGTAAAAAATCATGATATAAAGGTTCTCGAAACTGCATTTGGGGTGAAAGTAGCCCCAATTATTTGTTATGAATCGGTTTATGGTGACTATGTAGGAGATTTTGTGAGAAAGGGTGCACAAATTATCACCATTATCACAAATGATGGATGGTGGGGAAATACTAGAGGTTATCAAAAACACCTCAATTATGCGAGACTTCGTGCCATAGAACATCGAAGACCTGTAATTCGCTCAGCAAATGTGGGTGTTTCTGCATTTATTGACACCAAGGGAAGTATTTATCAGAAGTTGGATTATGATACAATGGGAGCTTTAAAAGGAGAAGTTCTATTGAATAATCGATTGACGTTTTACTCAAAGTATGGTGATTACTTAGGTGTAATATCCATGATACTAACCATATTTCTTATCCTTTCACAATTTGTAAATAAAGAAGATGAGGATGAGCAGAAGACATCATCTGGAGATGGGAAAAAGACTTAGAAGTTTTGGTACTTATTGATTTTTCCGCTCAAGATCAACAGAAGATTAACTTTCTGATGGATGTAATACTATACTCAAAAATCAAGAACTCTTTCCGATAGCTTCATGTATCTTATTCTGATAGAAAAGAATATCATAGCTCTATTTTTAGAGAAAGAAGTTTTATGGAAAATTACTACTTGGTCATTGTCGTATTAATGCTACTTTTAGCCATTTTTGATCTGATTGTAGGTGTATCCAATGATGCTGTAAACTTTCTGACTTCTGCTGTGGGTTCAAAAGCCGCAAGTTTCAAGCGAATTATCATCGTTGCTTCTTGTGGTATTTTTCTAGGTGCTATTTCCTCGGGTGGCATGATGGAAATTGCTAAAAAAGGCATTTTCAATCCATCACTTTTCAGCTTTCAGAATATCATTTTTATTTATGTTGTGGTAATGGTCTCAGATATTTTTCTTTTAGATCTATTCAACTCTCTGAAGCTTCCTACTTCCACAACCATATCTATTGTATTTGAGCTATTAGGTGCTTCTTTAGCAACCTCATTTCTGATTGTATATGACCAAGGACTTCCTGTAAATGAATGGTTGGAGTTTATTAATACAAAGAAGGCAGGAGAGATGATTGTCGCCATTTTTGTATCGGTATTGGTTGCCTTTTCGGTAGGATGGTTGGTGCAGTATATTTTGAGGTTGGCAGTCACTTTTGAGTATAAGAAACACATGCGGATAGGAGGTTCTATTTTTGGAGGACTATCGGTATTTATTGTGATCAATTTTATCGTAAATGTGGCCTTCAAGCATTCACCACTAAAAAATAGTGAGATTCTCGTTTTTCTAAGTTCAAATACTCTAGGGCTGTTTCTTATCACTTTTACATTGGCCTTTCTATTTTTCTTTTTAAAGTCTAAAAAAGAAGGATTTGATACTTTTCAGGTCATTACCATGTTGGGAACATTTGCCTTGGCAATGGCTTTTGCTAGTAATGACCTTGTCAATTTTATAGGTGTGCCACTCGCGGGTTTAGAGGCTTTTGTGATTTGGAAAGATACAGGAGTTTCTGCTTCAGCATACAAAATGGAGGTTTTCAATGATGCTACGCAGCAACTTCCTTTTGTCATAGTTCTTTTGGTGGCTGCAGGGATTATTATGTCGCTTGTTTTATGGACATCTAAAAAAGCCAAGAATGTTATTCAGACCACTGTAAACCTGAGTAGACAAGCCGATGGAGTGGAACGTTTTAATGGAAATATAGCATCTAGAGGAGCGATCAAGTTTGTGACTGCGATAACCAAAGTGATAACATCTTTGGTGCCCGAGGCAATCAAAATAGCAATAGAAAGAAGGTATAAGCGAGAGCAGAGGATTAATGTAGGTGCGAAGGAATTGCCACCTGCTTTTGACCTTGTTCGTGCTTCGGTCAATCTCATAGTTGCAGCATGGTTAATCACTTTAGGAACAAGTCTAAAATTACCACTATCGACTACGTACGTTTCATTTATGGTCGTTATGGGTACATCTTTGGCCGATCGAGCATGGAATCAAGATAGTGCGGTATATCGTGTTTCAGGGGTATTTACAGTGATTTTAGGTTGGTTTATTACCGCTCTTACGGCATTGGGTATTTCTGCTCTATTAGCTGTGATCGTATATTATTACGAGTTTGTAGGAGTGGTAATCATTACTATACTTTCTGCTTTTGGGATTTTTATGGTTAACCGATTGACCAATAATGAAGTTGAGGCTGAAATAGCGATTCAGTTACCGACAAATTGGTATGTGATGTCTCAGAAGGAATTGGGGCAGGCGTTGGAAGAACAGTTAAAAGATTTGAGCAATTATGTATTTGATTTTGAACAGAAATTAACGAATGCGATCATCAAATATGACCATAAGACGATCAAAGAGCTGGATGATGTGGTATCGAAACACAATGAACAGAATCTGTATTATCAAGCCGCACTGATTCGTCAACTCAGAAATGTAGAAGTTAAAGATCTGGAAGCAGGGAAAATCCTATTGACATTTTATGTGGAAGAAAATGAAATTCTAAGAGAGTTGAGTGAAGCTATAAAATTAGCAAAACAGCATGTCTTGAATATGCATACTCCTTTGGACGACTTACAAATTGGTACTTTCCATGAGTATATCTCACTTTTTGAGGTATTTAATAATGAGATACAACCATCAAATGGAAATACGCTTTCAGTTCTTCAGCAGCAAAACAAGGCAATAGATGCTTATGTAGAAAAAGGAATTAACCTTCAGCTTCAGGGATTATCTGAGCAAAAATATACCTATAAAAATAGTCGTCTATTCTTAGGATCAATCATCAGACATTTACATGTGAGCGAATACATTATAGGTTTATATACCTTAATTTTTCCACAAGAAGGCGGTGAATAGATTCTTCAAAAAATTAGAGAAGGTCATTCTAAAAACCAAAGAAAAAGCCAAACCTTAAACGAGTAAGGTTTGGCTTGGGGCAAGCCCCTTACTTCTATTAGTCTCTAGCTATAAGAGTAGTAATATCTACTCTAAGAAGTTCTTTGCCAGAAGTGACATAGTAATAATATTGACCATGTCCGAAGCCGTTGCGAGTTACAAGTTCACTAAAGTCAATTCCTTTTGCCTCTTGCCATGTATTGCCGAGGTCTTCAGAGTAAAAAGTTTTAGACATTGTAGGGACAACAATATAGTCTTGATAGATATACACTTCAGTGCTCCAAGTTGAAATATCTAAGTCTGTAACTTCAGCCCATGAGTCACCGCCATCATTCGTTTTTAGCAATGAGTTAAATGTGCCGACAGCATAACCAATTTGCTTATCTAAAAAGGTAAACTTGAAAATATCTCCTAGAATTTCACCATCTGTAATTGTCCATGACTCTCCTCCATCTGTGCTTTTCGCAATGTAATTTGATGATGCAAAATTCAGTGAGGTATTCTCTAAAGCTAAGTACATGCTACCGTCATCTAGGAATGACATTTTTGCCCATATTGGAATACCATAGTCAGAAGAAATACGTCCTTTAGGTATCCATGTCAATTGATTTGAGCTAAAGTCTTCACAGATATAAACTTGGTAGAAGACCTCAACTTCTCCCTCTATTATTTCCTGTTGGAAGGTAAAACCGATTAGTTTACCATTAGGGGCAAGACTAATACCATCCAATCGTTGATCTGAAACAGGGAGCCAGTTTGTGCCTTTGTCATGGCTGATGTAGTATCGCTGATTGGTTCTACTGTAAGTGACAAATGTGTTCGGTGCGATTAAATTTAATTGTTCGAATTTTTCTTCACTATTCGTGTAATCAACAGCTACTTCTTCCCAGTTTTCTCCAGCATCAGTGGTTAGATAGGTGAGTGTATTTTGGTCACTATTGATCTGAATAAAGCCATTTTCTTCATCTATAAAATTGAAGTCAGACATGTTCACTTCATTTTTAAACAAAGTGTCTATAACGGTAATGGTATTCTCAGAGCTGGTTTGTGTTTCTTCTTCGATTGATGTAGACTCTTCACAAGCCGAAAAAGTGAATAATGAGAGTCCAATCATAAATAGACTCATGCTTGATAACATTCTTGTTTTCATTGTGTAAAGTAGAATAAGATGAAATTTAAATTTATCGTATTTAGAAATTATTAAAATAGGTAGTTAGTAGTCTAAGTATTGACAATGAAAAATACATTGTAGACAATGTTATTTATTAGAAGTATTTCAACTGATTGAAAGTCAGTGAGAAAAAATTTGATTTATTTTGAGATCAAGAATGTATAATACTTTTTGAATATTGAAGGGCAAGAAAATGAGTTGTGTTTAATTATTTAGAACTGCTGTAAAGAGTGGAATTTGATTATTTACTATTTTCTTGATGTAAGATTCACAACCTCAAACCAGAAAAAGCGTATTATATTTCAAGTAACCCTAAGTCATTGTTTTTCAGTTTTGTGAAAATGGCAATGACAATAGATTATTCTGAATAAGATGACCAAACGCGAGCATTATGATAGTACTTCACATCGTATCTGATAATCAAGAACAAGCAAATGAGATCATTACAGATCTTCTTCAAAACAAATTGATCATTAATGCAATTTCCTCCAAGATTGAAGAAATGACCACCGATGAAGAAGGAGAAATAGTGAGTAAGTCTAAGTTTTTAATAATGGGAAAGACAAAAGCCTTGTTATTTGAAAAAATAGATACATTCCTGAATAAAAAATACAAAGAGAATATGCCAACCTTGTACTCAGTTCCGATTGTAAATATGGATTGGGATCAAGCTCACGAGCTAGTGGAAGGTACCGCAAAAGTATAATATAGCCACTTTTTCAGTGGAAGTTTATAAAACAAAAAGTCCAATACTTACTTTGTTGTAAGTTTGGACTTTTTTATTGTTTACTACTCTTCAGTAGAAACGTCTTTTTTCTCTTCTTCTTCGTCATCATCATCGTCTAAGATCACAGTATTCTGTCCTGAGCCTACTGTACGACCTCCTTCAGCTGACATTTGACCTACACCAACTGTACGTCCACCTTCTCTTATCGGATCAACATCTTGAGTCTCACAAGCAAAAAGTAGAAAAGCGAGGAAAGAAAATAGTATTAGTTTTTTCATAAGATTAAATAATTGAAGATTTAAAAACTATTCTAAGTTAAACTTTATAATCAGTAGTTTATAAAATTTTGGTTTAATATTACGTTATATCATTTTAGTTGATTTTTGAAATCTTTAGGAATGGGAAAAACAAAAGAGCGTACACGTTTAAAAGATTCGTTTGGGAGATTGAAAGATGAAAGCTTTTATTTCAATGATATCACTCAATTTTTTAATCGAAAAGATAAGAGTAACGCATTTCATGTCATATCGGAAGAAGTGTGTAGCGATCTAGATTTTGAAGAACTGTTTATGTTTCTAGATCGTACAAATTCTAAGGTTGGTCAACAGTACCTTTATCATAAACTACGAACGATACCTCAAGGCGATCATGCTTTGTCATACAAGGAACGGTTGATAAATATTTTTACTGAAGATGAAGAATTTAGGATTGAAACACAGTTAGAATTATCGAAACTGAATAAAAGGGGAGCTTATTCTTTAGCAGATTTATTTCAATCTGAATTTGTACAAGCTCCTAAGTGGTTTTCTATTTTCCCGATGCTTTCCTTTATTGGAGTAACTTCTCTATTATTTTCATTTGCTCAGCCCAACTTATTCATCATATTTTTAGCAACTTTTTCTATCAATTCCATTATTCACTATTGGAATAAAAAAACGGTATATAACTACATCGGAGCTATCCCTCATTTTTTTAGTTTATGCCTAGTCGCAAAAAGGCTTTACAAAAAAGATGTATTCAAACAACTCAATCCTAAGTTGGAAGGTGCCATACAAGAAATGAATCAGATCAGACGTAAAATGGTATTTTTCAGATTGGAGAGTTCAATGCAAGGAGAGTACGGAATTATTCTTTGGTGGTTGATTGAACTCTTAAAAATAGGTTTTCTATTAGAGCCAATTTTTTTATTCTCGGTTTTAAGGCGTTTGGAACATCAAAGAAAGGAATGTGAAGAGGTATTTAGTTTTGTGGGAGAAATTGATTGTTTGTTATCTGTTGCTTCGTTGAGAAGTGGTTTGTCAAGTTATTCATTCCCTTCTTTAAATGCATCAAGAGTAAGTGCAGAACAGGTTTATCATCCTTTAATTCCGAATTGTGTGACGAATAGTATTGATTTAGTAGATAAGTCAATTTTACTGACAGGTTCTAATATGTCGGGAAAAACGTCTTTCATCAGAACAATAGGAGTTAGTGTGCTAACAGGTCTGACAATCAATACTTGTTTTGCAAAATCTATGATATTTCCCCGATTGCGTTTGCATTCAGCAATCCGAATCAGCGACGATCTAATGAATAATAAGAGTTATTATTTTGAGGAAGTACTGAGGATAAAAGAAATACTTGATGCTAGCCATGATAGTTCTAACTTATTTCTTCTAGACGAGATTTTTAAAGGAACGAATACAATTGAACGTATAGCAACAGGAAAAGCTGTTTTATCTAAATTAGCTTCTCCAAATAACTTTGTATTTGTTGCAACTCATGATATTGAACTGACAGAACTATTAGCGAACGATTACGAGCAATATCATTTTAGTGAAGCTGTGAGTGAAAATACAATTGACTTCGATTATAAACTGAAGCAAGGAAAACTGAAAAATAGAAATGCGATTCGGATTCTTCAAGTCAATGATTATCCATCCGATTTGATTCAGGAAGCTTATGCTATTGTGGAAGAATTGGATGTTCATTACGGAGTAAGTAGATAAAAAATAAGATAGTTGTAAAAGCCTAAAGAGGGAGAATCTTCAGTTTGTTTCAATACTGAAGATTCTCTTTTTTTATATAAAACTTAGAGTTTACTAATTCTAAAAAAAGTATTGATCATTCGTTGATAAATCATTGAAATAGGAGCAATTGTTAGTAAAGTGAATATGACAATGTAAGTAGCTCCCAAATGATCTGCCATTACAGAAATACTAAGCAGAAGAAGTATGTGAAGTAGGTAAACTGAAAGTGAAATTTCTCCTATGAATAGAAAGAATGAGTTTATTGCTTTTAGGTTCAAGTTATAAATATAAATAGCTAAAGATGCGTAGGCTGTTAAGGCAAAGAAGTCATTAAATAGTTTGCCAAAATCACCTGCGACTAATGCTAAATAGGCATAAATAGCGGAGCAGATAAGCCCTGTGATAAGGAAAAAGCTATGTCTGAAGTTTTCACCAATCAAGCGTTCTTTTTTGTATACTTTTTCGGCAATCACGATACCCAATGCAAATTCCCAGAAATATTGTAAGAAAAAGCTACTCCAAATACGTTCATCTCCTTTACCAATAAGCAGTACAAATCCTGCCCAGCTTAAGCTTATCACTGAGCTTGTAATTAGGAAAAGGCTGTTTTTTAATTTCGATTTCAGCCAAATGAGTAGATGAAAACTCAAGTAAAATTGAAGAATCATAGACATAAACCAAAGTTGATATCCGTACGAAACCATAATGCTTTCATCAAACATTTTATAGAGAAATATGTGTCCGCCTAAAGAGTATAATGAGTTTTCATAAATTGGAGTGAAAACGGAGATTAGAGCTGAAAGTAATACGATGAAGATATAGGGTACATATACTTTTGAAAGCCTTCTTTTCAGAAATACAGAATATTTGAGCGGCTTTTGGATAAATGAGTAGTAGAGTCCGAAACCCGATAGGAGTACAAAAAGGTGTACACCAGTTCCTCCAAAACAGATGGCTTTATCTAGTGGACTAGGCACATCTAAGTATTGTAGGAAATGAAAAATCATGATTGTGAAAATAGAGTAGCCCTTTAAGAAGTCTACAATTTGAAGTCGTTGCATTTAAATTAGGTTTTAAAGATTGTTGTATGATAGTTCTCTATCCTCCAAAGGGGTAAAAGAGTGTCAGAAATGATTAGGAGGTCTGTATTTTTGGAGAAAATGAAAGTTACACAAGTAAGTAAAGGTATACTTTAGGCATAGAAATTAGGTTATAGTGATCTTTAGGTTAATTAGGTATTTAGTTCACAAACTTGAGAATGCTGTATTTCAGTTCAGTGACTTCGACGAAGAATCATCTTTTATAGATTAGATTGGGTATTTTCTCGATTAATGAAAGTAGAGGAGAAATAAGTTTGAGGTAGTGAAGTGAATCTGTCTTCTGTAAGATTTTTGCTAGACAAAGCATTTCTTTATAAAAAATCCACTCTTCAACTCCCTAAAATAAGGACTGAAGAGCGGATTTTGAGTGTATTTATATTGAAATTATCGAGAGATTAAGCCATTTCGATAGCTGTAATTTCATCCTCAGATTTCACAATATCAAGCATAATAGCTCCAGAAGTGATTGTTTGACCTTCTTCAATAAGAATGTTGTTCACATAACCACTATACTCTGAATAGATACTATTTTCCATTTTCATAGATTCTAGTACAAGTAGTGGTTGGTTACGCTCAACTTTGTCTCCTGTTTTTACAAGGATATCCAATACTTTACCTGGCATTGGTGAAGTCATTTTACGACCAAACTGAAGTTGTTTTTCAGGTGCTTTTTCTACCTTCTCAACTTTTTCTTCTTGTGGCTTTCTAGCTTCCCATTGTGCTTTTTTCAAGTTGCGTAAGTAACCTTTAGCTACTGCAGGGAACAACTCTAGTAACAACTCTTCTTCGTAAGTTTCAGCCAATTTCACATTGCCATACTCCGCAAGGGTAGGGTTGTTTTGCTTTTTGTAGTTGCCCGTATCGAATGGACGTTCTTCTTTAAATCCACAGATTTTTTCTCTGAACTCAGGCTTGATAGAGATTGGTGTTTTACCGTAGTCGCCTTTCACCAAACTTTGGAATTGGTTAGATGTATTTGCATACATGTCTTTACCAGCTTTCAAACTAAGTGCAGCGTTTACTGCTTGTGCACCTACAATTTGGCTAGTAGGAGTTACCAAAGGAGGAAGACCTGCATCCAAACGCACTTGAGGGATCAGCTTCATTGCTTCGTCCAAGATTTCTTCAGACTGCAATGCTTTCAACTGAGCTACCATGTTTGAATACATACCACCTGGTACCTCGGCATCCTTCACCTTTGTATTTGGCTTAGGGAAGTTGAAGTGATCTTCAATTTGGTGACAGATATTCAATAGTTGCTCTTCGTTACCTTTGTTTACTGCCTCAATTGCTTGATCGAATAGTTTATCAACATGTGCTGGCAGTGTATCTGTCAGTGGGTTGAATGGATTAGGGAAACGATCATAAGCATCGAAGTCTTTCAACTCTTTACGTACATCAATCAATTGTTGGTTGATACGTGCAACAGCTTCCATGTTTACATCTAGCTCGATACCCAATTTTTGAGCAAAGACATACATCAACTCGATAGCAACACCAGCAGAACCACCTGCGAAGTTCCAGATACAAGTATCTACGATATCTGCACCACTCATTACCGCAGCCAATACAGCAGCAAGCCCGTAACCAGGCGTACAGTGTGTATGGAAGTCTACAGGAATATTCAATTCAGCTTTGAAACGCTTCACTAAAGTAGCTACACGCATCGGAGGAATCAGACCACTCATATCTTTGATAGAGATCATGTCTGCTCCTAATTTTTGCATTTCTAATGCTTTGTCTACAAAATATTGATCAGTGAAGACAGGCTTAGGAAGTGACTTACCTGTTAAGAAGGCTTTGATACGGTCACCAAAAGTAAAGTTATATTGAGGATCAATTGTGTAACATACGGCACAGTCAGCAATACCGCCGTATTTTTTCACATATTTGATCGTTGATTTTACGTTGTTTGTATCGTTCAATGCGTCAAAGATACGCATGATATTCAAACCATTATTGATTGAAGTTTTACAGAAACCTTCAATAATCTCTTCTGTATATGGGGTATATCCGAAGAGGTTACGACCACGAGAAAGTGCTGTCAATTTACTGATGCCTCCAACAGCTTCGTGGATACTTTTAAGTCGGTGCCAAGGATTTTCTCCTAAATAACGCATTACAGAATCTGGAACAGCTCCACCCCATACTTCCATCGCATAAAAGTTGGCATCTTTGTAATAAGGAAGTAAACGGTCAACTTGAGCCTGTGTCATTCTTGTTGCAAATAGCGACTGTTGTCCGTCGCGAAGCGTCAAATCACGAATTAAGAGTTTTCTTGTCATTGGTTCGAGTGTTAAGTGTTACGTGTCTTAGAAAAAATAAAATCTATTTTTATTTTTTTGGTAGTCCAAAAACGGAAGGGTAAACCTTACTTCACGAATAAATGTAATTTTTAAATGAGAAGCAATGAACAAAACGAAGTGATTGTAACCGATTGAAAAAAAGATATTTAAGAGAATTTTCGTCGGGTATTTGAGTGATTTTGATCACTAAATCAATGTGCCTAATGTCAAGATTTGACCATTTTACGAGAAGGGCGAAAATTCTTTAAAATTAAGGCTTCTGAAAAAATAGTGTCGATTTTACTTCTTATAGAAGTGGTAAGGCTGAAAGAAAAGAAAAATCCCATTGCATTTTCGCCTAATCAAATAGGTATAAATACAATGGGATTTTAGTATAAAAAAAGACAAGAATACTACTCTATTTCTTCATCTGAATTTTGCTGCGCTGAAGGCGAGTCAGTCGGTTTAGCCGTCGTCTTGATTTTAAGATTTTCAGCCTCTATATAAATACGATTCACAGTTGGTATCGCAGTTTTAATATTCTTTTCAATGGTGTCTACGGTTTCTTCCATTTCAGGAGTAGTCAAACCATCTTTAAAGTCTACATCTAAGTTGACTAAAACTTCGTTCGGACCGAAGAACAAAGAAAGTGGTCTGCGGTACTTCTCAACATTAGGGTTAATCTGAAGTATGGTTTCAATTTTAGCCAAGTCTTCACTTCCGAGTCCTTCTCCAACCAAAAGTCCTTTACATTCTGAAGCAAAGAATAGAGAAACACTAATCAATAGAAGTCCGATAAGACATGAACCGATGCCATCAAAGTGAGGATTTCCTGTGTATTGACCGAGCATTAGACAGATCAAAGCGATAGCAAGACCAAGTAAAGCAGCCGTATCTTCAATTACTACGGCAATTGTCGATGAATCTTTACTATCTCGGATAGCTTGGATAAAGCCTTTATCTCCTTTCGTTTTATTGAATTCTTGAAGAGCTACTTTTAGTGCCGTACCTTCAAATATGATTGCAAGCACAAGAACTGCATAGTTCCAAGTGAGGTCTCCTAGTTCTTTAGGGTGAATGATATGTTTGATTCCTTCGTAAAGGGCAATTCCTCCACCTAAGGCAAAAATGAGCATTGCTACAATGAAGCTCCAAAAATAGATTTCTTTTCCATAGCCAAATGGATGTTTGGCATCTGCAGGTTTCTGGCTTCTTTTGATTCCAACTAATAATAAAACTCCGTTACCCGTATCTACTAAAGAGTGAATCCCTTCTGAAAGCATGGAAGATGAGCCTGTAACCCCTGCGGCAATAAATTTACTGATTGCAATTCCTGTGTTGGCGGCTATAGCCCCAAAGATTGCTTTTTTAGATGAACCTGCCATTCTGTTTGTTTAATGAGTATAGCGTTGTTGTTTAATTAAGAACCAAAAGATACAGTATATTTCTCAATTCACAGATGTTTATTTGTAGAGATGTACAAATACCTTGACAGCTTATAGAAAAGCTGATTAACTTTGTGCTGAAAAACAGATTTGATTATGCATAACAGTCCTGAACTAGACGGAAAATATTTAGGTAAAATCACAAAGGATTTTGCCAGACTTTCAAATACGCTGAAAGAAGCTGCTTATCAATTGAAAGCTCGTAAGATTTCGGATTATCCAATCTTTGTAGTGAGTAAAGGTGAGGCGGGTATCGGTCAACTTTTGGTCGGACGTAATGATATAAAAGAGTTGGAGTGGGATTTCAACTTTTCTTTCCTTCAAGAGTTTCTTGATCGTAATATCATTCTTGAGGAAAATGTAAAAAGCTTCCAAGAGTCTTACAAAGATCCAGATGAATTCTGTTGTTTATTTGTGATCGATGAAGACTTTATCAAGTTTATTTATGTGCCTTACCCAGAGGATGAGGATTAAGGTCTCCTAAAAAGAGAAAGCCCCCATTACTTTTAGTGTGAAGTAGCGGGGGCTTTTTCATATATGAGAACGGAATAAATATCGATTTAATTACTCAAGATTTTCTTGTTTACTCGTTGTCTGAACTCCGTTTGATATAAACGACTGATCGGAATTTCTTTTTCTTCAATCTCACAGAAGTTTCCTTCAATAGATTCAATATGCTTAAAGCTGACCGTGTAAGAACGATGTACACGCATAAAGTCTGCTGATGGAAGTTGTTCCGTAATGCTCGTGAGCGTTTGATGAACAATGAGCTTTTCACCACCTTTTGTACATACTTTAATATAGTCTTTCAGGCTTTCAATATAGAGGATATCATTAAAGTAAACCTTCACCATTTTCTTATCTACCTTCATAAAGATATATTCATCTTCATTTTTAGAAGAATTTGAAGAAACAGAGGCCGATGAAGCTTGTGCAGGACTTTTTCTGCTAATTGCTTTATTGACTGCTTTCAAGAATCGGTGGAATGAAATTGGTTTGAGTAGATAGTCACAGACATCCAATTCAAAACCTTCCAATGCATATTCTCTGTGTGCTGTTGTGAAAATCACTAAAGGAGGTTGTTCTTGGGCTTTTACAAAATCCAACCCATTTAGTACAGGCATATTTATATCTAAAAAAATGAGATCAACCTTATTATTTTGGAGATAAGACATCGCCTCCATAGGGTTTGTAAACTCTCCTTTAATATCTAAAGTATCTATTTGCTCAGTAAAAGCCTTAAGTACATCTATAGCTAGTGGTTCATCGTCCACTATGATAGCACGTAGTTTCATAACGTAGGAATCTTTAGTGATACAAAAAATAGGTTGTTTTCATCATCAATCTGAAGCTCGAATCTATCCTGATAAAGTAGTTCAAGTCTTCTTTTGGTGTTGGTTAAGCCAATTCCTCCTGTTTTTGGCGTATGTTCAAGTTGGTTTGCTAGACTTACGTTTTCAGCTTGGTATTTCGGATTGCTGATCTCGAAGTGAAGTTTATCATCTGTTACACTGATCTTAATACTAATTTCAGTCTGATTTGTTTGGTGCTGTACACCATGTTTAAAGGCATTTTCTATGAAAGGCAATAAAATGAGTGGAGGAATAAATTTATCATCCATTTCTCCTGCCAATTCCATATTGATTTTTACACGCTTCCCGAAGCGCAATTGTTCAAGGTCTAGGTAATTCTGAATGTATGAAAGCTCTTTTAATAAAGATGATTTTTTAGTCTTATTGATATCATAAAGAATGTAACTCATCAAATCCGATAATTTCAGAATCACCTCTGGCGCTCTGTCAGATTTTCTTAGGACAAGTGCGTAAAGATTATTTAAGGTATTGAAAAAGAAATGTGGCTGCACTTGCGAACGGAGAAAATCCAGTTCAGTTTCCAGTGTTTTCTTTTCAAGTTCTTTGGTGAGTTTCTGATTTTTTGCCCAGTCGATGACCAACTTGATGGCAGTCGTAAAACCAATTACATAGATATCGCCTAGCATCACGACTGTGCTATGAATGAAACTGTATTTTTCAATAGGCTTATAAGCTTCTGGAAAAACAATAGGAGTGACAAGGTAATAGTTCAACTCTACCCTCAAAATCATCATGACGAATAGCATTCCGAAAAGCGTCACAAAATACGAGAAGTACTTTTTCCTAAAAACAAAAAATGTTAACAGGAAGTATGAATGGAAGTAGCATTCAAAGATATTAATAGGAAAACCAATGAGATTAGATTGGAATGAATAACTGTAATCATTGAAATAAGCTCCCCAGCGCAGAACATTGAAGAGGAAGTACAACGACCAAAAGGTGATGTGATAAATGATGGGGCGTTTATTCAGCAGTCTCATAAAGCGTCTGTATGTAGAGTGATGAGCGCTTTCCTCTAGTTCTATCAATGTGTCAGTCATGCCTTTCATTCTTGTGTTACGTGGAGATTAATTATATAATATTCCAACTAAAACACTCTTTAGCAATGTTTTTCGCTGAATGGAAGACTTTCGCGTACCAAGTCGAAAGTTTGAATGATTCTACAGAAAAGCAGATAAGTCCTGTTGTTTAGCTACGAATATAAGCATATTAGCGAATATTTTTAAATATGAGTTTCGCATAAAGCAATTTTAAAGTGTAGCCCGCACACTTAGCGATTGTGACTTTTTAGTTAAGAGCGTATGATCAGAGTGTTGCTTTTTTGTCTACAATTCCTCAATTAAAATTTTTCCATTAAACCTATCGTTAACATGGATTTTAAAAAACTACTTGTTGTTTTAACTTCGATTTTCATGCTAACCACTGGGGCGCTTCTAGGGCAAGAGCGTACAGTCTCAGGGGTAGTAACTAGTCAGGTAGATAATTTGCCACTGCCTGGTGTCAACGTATTAGTAAAAGGTACTTCAGTTGGTGCCGTAACTGACTTCAACGGTAAATACAAACTTTCATTAGATGCTACTGATGTTGTTCTAGTTTTTTCATCTATTGGTTTCACGACCCAAGAAATTACAGTAGGTAATCAAACAGAGATCAATGTAAGCTTATCTGAAGATGCTGAACAACTTGAAGAAGTTGTGGTGACAGCTCTTGGTGTAGAAAGAAGTGCTGAGAGTTTAACTTATTCTACTCAGCAAGTTACAGGTTCTGAACTTACTCAAGTGAAGGATGCGAACATGATGAACAGTCTTACTGGTAAAGTAGCTGGTCTTCAAATCTCGAAATCAGGTGCAGGTGCAGGTGGTTCTGTAAAAGTAAACCTTAGAGGTAACAGATCTATTGCTGGAAATAACTCTCCATTGTATGTTGTAGATGGTATTCCTATGGGGGGTAGTGGAGCTACGCAGGCTAACTCATTGGAAGATCCAGGACGTGATGGAGGTGATGGTATCTCTAACTTGAACCCAGAAGATATTGAGAGTATTAACGTATTGAGAGGAGCAGCAGCATCAGCGCTTTACGGTTCTAGAGCAGCTAATGGTGTGATTTTGATTACGACTAAAAAAGGAGTAGCAGGATTCTCAAAAGTGACTTTCTCATCAAACTTTACTGCTGAGAGCATTTTGAAAGCACCAGAAATGCAAACAAAATATGCAGCAGATGGTTCGGCAGCAGCTTCTGATCCTTTGACTTTAGATAACTTCTTTGGAACAGGAACTAACTTTGTGAACTCTTTATCATTAACTCACGGTGGAGAGAAGTCACAACATTATTTCTCATATGCGAATACTTCAGCAACAGGTATTCTTCCTACAAATACATTTAGCAAGCATAACTTCACTTTCCGTCAAACAGCATCAATGTTTGATGATAAATTGGAAGTAAATGGTAGCGTGAATTATTTGAGCCAAAAAGGTCATAACAGACCAACGGTGGGTACACCAATGAATGCCATTGCTAGTGCTATGCTTTCTCCAAGAGCAGAGAGTCAATCAAATATGGAGAATAACTATGAAGTGTTCTCAGAAGCAAGAAACTTGAATGTTCAAAATTGGGGATATAATGATACTCAGTATTTAACAGATAATCCTTACTGGGTATTGAATAGAAACACAGTAGATGAAGGAAGAGAGCGTTATATCGTAAACGGTTCAGCAAAATATAACTTTGCTGAAGGAATTTGGGCACAAGCTCGTATCAACTTGGATAACTCTACTGATGTATGGGAAAAGAAAGCTTATGCTGGAACAAACCTTACTACAGTAGGCGAAAATGGTGGATATTACAGAGATGATTATAACAATCGTCAGGTATATGCAGATGCACTTTTCAACATTACAAAACAGTTTGGTGATGTATCATTTACAGGTCTTGCTGGTCTATCAATCTTAGATCAAAGAAATGATTTGAAACGTGTAGATACTGGTAGAGGTACATTGTTATTTGCAAACTATTTCTCGCCTGCAGGTCTTGATGGACAAAAAGTACAATACAGCGAGTTCAATAAGCAAGTACAATCAGTATTTGGAAGTGCTCAGTTTGGTTACAAAGACATGTTGTTCTTAGACCTTACAGCTCGTAATGACTGGTCTTCTACATTACAAGATGGTAATAATTCTTACTTATATCCTTCAGTTGGTTTGTCATCAGTACTTAATAATATGTTTGAACTTCCTGAGGCTATCTCATTGGCAAAAGTTAGAGCAGCATATACAGTATTGGGTAATGACGTAGCTATTGGAGCTACAAATGTTCGTCACAGAATCAACCCTTACACAGGTGTTCTTGAGAGAGCTTCTATTGGACCTTCGGAAGATGGATTGAAGCCTGAGCAATCTTCTTCTTTGGAGATTGGTGGTGAGCTTGGTTTATTCAACGACAGAATCTATGTTGATGTAAACTACTACAAGACGAATACAACGAATCAAATGTTGTTAGTCGATGCTCCTGCTGGTTCTAGCTATGACTTCGTAAGAGTGAATGCTGGTAACATTGAGAACAGTGGTATCGAAGTAATGTTGACAGCTATGCCTGTAGCTACTTCGGATTTCACTTGGAGTACGACAGTTAACTTCTCTAAAAACAAAAACGAAGTTATTGAGCTATTCTCTGACGATAAAGAAAGAATTGAGTGGTTGACAGACGGTAACAATGCAGCATACTCTTTAGGTTTGAAAGAAGGTGGTTCATTTGGTGATATTTATGGTTTCGATTTCAAAAGAACGGAGTCTGGAGAAATTGAAGTTGACGAAAATGGTAATCCACAAAGAGGTACTGAGCGTGTAAAGCTTGGAAACTCTAACCCTGATTTCTTACTAGGATGGAGCAACAGCTTGAAGTATAAAAACTTCAACTTGAATATCTTGATCGATGCTAGAATTGGTGGAGAGATCATGTCATTCACACAGTCATTCATGGATGCTAGAAAAACATCTCAAGCATGGGCTGATGCAATTGATAAAGGTACAGTTACTGTAGAAGGTAAGACATTTGATGCACAAGGCTACTATGATGTAGTTTCTGGTAGAGATGGTATTTCTTCACAGTATATCTACGACGCAACGAATATCAGATTGAGAGAGGTTTCATTTGGTTATACTTTCCCTAATAAGTTAGCCATTTTCGAAGATGTTTCTTTATCTGTTGTAGGTCGTAACTTATTCTTCTTTATGAATGATGCTCCTTCAGATCCAGAAGTGATTCCTTCGGCTGGAAATGGTATGCAAGGTCTTGACTATTTCGGTATTCCAGCTACAAGAAGTGTAGGCGCTAGCTTGAGAATGAGTTTCTAATCATCCAAACCAATCTGAAAAATGAGAAAATTATTTAATAAATATATTCTACCTGCAACAGTAGCCATGGGCATGTTTGCAAGTGCTTGTACAGATAATTTTGAAGAGATCAACGACGATCCAAACTTAATTTCTGATGAGATTCTTGAAGGAGATTACCAATTTGTAATGGCTTTCTATCCTCAATTGGCTAGGTCAATTTATTTTAACTTTGACAATTCTAACTGGAGATGGCAAGTACAGCAAAACCTGAACGGAGATGTATTCTCTGGGTATATGGCACCTCCTACACCTTTTGCAGCCAATAATAATGCAACTCACTATGCATTGATTTGGAACAGCTGGCCATTTAGCATTGCTTATACCAATGTGATGGGACCTGCAAATGAGATTGAAAGAAATAAAGATATCATCAACCCTAAGCTTTATGCGGTTTCTTTAGTGCTTAAAGTAATGGGAATGCACCGAGTAACTGATATCTATGGTCCAATCCCTTATTCAGAATTTGGTAGTTCAGATTTTGCTATTGGTTACGACTCTCAAGAAGAAGTATATACTGCGTTCTTTAATGAGCTAAACGAAGCTATTGCAACATTGGAGGCAGATCAAAGTGAAATTCCTGCTTTCTCAAGTGTAGATGATCTTTATGCAGGTAACTTTACACAATGGTTGAAATTTGCCAATACCTTGAAGTTACGTTTGGCAATGCGTATTTCAAATGTTGACCCTGCAACAGCTAAAGTTCAAGCAGAAGCAGCAATTGCTTCAGGTACTTTTGTGGCAGGTGATATCGCACAAGTAAATTCTGATATTATTCACCCTCTAGCTACTGTAGCACACGGATGGGGTGATATCAAAATAGGTGCGTCTATCGAATCAATCATGAAAGGATTGAATGACCCTCGTTTATCTGTGTTTTTCTCACCTTCAACATTGGAAGGTCATGAAGGAGAGTATTTAGGTATTCGTCAAGGGGTTGATTTACCAGATAAAGATGGTAGCCCATATACACAATACTCAACAGTAAATGAGGCGTATGTAAATGCTAATTCTTCTATCTTGTTAATGACAGGAGCTGAAGCATTTTTCTTGAAATCGGAAGCTGCTTTGAAAGGATGGAATGCAGGTGGATCAGCAAAAGAATTGTATGAAGCTGGTGTGACAGAGTCTTTAGCTCAACACGGTCAGACTGCGGCAGCAAGTGCTTATCTAGCTGATGATACTTCGACACCTTCTGATTATGTAGATCCTAGTCAAGCAGACGGTGCTTATGACATTGCAGCGGTAAGTAGTGTGACTGTTGCTTGGGATGATGCGTTTACAGCAGAGCAACAATTGGAGCAGATCATTACTCAAAAGTGGATTGCAGGGTTCCCTGAAGGTATGGAAGCTTGGGCTGAAGTAAGAAGAACAGGTTACCCTAAAATTTTTCCAGTGAAATATAACAAGAGTGGTGGATCAATTCCTGATGGAACATTCATCAATCGTTTACCTTACCCTGATTCTGAAGCAGGTAATAACCCAGAAGGTTATGCTGAAGCAGTTCAAAAATTAGGTGGTGAGGATACTGGAGGAACTCCACTTTGGTGGCAAAGTAAATAATAGTAGTGTATAAGTGATAGGTGTGAGGTTTTGCCTCACACCTTCCTCTTTTACATTCAAAGACTTAAGTGTTGTCTATTACCGTTAGTACTAATTGATATCCAATATTTTTCTGAGCTTCATTTTTAGGAGAAGCTAAAACGACAAACAGACCTAATTCACAAAGAACTAATCTGATTACGATGAGAAACATTAAATATAAGGTCATTCTACTTTTTGTCTTGATCGGTTTGAAGGGTTTCGCTCAAGAAGTACCTGAAACGAATCAGTCAGAAGTAATGCCCGTACCTAAGGAAATTTCTTTTACAGGAGAGAAATTCAGACTCACGACAGACTTTAGCATCAGTCTTCAAGGGGAATTTGATGAAAGATTATATAAAGGAACAGACCGTTTTTTGAGAAACTTGGATAAACGCACAGGTTTATTCTTTTTCCAAAATAAAATTGACTCAAAAGATATTCATGACAAGGCGCCTTTCGTACTGACGAGTGAGCGAAAAGGGGAGCTTAAAGTAAATGAGGAAGAGGCTTACCGATTGGAAGTAAGTGCTTCAAAAATACAACTGACAGCAACAAACGATTTGGGTCTTCTCCGTGGTTTGGAGACATTGTTACAGACCTTAAAGGTAGATGAAAAGGGGTATTACTTTCCAGGGGTAGTTGTGACTGATTCACCTAGATTCACATGGAGAGGCTTAATGATAGATGTGTCTAGGCACTTCTTACCTTTGGAAGTAATCAAACGAAACATTGACGGTATGGCAGCGGTCAAACTGAATGTGTTGCACCTTCATCTTACAGACGATCATGGCTTTAGGGTAGAAAGTAAAGTTTATCCGAAGCTTCACGAAATAGGAGGAGATGGTAAATACTTTACACAGAAGGAGATTCGTGAGATCGTAAAATATGCCAATGACCGAGGAATTCGAGTAGTACCAGAGTTTGATGTTCCTGGTCATGCAACAGCAATTTTGGCGGCATATCCTGAATTGGCTTCACACAAAGAACAATATATACAACCATTCTTACAGGACTTATTTAAGCACAGAATGACAGAAGATGGTTCTTACCGTTTGGCAGATCGTTCTGGGATTTTTGATGCGACTTTAGACCCAACAAAAGAAGAGACTTACGTTTTCTTGGAGGCTCTTTTCACAGAAATGGCAGGGCTTTTCCCAGATGAATATTTCCATATTGGTGGAGATGAAAATGAAGCACATCAGTGGGATGAAAACGAGGACATCGTTGCATTTAAAGAAAAGCATGGGTACGACAATCACCAACTACAGGGGTATTTTAACAGAAGGTTGCTAGAGTTTATCACACCTTTGGGAAAACAAATGATGGGCTGGGATGAAATCCTTCAACCAGACTTACCAACAAAAGCAGTAATTCAATCTTGGAGAGGACAAGAATCGCTTTACAAAGCTGCTGAAAAAGGATATCAGGTAGTACTTTCAAATGGGTATTACATTGATTTGATGCGTTCGGTA
Source organism: Sediminitomix flava (assembly GCF_003149185.1). Classification (NCBI taxonomy): domain Bacteria; kingdom Pseudomonadati; phylum Bacteroidota; class Cytophagia; order Cytophagales; family Flammeovirgaceae; genus Sediminitomix; species Sediminitomix flava. The sequence continues at coordinate 1,058,255 of NZ_QGDO01000002.1, read as the reverse complement.
GATCATCACTACAGCATCGATCCGCTAGGAAATAAACCAGAAACACTTTCTGAAGCAGCAAAGGAAAAAGTATTGGGCGGAGAGGCTACACTATGGTCTGAATTGGTAACACCACAAACTGTAGACTCAAGAATTTGGCCACGTATGGCTGCTATTGCAGAACGATATTGGTCGGCAGAGGCTTTACTAGACCCAAATACAATTCATGAACGCTTAGAAGTTGTGAGCAGAAGATTGGAAGAAGTAGGACTTACGCACATGACGAACAGAGAGGCTTTGCTCCGCAATTTGGCAAATGGTTATGAGGTGGAGCCACTAAGAACATTAGTTGATGTTTGTGAGCCAATGAAAGGTTATACACGAAACAAAAATGGCGCTTTATATGAATTCCATTTTGCTTTCACAAAGTTTGCTGATGTAACTATTGCCGATGCTCCTGCAGCGAGAAAGTTCAACAAATTGGTAGATCAGTATTTAGCAACTGGCGAAGGTGCTGAAGATGTAAAATCAACTTTAAGCACTTGGGCTACAAATCATGCAGCTTTGCAACAGCTGATTGTAAACTCACCGATTCTGAAAGAGATCGAGGCATTGTCTGCAAACTTCTCAAAAACATCTCAGCGTGTATTGGAAGTACTTAATTCAGAGGAAAAAATCTCTTATGAAGACTACCAAGCTTTGAGAGCAAGTTTGGAAGAAGCAAGAAAGGAAGGAGGAAGAACAGAGCTTCAAGTAGTTGATGCTTTTGACAAATTGTTGAAGTCGAAAGTAGCGTATATTTCAGCATCAAAGACAACAAAACGTGTTCGAGTAGATGGGAACTTGAAAGAATGGGCAAACAGTTCATGGGATTATTTTGTGAACAGACACGCTTATGGGCAAGACTCATGTAAGTTTGCTTTACAGTGGGATTCGAAATACTTGTATTTGGCATTTGAAGTAGAAGATACAGATTTACAAGCAGAGAAAAAGCAAAGAGATGAAGAAGGCCTGCACCTAGATGACGGTATTGAATTCTTGCTTGATCCTAACTTTGAGCGTTCGGCAGAGTGGCAAGCAGATGATATAGCCTATCACGTAAATGCTGCCAACATCATTTATGATGAGAAAGGAAATAAAGATGGTGTATTCAATAAATCTTGGAATGGCAAAGCACGCACAGCGGTAAAATTGCAAGGCACATTGAATAACATGAACGATACTGATAAAGGGTATACGGTAGAGGTTGCTATCCCTTGGACAGAAATTGGGACTCAGCCGTCCAAGGATTTACAAATCGGAATTAATGTGTGTATTAATGATTCGAATAAGGACACAAAAGCTTACGAATACTATGACTATATGTATCTGAATGTGTTCCATACACCTTCAGGTTTCGCTGAGCTAAAATTATTCGAATAGCTTGTTCATAAAGTAAGTTGAGACTTAAAAAGTAGTTCTCTTTGAACAGATTTAAGACTGTATGAATATTTCATGCAGTCTTTTTTTGTCTTTAAACAGGTATTATATTCTCAAATTCCTGTTTTTAATTAAGTATTAGGATATAAGAAAATAGCTTTATTTTCCATTCATAGAAATTCATGCACAGTGGAGATTATATTCCTTATTCAAATGTTAGTCTTCATTTCTTTGCTTGATCAAAGAAACGAAGCAAAGAAAATCAAGCCACATAAAAAACGGTCACCCCACGGGTCTTCGCTTCTCCGCTTTTGTGGCAAGCTTCCCGCTAATACGCTTAAGAGGGCTGTTTGTCCCATCATGCGGAGCTTAGGCTGATTTGCGGGGAGGATGATTGAATGGGACTTGACTTTTTTTGCTTCGTTTTTTGTGTCAAGACAAAAAATGAAGACTACAATTAAGTAAAAAACAATTGTAGCCACAGTGAAAGATCAATTTGAATGGAAATCGAAATTACCTGAATAGATATGCCCTAGTACTTAAGTAGGAGAACAAAAAGGTACGGATATAACTCTTCAAATAGTTTGTGTAGAGACATGATAAATCGATGTGTCTAAACTTCCCAGATTCGATATTTCTATCAATTACTAATTAATTGTATACTTGCTAGTGTTGTTTTAAACAGAAAGTAATAAGCATGAACAAGCAATTTTTAGTCCTCGGATTCGGAGAAATACTTTGGGATATACTTCCAAACGGTAAGCAGTTAGGAGGTGCACCTGCCAATTTTGCATTTCATTGTAATCAACAAGGCATGAACGGAATCCCTGTGAGTGCTGTTGGAAAAGATGAGCTTGGCGATGAGATTCTGAAACTCTTAAAAGCTAAAAATATAGATAGAAAGGCGATTAGGGTTCTGGAAGACAAAGCAACAAGTACTGTTGATGTAGTTGTGGATAAGGCAGGGAAACCGACTTATCAAATTCATGAAAATGTAGCTTGGGATTATTTGCAACCTAATTCAGACTTAGAAACTTTCTTTTCCACTGCAGATGCGATTTGTTTTGGAACGCTAGCTCAAAGGAGTGACATAACACAGCAAACACTTTTTCAGCTATTCGCTAAAGTAAAACAAGAGGCTTTAGTTGTTTTTGATATCAACCTCAGGCAGCAGTATTACTCTTTAGAAACTATTGAGAAATCACTTCAATTCGCAAATGTATTTAAGCTGAATGATGAAGAACTGATTGTACTGAAAGACCTACTTGTTCTAAAAGGAGATACAGAAGAAGCGCAGCTCAAAGAACTCCTAGACACTTTTAATCTGAAATATATCGCACTCACCAAAGGAGCAGAAGGAAGTCTGATTATGAGTTCTTCTGAAACAACAACATTAGCAACTCCGAAAGTAAAAGTAGTAGACACCGTAGGAGCAGGAGACTCTTTTACAGCCACTATGGTTGCTGGGATATTGAAAGGAGAAGCCCAAAAGGTATTTCATGAGAAAGCCGTAAAAATATCAGCTATGGTTTGTGAGCATCATGGGGCAATGCCTGATTTAAGGAATTAGAGAAGTTATTTATAGATACTTGATTGTTAATTAAAGTTGAAAACTATTCATAGCGTAGAGACAAGGGCAGAGGGCAGATGCAATCCATGCCTTGTCTCTACAGTAGTCTAAATGAGCATTGAGATTAATAAAACGATTAAAAAAATATTGTCTACGAATACTATTAAGCTGTTAGCAAAAGTTAGGTCGTTTTCTTTAATCTCTTCGTGATAAGAAAATCAAAAAAACGACTACTCTTGAAATACGGCTAGTTACATTCAGAATTTTTCTCAGTGAGCCTAAATGTAGCCAGCTAGCTCAAAAATTATTTTCAGTGTATCTAAATACAGCCAAGTAGCTTTCTAATTATTTTTAGCGTACCTGGCTGTATTTTTTGTACCTCAAAGTCTTTCTGAGCCTAGTTAAATGTAGCCAGATACCCTCTGAATAATTTTTAATAAGGCTGGCTGTATTTAGAGGAAGTACCCTCGAAAACAAATTGAGAGAACTCCTGTTTTTCTGATCTAAAGAAGGTAGACTTTTAATAGTTTTGGAGAGCTGTTATATTTGAGTTTACCATTTTAACTATTTAGTCGTTGAATTGAGATGGAGTTTAAAGAACAGGTTATTACATATAAAGATAAAATCGTTTTCATAAAGCTTTCGATGCCAAATTTTAATCGAACACTAAAGCAGTATGTAGAAGATGAAGCCTGTTTTATGTTTGTCAACAAAGGAGAGGTTGGCGTACGTTCTCAAGACGATTATCTGAAGTTGAATAAAGACGTAGGGATGTTGGCAAAATGCCTAAACTACTTTTTTGAGCCTAGTAACAATAAACAGGTTTGTGATGAAGGTATTGAATCTGTAGGCGTATTTCTTTATCCTTCTTTGGTAAAAGACCTATTCGAGTTCGATCTTTCTACTTCCAATTACAATGTGCCTTATAACCTTAAGCAAGTACAGATAGATCGCTTACTCGAAAACTATAAAGAGAGTATCAATATTTTGCTCGATAATCCAGAACTAGCCGATGAGAGTATCATAAAGACTAAGCTGAAAGAGTTTGTGCTTTTGGTGTCTAAGTCTTCGGAAGCTCCTTCCCAACTCGATTTTTTGGCAGCATTGTTTAAACCCAACGAAGTAGCATTCAAAACGACTATTCAGCATAATTTATACGCAGACCTTTCTCTGACCGAATTGGCTGCACTTTGTCATCTGAGTCTTTCTTCTTTCAAGAGAAAGTTCAAGGAAGTCTTTGGAGAAAGCCCCAAACGCTATATAGCCAAAAAGAAAGTGGAAAAAGCTGCGACTCTACTAAAAGCAAATGACCTCAGAGTTTCAGATATCGCCTATGAGGTGGGCTTTGATTCTATGGCTACTTTTAGCCGAAACTTCACAAATACCTATGGCGTTTCCCCTTCCGAATACCGTGTGAGCTAAAGTGAGAAACCTTTGAGCTAAACTGCACGATTGAAGCCTTTCGCATTCACGTACTTTGTTCTGTAAACAATTTTAAAGAACGAAGTCATGAAAAAATCTAAAGTACTCACTACTTATCTTATTATTTCTGGTTTGTTGCTCACTTTTATCGGAGGAGCAACCTTGGCAAACCCAATTGCCATGAAAGCCAGTGCAGGTATTGATATTTCACAAAACATCAGTGTCATCAACGATGTCCGTGCCGCAAGTGCCCTATTCTTGGCAGTGGCATTATTGACCATCATCGGAGCTTTTAGAACCAAACTTACTTACACCTCCAATTTGGTGGTTTCCCTCTTATTCCTTTCGCTTGGTTTAGGTCGTCTGATCAGTATTCTTTCAGATGGAATACCTGTAGATGGACTAGTCAAAGCTACAGGATTAGAATTCATACTCGGCATCATCGGTGTATTTCTTTTCCAAAAGTACAAAAGCGTATCCAACTAATTATTCACTCAATAAATATTGTTTCGCATCATTCTAGTTGAGGAGATTTTGCCCGATTTACATTGTTCATTCTCAAACATGTAGAAGAGCGATGATTGTCCCATCGTGCGGAGTTAGGGTGAGCTAGAAGGGGGGAGATCGAATGGGACTTGACTTTCTTTTGCGCGAGCGCAGCCTTCATTTTTTGTGTCAAGACAAAAAATGAAGGCTGAACTCAGGTAAATGTGATATGATCTCCATTGCGGAAAATTGTTTAAACGAAATATACCTAATCACTTAATTATTCACTCCAAAAAGCTTAAAAACCATGAACAAAATAATAATGATTACGGGAGCCAATGCAGGAATTGGCAAAGAAACAGCCAGACAACTTGCATTGAAAAAAGAGACTGAGAAAATATATATGGCTTGTCGCAATGCTGAAAAAGCGAATGTGGCAAAGAAAGAATTGGAACAAGCTACAGGTCGAAATATTTTCGAGGTCTTGATCATGGATGTTTCAACGATTGATTCGGTCAGAAAAGCTGTACAGCAATTGAATGAACCCATTGATGCCTTGATTATGAATGCAGGAGGAACGGGAGGGAAAAACCCTTCAGAATTGACAAAAGAAGGGGTGACAGCTATAACGGCATCAAACCTACTAGGACATGTGGTTTTGGTAGACGAATTACTAGCTTCAGATAAACTTCAAAATATAGCTCTTTTTGCAAGTTCAGAAGTGGCTAGAGGGGTAAAGAGAATGGGAATGAAAAGACCGAATTTGAAAACGTCATCGGTAGAAGAATTTGTGACAGTATTTGACGGATCTTGGTTTGGGAAAGGTTCAGACCCAATGGAGGTTTATGGGACTGTAAAATATGGTGGAACACTTTGGATGTCTTCTATGGCTAGGAAATATCCTCATATCAAGTTTATAAGTGTAAGTCCGGGAAGTACAAGAGGTACAGAAGGATTTGATGACTTGCCACTGTTACAGCGTGTGATGTTCAAGTATGTTGGGATGCCAATTGTAATGCCGCTTATGGGGCTTTCGCATAGTTTGGAAAAAGGAGCAAAGAGATTTGTAGATAGTATCAGTAATCCATCGTTGAAAAATGGGAGTTTTTATGCCAGTAAAGAGAGTGTACTGACAGGTCCTTTAGTAGATCAGTCTCCTATTTTTACAGATTTGAAAAATGAAATCTATCAAGATAATGCAGATGAAGCAATTCATCAGTTTATCAGAGCATAAGATTTAGAGAATTATAGAGAGATAAGTTGTGCCGTCTTATCTCTCTTTCAGTATTTTGATTATTATAGATGTTTTAAATGAAGATTAAAATTATACGTTAGCAAAACGTTATTTAACTGTAGTAAAGTATTAATCAAAAATATTTCTTCATCGTTTTATTGATCTTAATGTTCATTTGGACTACTGTAGAGACAAGGCATGCCTTGTCTCTACCACTATCCTTAGAGTTAGCGAAGCTTTCTACGAATTCAAAAATCATAAAATACTGTAGAGATGTCGATTTATCGCACCTTTGTTCTATATGAAAGCCAACGGACTTCTTTTTCCACCTAAAATCTGATCATGTTTTGTATCTAGCCATTTGTCGAGGAGAGTAGCATAGACATCTCTGAAATCAACAGAATATTGTAAGTCTCCGTTGGAGTCTAGGTTTACAAGGTCAGTTTCTTGATTGTAGAATCCTGCTTTTTTAAGTTGATTCCCGATAATAATCATATTGTTTGCCGTACCGTGGTCTGTACCAGCCGAACCATTTTCTTTTACTCTTCGTCCAAATTCAGAGAAGACTACAACCAAAGTATTATCAAACTGCCCAGATTTTTTTAGGTCTTGTACGAAAGTACCGACGGCTTCATCAAATTGCCCTAGTAATTGTTGGTGTTTATTTTTTTGATAGACATGTGTATCGAAACCGTTGTGAGTCGCATAATAGACTTTGCTTTTTGCTCCGGCTTTTATAAAACTAGCAACATCTTGCAATTGCTTTCCGAGTTGCGTTTGAGGATAGGAAGATGAACGATCTACTTTACCTATTTTCTCATTCAGATAGTTTGTACTCGAATAGGTACTCGCGAGTGTTTTATACATAAAATCGACATGAGCATTATGAGAATGCCCTTTGTGATTATTGTTTATGTACTTTACATGTTTTGAGCGAATCGTCTTTTGAAGCATATTCAGATTCGGTACAGCCATACCGCTTAATTGATCTCCTTTTAGGGCAAGCGAAAGTCCTTGACTCATTTCGATAGCCATATGTGGTGCAGTACATTCAGCATCCAAATATCTGCCAAGCCATCCATTGTTTTTGTATTCTTGCGCTTCTGATGCTGTGTGCCAAATGTCCATAGATCGGAAGTGTGAACGGTTAGGATTTGGGTATCCTACTTCATTGATGATCGAAACATAGCCTTCATCATAGAGCGATCGAAGCTGTTGGAGGGCAGGGTGAAAACCAATCTCAGAATGTACTTTGAGTATTTCATCTTTGCTGAGAGCTACTTTAGGTCTATACTGATAATACAAATCATTTTGGTAAGGCACAAAGGTATTTAGTCCGTCATTTCCTCCCGAAAACTGAATAATGACAAGCTTCTTACCTTCAAAGTTTTGAGGGATTTCGAAGGCTTTCAGGAAAGAAGGTACAAGAACAGCCGAAGTTGTAAGGCTTGTATATTTTAGAAAATCTCGTCTTTTCATAGTTAGCAAATTTGGTATTCGGGCGTAGACATAAATGAAAGCATTGGGTCAATTCCAAATTTTGTAGGAAGTTGATAATTGGCTTTTGGAAGTGGGACTTGAAATAGAAAATCAGCCAATTCAAAGGGAGTAGCATTGGTTGGTTTGTAAGTCGCAATCTTTCTTTTTTCTAGTGCCATCGGAAGGTTCAGTCTGAAAAGTAGCGTAGAACTGTCAATCCAAGCTCTTCCTTCATTCCAACCTGCTACGTTAGGTGGTTTGAAGAGAATTTGTCCTAAACTTTGCTGAACTCGGATACATTTTTTTGTATCATTGAATTCAAACTGCCCTTGTCTACTCATCCCAACTAAAAGCAGAATCGGAGACTTGATAATTGAGCCTTCGTTCTTTGAATCATAGAACCAAGAAACAGTAAATAAGGCTCTCAGTGTTGGGCTGATTTCATAGTTATTTTCTATGAGTTTATCTGCAATCCATTGGATTTGCTTCTCATCGTCTGTTTCAGAAACGAAATGTTGATGAATTTTACTCGCTACAAAATGAGCAGTTTGTGGCTGTTCTAAAATAATATCAATGATATCGTCGCCATTCCAATTTCCTGTTTGTCCTAGAAATGTTTTTAGACCTGTATCATGTCTTTTTTCATGGAAAACAAATTCACCCAAGCGGTTGCTTCGCCAACCTGTAAAAGCCCTAGCCGCTTCTTTGATATCTTCTTCACTGTATTTGTCTCGCCCCATGGTGAAAAGCTCCATCACTTCTCTCGCAAAATTCTCATTGGGAGCATTCTTTTTATTCTGTTGGTTGTTCAGAAAACGAAGCATAGCCGAAGTTTTACTGACTTCGGTGAGTAGGATTTTGAAGTTTCCGAGTGCATTTTCTCGTATGGTGTTATTTAGTTTGATGGACCAATAGCTGTTATTGATACGACAGGCGAAGTAATCGTGCCAAAAGAAAGTCACTTTTTCACGCAAAGCATTCTCGTCTTTTTGCATTTGTTGGAACCATTGGAAATTGGCGTCTTTCTCCATTTTTCGCATTTCCATTTGTAGATCTTTTTTATCCTCTTGCATCATGCTTTGCATCTCCTCATTGGAGACTTCTTCGCCTAATAATTCTACATTTTTCGCATGTTCAAAAAGATCATGAATATAGTCGTTGAGCTTTGTGTAGGAGTGCCATTGTTGATAACTCAAGCCAAATCCTGCTCGCCAAGACAAATGTTTGATTTTTTCTTTTTCATTCATGAGGCTTCAGTGTTTAATTGTTTGCTTTGACGGTAAGTAGACGGAAGGGTTTAATCTGAAGATAAATAAAAATCTGAACTGAAGTAGATTTGAGGGTATGATATCGTGTCGTGTAACAATGTATAGCTTTTCTTTTCAGCTTTAGTTTGGAGTTATATAGCTGTTGGAATGATGTGGATTGTTATTCTATTTCTAAGATTATTTTTAGCCTTATTTCTATTGAGCTATAAATAGTTACATCATTCAAAAAGTGCTTTTTTAAAAGTTTAGAGAAGTGTTTAAGGCTAAAAAAGCTTGTAAATCAACTTTTTGACTAAGGTGTGTGGCCTTAACTAATTGATAGCTATCTGTTTGTGTTCGTATTTTTATGTCTAATGAACTATGAAAATTAATATTAATTATCTTTTAAAAAATTGCTGACCGAGATAAATACAATTATATTCGCCGAGCCTTATAGTACATTATGAAGACAAAATATAAACTTTTCATCATTCTGTTTCTCGGAATGCATAACCTACTCTACGCACAATCTGACGTCAAACGATCTACAACAAGCATGGAAGAGACAGGTATGTGGTATGGTGCATATCTGAAAATTAGGTTTAGTGAAAAACTAGGTTACTACGGAGAACACCATTGGAGGACAAGAAATGATATTGATAACGTTTGGTCTTTTTCAGGAAGACCTAGACAGATGTATAACCGATTTGGGTTAAACATTATGTTCAATGATTATTTTGAAGCTGTTATCGGTCCAACGCTCGTAATGAATTTTAGTCCTGATATGGATAGCGATGCTTACGATAAAGTAACTTACGAGCCTCGTATATGGCACCAATGGTTGTTCAAAATGCCAAAGATGGGAAGGGTTAAAATGTATCATCAGTTTCGATTCGAACACCGTTGGAAAAGAAAAAATGATGTAGGTGAAGACCATGATTATACCAATAGATACCGATATAAGATTTTTGGTTACATCCCGATTAACTCAAAAGAGATCAAAGAAAAGAGCTGGTACTTTTCTCCAAGTGCAGAGATTTTTATGCATAGTGGCGAGTCAATTGTAAATAATCCGATGGAAGACTTTAGAACCTATAACGGTTTTGGGTATGTGATGAATAATACTTTGACATTCTTTGTCGGGCATATGTTTACCTACGGACAAAAAAGCAGTGGTTATGAATACAAAACGAGTCATATCCTAAGGTTCAATGTCTATATAGGTTTAGATACAAGAAAGATAGAGGACAAACTTCCGAAGATAAATCTTGGTTACTAATATGAAAAAGAAGTCATTTATTTATATCGCTTTAATCGTTTTAGGACTTATCTCTGTGACATTAAACATCGTGTTGATCAATGAGAAGAACGATGCTGTAGAGAATTTAAAAGGAGAGATTGAATATCTTCAGTTAAGAGCAACAGCAGATTCTTATTTGATCATTGATGAATATGATTCAGCCTTAACTATTTATGCAAAAGCAGATAGTCTTAAGCCAGAGTTAGAGATGTTTTTGTATGATAGTACACTTCTTGCTCAGAAAAAAAGTGAGCATAAAAAGCCTGTTGTGATTAACACCGTAAAACTTGACAATACCAAAGGTTTAGTGACTAAACTAAAGACACAAAACAATAATCAGAAAAGTACAATTGAGGAGTTATCTACAAATCTTGATAGCTTAAGTTCAGCCTTGGATGGTGAAAAAGCTAACCTCAATTATGCGAATACTCATGTTGAAAATTTGAGAGCTGAACTTGATGTTGCATTACAGGCTTACCAATACACGACATTTTTCAATATAGATGATGTAGAAATCAAATATATCGGGAGAATGGTAAATGGTAAAGCAAAAGGTTATGGCTATGCTATTCTAGATAGAAAAGGCTTCTACGAAGGAGAATGGCGAAATAATGAAATGCATGGTACTGGTATCTATCATTGGATGAATGGCGATTATTACAAAGGTGACTTTAGAGAAGGAAGGAGAGAAGGAAATGGAACTTACTATTTCAAATCAGGTGAGAAATATGTAGGTGAATGGGAAAATAACCTTCGTCATGGAAAAGGTGAGATGATTGATAGTAAAGGCAAAATATTGCTTAGTGGTAATTGGGAAGAAGACAAGTATAAGAAGAAGTAAGTAGGTGGACATATGAATTCGGGTAATTTCGATTTTAATTCAAATTGATCGTCTATAGTGGGAATTATTTTTCATTGATTTAATAGTAGTCTTCATTTTTCCTTGATGAAAAACGAAGCAAAAAATCAAGTCCCATTCAATCGTTCTCCCCACAAATCAGCGCAAGCTCCGCGTGATGGGACAAACAGCCCTCCTATGCGTGTTTGCGGGTTGTTCGCCACAAAAGCGGAGAAGCGTGGCTGGTGGGGTGTCCGTTTTTTATGTGGCTTGATTTTCTTTGGTTCGTTTCTTTTATCAAGAAAAGAAATGAACACTACAATTAGAATAAGCAATACAATCTCCACTGTGTATGAATGGAAAATAAAACCGTTTTCTTTTGTCCAACTACTTAGTACTATGACATAAGAAAATAGGTACGACTATCCTTAGAGTTCACGAAGTGATCTAAGGATTTAGGTAAGAAGGTAGGAGGTGGACGCAGTATTTATGAGTTCTTAGAGCAACTCTAAGAACAGTAAAGTTTTATCCTGAAGACAATAGCCCTAACAATTAAGTCTTCTGTGTTTTTTCTTTAAGCTTAAGCATAAAAAATAATTCGGCGTAAACTTGAAAATGATATTCGAGTTTACGCCGAAGCTTTTTAAGATAAATTGCAATGAAGTCCCTTTTTTAGGGAAATATTTTAGGTCGGAATTATTCGAAATCAACTGACCAGTTTACTTTCTCAATTGTATTCCAAATGCTTAATGGAGTCCCTTCTCCAGGTATACGCCATAAAGATGTTTGTGCTCCAGAAGCACTAATCACTTCATTGATTTGGTCTACAGAAATTTGATCATATTCAGCACTGATAATATGATGTACAGGTTTTTCACAACCAAGTTCTTGATACTCTTCTGTTCCTACATTTACCCAATAGGTCGCATTTGACATATAAGTATCTCCCCAAACTTCGAGGTAAGTTTGTGGCATATGTCCATCTACATACTGGTCAATAATATCCACACGCATTTTATGATCTTTCGGGTTTCCCCAAGTTGTACAGTATAGTTTGAAGTCATCTGTAGCATAGCCATCTTCTTTTGCATCATTAAGAGCCGAACGGAAAGCGGTAAAGATGTTATGTAGTTCTGTGCTTTTTTCATCAAACTCAATTTCAATATCTGTGACAAAACCTTCATAGCCTGTCTGAGCAGCAGTGTATAAGACTTCAGCTTGTTTACTGTCATTCCCCGGGTAATTATACGCCCAAGCCCAAACTTCAAGACCAGCATCTTTGTACGTTTGAACCAAAGAGGTATCTACAACTTCAGGCCAATTATTTGCGTTAATGCCTCCATCTCCTACTTTTATATAGACTCTACGTATACCAATGTCTGCAATTTTCTGAGCTAACTGAGCATGGTTATACCCTGTTCCTTCAATATACCATAACCAAATTCCAAGCTGATTTTTACCATCTCCAGTAGTTTGAGGTGGGGTATTATCATTGTTGTCGTCATTGTCACTACCTCCATTATTATTCTGATCGTTTTTTGGAGTCTCAGTCTGAGGAGGTCTAGATTTGATGGGTGTACCTTCTTCTTCCGTACAATTAGTTAAAAAAAATGAGAAAAGTACTACATTTAAAAGTATGATGCATTTCTTCATAGTTTATAGAAGTTTTTGTGCAGTAAGCTAAATTTGTTTGTCGCTTAAAGGCAAGTGAAAAGTGAATAGATAAAAATATTGTCGAAGTGCTAAGTTAAAAGGGGATATTCGAAAAAAGCTCCCTTAAAACAGTGAAAATTGAGAAAGAAATTACTGTTATAGAGTTAGGTGAAAATTTCTATTACAGGATTTTAATGAAAAACCCAAAGAAAGATGTCTACAATGAGCCTTCTAGATAAATGGAAAAATCAGTTACCCAAACGTTGTTTCGCTATTGTCGACTGCAATAGCTTCTATGCTTCGTGTGAGCAAGTATTTCGTCCAGATCTTGAAGATAAGCCCGTAGTTGTCTTGTCAAACAATGATGGTTGTGTCATTGCACGGAACAAACAGGCAAAAGAGTTGAACATAGGAATGGGGATTCCATTTTTTAAAATTAGGCATATCATCCAACAAAATAAGGTTACTGTATTCTCATCTAATTATAAGCTCTACGCTAGTTTATCTAAACGAGTAATGCGTGTACTTTCTCGTTTTAGTCCAGAAATGGAAGTCTATTCGATAGATGAAGCATTTCTTGATCTCACAGGAATTGAAGATGTAGAAGCTTATGCACAAGAGATAAAAGAAACAGTGTTAAGAGAAGTTGGTATCCCCGTATCGATTGGTTTAGCTTCTTCTAAAACACTTGCAAAATTAGCAAACCATATAGCCAAAAAAGATGAGCGTAAAGATGGTGTCTGTTTATTAAACCCTGAATTGCAAGATGAATATGCCTCGATGCCCGTCCAGGAGATATGGGGGATAGGAGGGAAAACTGCACAAAAGTTAGAAACAGCAGGTGTTAGGACTGTTGGTTCTTTTATGAAATTGCCAATGGATTGGGTTCGGAAGGAGTTTAAAGTAAATGGTCTACGAACATATCAAGAGCTTTATGGAATTTCTTGTATCCGAATGGAACATGAGTCTTCACCTAAAAAAGGAATTTGTACGACACGTACTTTCAGTAAAAAAATCAATAATTACGAAGGTGTAAAAGAGGCCTTGACTGCTTTTACGGCTAATGTCTGTTATAAACTCCGCAAGCAAAAAAGCTGTGCGAGTCACTTTACTGTATTTCTGCAGACAGATTCATTTAGAGAACAAAATCCGTATTATGGTTCTGTAAGTGGAAGTTTGGACATTCCAACCAATGATACTGTTGTAGCTACTAAAATGGTCATAAGTTTACTTGATCGTATTTTTTATGAAAAGCATAATTACCGAAAGGCAGGAGTTTATGTAGAAGGTATTGTACCCGAGGGACAACGACAATTGTCTTTACATCAAGAATTTCCTGAAGAGCAAGTTCATCAACAACGAAAGCTGATGGATGCTATGGATGTTGTAAACCAGAAGTATGGAAAAGGAAGTCTGTATTTAGCGGCACAAGGTATAAAACCTGCTTTCAAAATGAAGCAAGCCAAGCTTTCACCTTGCTACACAACAGATTGGAATGAGTTGATGACCGTCTGAATTTCCTTTATTTCTGATTGTAACTCTGTGGACTTAAAACTAAAATATCACTAATTAATACCATTTCTCTTTAGAATTTCCTTAAATTCAGACTATAACCAAAAACACGCAAATAGGAAACAACCAATAACCTATTTGAGCTAACATATTAACAACACACACATTTAAACATGCATACAGAATTTAAGATGCAAGACCACAACGATAAACATAATCTTTCAAAGAAAGAGAAGGCACTAGCACGTTTGGCTGAAATGAATAAAGAAGCTGAATTGGGAGGTGGTGAAAAACGAATTGCTGCGCAACACAAGAAAGGAAAACTAACGGCAAGAGAAAGAATCAATCTACTTTTCGATAAAGGAACATTTCAAGAAATTGGAAAATTTGTTCGTCACAGAGAGACTGCTTTTGGTTTAGAAGACGAGCACTACCTAGGAGACGGTGTAGTGACTGGTTATGGGAAAATCAATGGGCGAATGACTTATGTTTTCTCACAAGATTTTACCGTATTTGGAGGCTCGCTGTCGGAATCTCATGCGGAGAAAATCTGTAAAATCATGGATTTAGCCATGAAGAATGGCGCTCCTGTAATCGGGTTAAACGATTCGGGTGGTGCCAGAATTCAAGAAGGAGTGAAATCTTTGGGAGGTTATGCCGATGTTTTCTATCGAAATACAATTGCATCGGGAGTTGTTCCTCAGCTTTCTGCCATAATGGGACCTTGTGCGGGTGGAGCTGTGTATTCTCCAGCCATTACCGATTTCATCATGATGGTAGAAGACACTTCTTACATGTTTGTGACAGGGCCAAATGTCGTAAAAACAGTAACTCAAGAAACGGTAAGTGCAGAAGAGCTTGGCGGAGCTTCAACACATAGTACAAAAAGTGGCGTAACGCATTTCTCTTGTGCGAATGAAGTAGAATGTATCGAGAATATTAAAAAGTTGTTGAGTTACATTCCACAGAACTGCGAAGAAGATGCGCCAATTTATCCTTATGAAGTACAAGCAGATGAATCTAGAGTAGCATTGGATGATATTATTCCTGAAAATGCCAATCAGCCTTATGATATTCGTGATGTAATGAACGGTGTACTAGATGAGGATTCATTCTTTGAAGTTCATAAAGACTACGCTGAAAATATTGTAGTAGGTTTTGGAAGATTAGCAGGAAGAAGTATCGGTATTGTTGGTAATCAGCCAGCTGTACTTGCAGGTGTACTAGATATCAATGCAAGTAACAAAGCCGCTAGATTTGTCCGTTTCTGTGATGCTTTCAACGTTCCCCTTTTAGTATTTGAAGATGTCCCGGGTTTCTTACCAGGAACAGACCAAGAATGGAATGGTATTATTTCAAATGGTGCAAAGTTGTTGTATGCTTTCTGTGAAGCTACCGTCCCTAGAGTAACAGTCATTACACGAAAAGCCTATGGCGGAGCGTATGATGTGATGAATTCAAAACACATAGGGGCTGATATGAATTTTGCTTGGCCAACAGCAGAGATTGCCGTAATGGGAGCAAAAGGAGCCGCAGAGATTATTTTCAGAAAAGAAATAGCGGAAGCCGAAAAGCCTGAAGAAAAACTACAAGAGAAGGTTGATGAATACACTGAAACATTTGCCAACCCATACCGAGCAGCTTACAGAGGTTTTATCGATGAAGTGATAGAACCGAAAGATACTCGACAAAAACTCATGATGGCTTTTGAAATGCTTGAACAGAAAGTGGACAAACTACCTAAGAAAAAGCATGGTAATATACCTTTATAATACAAACCTCCTTCGGGAGGTTTTTTCATTTATAACCCAATCCTTACACATGTAGCTTTTTTACCTATTTGGAAACTCATTTTGTTTTAATCTGAGGTATTTTAGGGATACTATCTAAACTAAACAAACCAAAAATGAGACAACTTTTCTACTATCTATCCATTTTAGCTTTCCTAATGGTTGGCTGTGATGGCGACGACGGGGGAGCGGGAACTTCCTCTTTCACATCTAACTATCGACTCGTCATCGAAAATCAAACAGAACTAGGAGAATACTTTTTATCTGGAGACTTCGATGCGATAATTCCTGGAACTTCTACCGAAATCACATTCTACGCGGGAAAAGGCTCATACCTTTCTTTTGCAACAAAGTTTGTCAAGTCTAATGATGGCTTCTATGCTTTTGAAGCTGGAGGAATCAGTCTTTATGATGAAAATGATAAACCTATTTTCGGAAACATCACGGACAAAATCACGCTATGGGATGCTGGTACAGAAATCAATGAAGCTCCCGGTGAAGGAGAAGGACAGCCTGGAGGTTCTGAAGAAGGTGAAACCGAAGAAAATAATGTGACCAAACTAAACGATGGTTTTAGTTATCCTGAGGTTGAAGAAGTAATCAAGTTTGAAGTCCTTTCAGACTCAATCAAAAACAGGTTTGTATTGCGTATCACAAACCAATCTCAGTTCAGTAATTTATCAACAGGATTAGGACAAGGTGTTTGGGTTGTGCATAAAGAAGGACAGGAACCAATTTTCTCTGCAGAAGGACAAGCCGAAAATGGGTTAGAATTATTAGCCGAGTCAGGTAGTTCTGATTCGTTGGCAACATATCTAGAAGAAAATTCACCTTTCTATTCACCATTTTCACCAGGAATATGGGTATTGCATACAGGAGAAATCGAACCAATTTTTACAGAAAATGCAATTGATAGAGGAGAAGGCTTAGTCTTATTGGCTGAAGAAGGAGATCCTACAGCTTTAGCTGCAAGTCTTGAAGGAAAAGACGGAGTAGTGGCTTACGGCATTTTTAATACTCCAGAAGATACTAACACTGCAGGTGTACTAAGTGAAGGACAACGTTATGTGATTCCGATTACTCCCGAAAAAGATTTATTCTTGAGCTTTGCAACGATGTTAGTTCGTTCCAACGACTCATTCATCTCTTTTGGGGAAGGAGGTTACCCAATTTATACAGGTGATTTACCATTTGTTGGAGATTTGACGGATCGAGTACGCCTTTGGGATGCAGGCTCTGAGCGTAATGAAGCTCCGGGAGCTGGTAATTACCAACCACCAAATGTTGGAGGTGACGACCAAAATAATCCTGTCAATCAAACCAGTGATGATTTTGACTATCCAGCCATAGAAGAATTGATTCGTATCAGTCTTGAAAATAACTAAGTTTCAACTGACAGAATGAATAAATAGGCTGTATTTCGGGAGAAATACAGCCTAATTTTTTAGGCTTTAGTGAAATACAATACTTAGTTAAATTTGAAAGGTGCTATAAGATTAAATGCTGGAATTTCAACTTCAAATTGATGGCCGTCTAGCATTCTTTCCATTACATAGAAACCTTTCATTTGTCCCATATTAGTTCGAAGGTTACATCCAGATACATACTGATACCCTTCACCCGGCTCTATTGTAGGTTGCTGTCCCACAACTCCCTCTCCCGCTACAACTTTCTGAAAGCCGTTACTATCAGAGATATCCCATTTGCGTTTCAATAGTTGAACCGTGTATTCGCTATTATTTTCGATGAAAATATGATAAGTAAATACATGATGTTGGTTCTTATCATCTGAGTAAGAAGGTTGATATTCAGCACGAACTGAGACTTTTACTCCATTTGTAATTGCTGATACCATGTTACATAGCTTTGTTAGTATTGTTTCAACGCTGTATTTGATACTTATCGTATTTTCTATCTGATGATTTTTGTTTTTTTCACTGATATTAGCTAAAATTGTATAAGTACTTATATAATATTGATAACACAAGGAGGAATACATTGGATTTTTACAACAACGCAGGGGTATTGGTTTTTGGCAGTAGATTACGAAGGTTAAGTGAGCGTTTTCTAGCCAATGTTACCAAAGTCTATCAGGCAAAAGGGATTGATTTCGATGCGTCTTGGTTTCCATTTTTCTATTTATTAGATGAACATGAAAGCCTAACGCTAAGAGAAATGTCTGAAACTTTAAAGACAAGTCATTCAGCTGTAAGTCAAATGATGAGCAATCTAGAGCGTAGAGCTTTGGTTGAAATCAAAAAAGACCCTGAAGACAAGCGTAGACGTAATGTTCAATTGACTGAAAAAGGTAAAGAACTTCTTGCACAAGTTCGTCCGATTTGGAATGGTCTGCAAAAAGCAATGGCAGAAATTCTTGAGCAAGATGAATTCAATGCGAAATTGATCTCGATCATAGATAACATCGAAGCGACTTTCGATGAAGAAGAACTTTCAGAGCGAATTTTGAGACAGTTATAAACGCAGCTCTGAAACCCTGAAACCACACACACGATAGAAAGGTAAAGGGGGCTTGTTCCCCCTTTCTACCAAACATTTGATTAAACGATCAACATTCAAGCACATAGTATCATGACAATGTCAAACACGGTATTTGCTTATGGCAAAGACAAATTGAGCGTTGGAATGACCCTTGACCTAGCGAGAGGAAAGGTTAAAGGTACTCTGACTGATGAGGTTAGAGCGAAAGTCATCGCAAGCCGTAAACATGTAGAGAAAATCGTTGAAGCTAAAAAAGTTGTTTATGGAGTAAACACAGGCTTCGGACCACTCTGCACCACAATTATCTCAGAAGAAGACACAAAAGAACTCCAAACTAACATTCTACAGAGCCACAGTGTAGGTATGGGAAATCCTGTATCGGAAGAGATTGTCAAGATCATGATGGTCACGAAGGTACAAGCCCTTTCACAAGGCTATTCGGGAATTGCTCTTGAAACTCTGGAGCGTATTCTTTGGATGCTGGAAGAAGAAATTGTTCCAGTTGTTCCCGAAAAAGGTTCAGTAGGTGCATCGGGAGATTTAGCTCCGCTTTCTCACCTTTTCCTTCCATTAATTGGACTTGGAGAGGTATACTACAAAGGAGAAAGAATGGAGACAGCTCCTGTTTTAGAAAAGTATGGAAAAGAGCCAATCGCATTAGGTCCGAAAGAAGGACTAGCACTCATTAATGGTACTCAATTCATTTTGTCTCATGCAGTGAAAGCTGTTGAGCGTTTCCATAATCTTTTGGAAGCAGCCGACTTGATTGGAGCCATGTCTTTGGAAGCCGCTATGGGTTCTGCAAGACCATTCGAGGCAATTCTTCACGAAATCCGTCCTTTCAAAGGAAACCAACATGTAGCAGAACGTTTAGACAATCTGTTGAAAGATTCAGAAATCTTGAACTCACATGCTGAGTGTGACCGTGTTCAAGATCCTTACTCACTTCGTTGTATGCCTCCTGTCCATGGAGCATCAAGAAATGCTTGGTTGCATCTCAAAGAGATGGTTGAAGTAGAGCTGAACTCAGTGACAGACAACCCGATCATCTTGGATGCAGAAAATACAATCAGTGGAGGAAACTTCCACGGTCAGCCATTGGCAATGGTATTGGATTATGCGACGCTAGCTGCGTCCGAACTAGGTAACATCTCAGACCGTCGTTCTTACTTGATGATTGAAGGTCGATACGGACTTCCAAAACTGTTGATGGAAGATACTGGAATCAATTCTGGTTTCATGATCCCTCAATACACCTCTGCCGCTTTGGTTACAGAAAACAAAACACTTTGTTTTCCAGCTTCTGCAGATAGTGTTCCTACTTCATTGGGTCAAGAAGACCATGTGAGTATGGGATCAATCAGTGGAAGAAAGGCCAATGAAGTGATTTCTAACGTTGAGAAAATCTTAGCCGTAGAATTGCTTTATGCTGCACAAGGTGTTGATTTCAGAAGACCAATGAAATCAACGAAAGTGATTGAAGAGTGCCACAACTTTGTGAGAGAAAAAGTGGCTTTCGCAGACAAAGACAGAATCTTCGCCACAGACTTAAATGTGCTAGAAGAAATGATCCACGATCAATCTTTCGTAAACCACGCAAATAAAACAGCCGAAAAAGAAGGAATCCAATTAAACGGTAAACACGATGAACTATTCAGAATTTATTGAAAAATACGCTAAGCACCCTCATTATAAAGCCCCAACAGGGAATAAATTACATGCAAAATCTTGGCAAACGGAGTCAGCACTTCGTATGCTTCTAAATAACCTTGATGCTGAAGTAGCCGAAAACCCAGAAGAGTTGGTGGTTTATGGCGGAACAGGTCAAGCAGCAAGAAACGTAGAATCGCTTCAGAAGATCATCAAAGTACTTTTGGAGCTTGACGATAATCATTCATTATTGGTACAATCGGGTAAGCCTGTCGGTGTGGTTCGTACGCATCCACAAGCACCAAGAGTATTGATTGCCAACTCTAACCTTGTACCAGAATGGGCAAACTGGGAACACTTCGAGAAATTGAAGGAAGACGGTTTGATGATGTACGGACAAATGACAGCAGGTAGCTGGATTTACATCGGTACACAAGGTATCCTTCAAGGTACTTACGAGACATTCGTAGCTTGTGGAGAGAAACACTTCAACGGAGACCTTCGTCACAAACTATTGGTTACAGGTGGTCTTGGAGGTATGGGTGGAGCTCAACCATTGGCTGCTACAATGGCGGGAGCTACATTCTTGGGTGTTGATATCGACCCTGCTCGTATCCAAAAGCGCATCGATACAAAATACATCGACCGCATGACTTACTCTTACGAAGAAGCTATCCAATGGGTAATGGAAGCGAAAGAGAAAGGTGAAGCACTTTCAGTAGGTTTGGTAGGTGATATCGGAGACGTATTGGGCAGATTGATCGAGGATAATATCACTCCAGAAATCTTGACTGACCAAACTTCAGCGCACGATCCTGTATTCGGATATGTACCAAACGGATTGAGCTTGGAAGAAGCAGAAGCACTTCGTAAGTCTGACGCAGTAGATTACAAAGCGCGTTCTTTGAAATCTATGGCAAGACACGTTGGCTATATGTTGGAGCTTCAAAAACGTGGTTCGATTACATTCGATTACGGTAACAACCTAAGAGAATTTGCTCGTCAAGGTGGTGAAGAAGATGCTTTCAACTTCCCAGGCTTTACGCCAGCTTATATCCGTCCATTGTTCTGTGAAGGAAAAGGTCCTTTCCGTTGGGCAGCACTTTCGGGTGATCCAGAAGATATCTATGTAACTGACCAAGCTTTGAAAGAGGCATTCCCAGAAAACAAGCACTTGATCAACTGGCTTGACAAAGCACAAGAGCAAGTAGCTTTCCAAGGATTGCCATCTCGTATCTGTTGGTTGGGAATGGGAGAAAGAGAAAAAGCAGGTAAAATCTTCAATGACCTCGTAAGAGAAGGCAAAGTAAAAGCGCCTATCGTAATTGGTCGTGACCACTTGGACTGTGGTTCTGTAGCTTCTCCAAACCGTGAGACAGAATCAATGTTGGATGGATCTGATGCAGTATCGGATTGGCCTTTATTGAACTTGATGTCTAACGCAACAGGTGGTGCAACTTGGATTTCATTCCACCATGGTGGTGGTGTAGGTATCGGATACTCGCAACATGCAGGTATGGTCGTTTTGGCTGACGGTACTGAGAGAGCGGAAGAGTGTATCTCAAGAGTATTGCACAATGACCCTGCAATGGGCGTATTCCGTCATGCAGACGCAGGTTACGACAAAGCAAAAGAAGTAGGAGAAGAGCACGATCTTTTGATTAAATAAGCTTTTCTCTTTTACCATAAATGTAAACTGCCTCAATCTATATATTTGGGGCAGTTTTTTTGTATTTGATTTATTCTAGTTTGTACTTAAACTGAGGCCTGCAACGTAGAGGCAAGGTATACCTTGTATCTACAATAACCTAAATGAACATTGAGCCCTTTTAGGTTCTCTTCATTGAATTACTCTTGATATAAAGTAAGGTACTACTCCTCAAATAACTTCTTGAGCTTTATCTTCACTGTTTTATTCCTCAGTCCTCTTTTATTTTGCTCAAATAGAGTTAATATTTCTTCAGGGCTATCAAATCTGACTGTATCCTCAAGCGTAGAAAATTCTAGGTATTTACAGCGATCCGTATAATATCTTTGGCAGTAATCACTATTCCACTTAAAGCCAAACCCAAATAGGATGATACGTTCATCTGATGTCGAGATTGTATCTAAATGTACTTTGGTTTTGGCACTTCCTTGATCTATCACCAATTCACTTTTATAATGAATAGGGTTTTTGAGGTTATTCTTGATAATAAGTCTTCCTGGAGTATCACAAGAAATAAAAATGAAAAAAATCAGAGTAGTATAAAAAACTTTTACCATTGCAAAGATTTATATTTTTCTGCTATCGAAAATGTGAAATTACAGGGACTATTCTCTGAAATAAATTAACGACTCTATAATTCCTTTCTAAAGCTATTTCATATTTAAGAATCGCCCTCCAAAACTATAGCTTATACTTGTATGTAACATGTATCCTTTCATAATTCCATCACTAGCATTTGATAGATAGAGGCGGAAAATAGGTCCCATCCGTATTTCTGATCCACAACCATCAATTGAAGATGTTTGTGTAACCGTAAAACGATTGGCAAACTTGTATGATAGACCTACAATCATATTCGTTAGTCTAAACTTCTTAAGATTACTCTCTTCTTTAGAGCCATCTTCAGATGTAAAAAAACTTACTCCAATAAAAGGAGATAAGCCAAAATCCTTTTTTAAAAGATCAGCATATGAGAGACTTATGTCAGTTTGAGTAATGTAAGGAGTATCATGTTCAGACCACTGTTCGCCCTCAAAAGTAAAGGTTCTCTTTACTTTAGCTTGTCCTAACATTCCTCCAAAGTTCAATTCCAAGTTTTTGAAACGGAAAGTATAATCAAGCCTCAGGAAGTTAACCAATGGCTGAAACTGTTCAGAAATATTCCCAAAATACACTGTAGTACCTATACCTAGTCCTAAGAACAATCCTAAATTACGATAGTCATATTTGGGTTCTTGTGTATTCTCCGTTTCTGCTAGCCTTTTTTGGATTATGATATTCCAAGCAGCTAAGGCATCAATATCTTCCCCGTGGCTAACGGCTTCTGAAAATCCGTTCATCTCTTGTTCGCACTTTTTATACTCTTCGTCAAAGATTAAGTTTACATAGGAAAAATCTTCAAGTCCATTGAGTTGATATTGAATGTTTCTTCTACAAAGCTCGACTAGGTCAAAAAGAATCTGATTATACCTTAATAGTTGTGGTTTCTTTCCTTCTTCGGTAACCCAACTGCGGTATGGGTTGATCGTACTTTTAACTCTTAAATACTCATAAGTATGTTTTCCTATTTTCTTTTTATCCTTAGCATAGCTGAGCTGATAATAAAGATAGGTCTCTGCTGTTTCCCCTATAGGTGATTCGGCTTGAAAATCATCCCACGTAAGAGGCCCTTTACTCCATTCCCTCTCATATTGAAGTTGTCCGAAACATGCTAATGATTGTAATATCAATAGCATTGATAATAATGTTTTCATCTTTAAAGTTTGAAAAGTAGCCATAGAAAATAATGGCTTAAAATAATTACAAATTATCCTCATTCGTCTTTGTTTCTCTTATTGAAAAAGTATGATTGCCTTGACTTTATCATAAAATAAGAGAAACGAGGACGATAGTAATTTCTGATATCTTATTTATTCACTTCCCCAATATGCCCTTCAATAGACGCAATCTTCTTTTTCATTCTATCGCTTTTTCCTTTACGGATATCAAATTTTACGGTAGAGTAAATACGATTGCTATTTGGTGCTAGCACATCGTGACACTGTTGGATAAGTGCTAATGCTTCAGGCATAGCCTCAGTTTCAAAGATGGTACCCATAGGCGTTAGTTGGTAATTTACACCACTTTCTCTGATTGCCTCAATGACTTTACTGACATGGGCACTCATACTTTCCCCTTTATCGGTTGGGAATATTGCGAATTCTACTAGTACTGACATATTCGAAATAGTTGTTTGTTCAGCACAAATATATATAAACCACTTACTCAAAAGAAAACCTCTATTCGCTCTCAGAATATATCATTGAGAACAAATAGAGGTAATAATACATTTATTGTTTAATTATTTCTTCTTAAACAACCTAGTAATCTTATCTAAGTCTGATTTGTAACTGATTGAAGTTGTCCAAATCTTGTCATAATATTCAGGGTGTGGAGGGTTGTTTTCAATTGAAATATTTCTAGCATAGTCTATGCTGAATCCTTTATATCCCAAGCTCATTCCAGCTCTTGAATACTGCTTTTCCCCTCCTAAACGGAAAGCTACATAAGCTTGATTTTGATGTTCTAGACGTACTTCTGTTGCTAACTTTAAAGCTACCATATCATCAGTTTGACTAAGACCTTTGTCTAATTGAGCAGCAAATACAAAATTTAGCTTCAACTTATCTGAGAGTTGAGTAGTGGGTTCTAGCAGAATACCTAGACTCATATATGGAGATAAATTCCTGTATTTATCATACTCTGTGCTAGGAAAATAGCTTATACCTAAATTATTCAGTGTTGCTCCAAAATTTATAGGCATATCCCATTTGGGAGATAATTTTATATTTCTTCGATATGAAAATCCAAAATCAAGAACATAAGTATAAGAATTTTGAGTCGTCCCCCTCCTATACTTTTCTTCACTATCAATATAATTTAAGCTAGAACTCCATGATATTCTATCATTGGCTTGACGAGCATATGTAATTTTATGTAGATTTTGTATTTCGTCAGGTACATAAACCCAAAAATTTTCAAACTTATCATCATCAAATAGGTGCATGTAGTGATAGGAGTAACTCACAGTATGCTTATTGTTCCAAGAATAATAAGCACCAAAATCAGTATGATACGAATTATCAAGATTACGAGGGTAAACAGGTAGATAGTTTGCTGTGAAGCCAATAGCTGATTCACTACTTTTAAAGAGAGCTCCATTTTGGTACAATCCAAGTTGACCATTGTAAGTTGAAGATACAACACCAATTCCTCCCAAACCTTCAATTTGAGCACTTGAGTGACTAGGGTAGAGAGATGAGGCGATAGATGAGTAATGGTATTGAGCAAAGCTGTTACCGAAAACAATGAAAAGTAAAAGAATAGTAGCTAAAAGTTTCTTCATGATAGAAATCTAGTTTAATGAAAAATAGAAGATGTGTGGGTAAAACATAGTTCAAACTTAAAACACATCAATCTTTCATTCAATCATGATTTAGAAAGTTTATCAATTAACTAAATGTTATTAACATACATTTAAGTTGTGGTAAATGAGTTATTTTTCAGTTTGTTAAAAAAAATAAGTATTCTTAAAAACATAACATAAATAACTTTCATACTTCAGTCATCCCCTTTACGCTACGCTAAACGAGGACGATAGAAATTTCTAATACCTTATTTATTCACTTCCCCAATATGTCCTTCAATAGAAGCTATTTTCTTTTTCATTCTATCGCTTTTTCCTTTACGGATATCAAATTTTACGGTAGAGTAAATACGATTGCTATTTGGTGCTAGCACATCGTGACACTGTTGGATAAGTGCTAATGCTTCAGGCATAGCCTCAGTTTCAAAGATGGTACCCATAGGCGTTAGTTGGTAATTTACACCACTTTCTCTGATTGCCTCAATGACTTTACTGACATGGGCACTCATACTTTCCCCTTTATCGGTTGGGAACATTGCGAATTCTACTAGTACTGACATATTCGAAATAGTTGTTTGTTCAGCACAAATATAGGTCTCAATTAGGCGAATTAATATTATTAAGAATGAAAATAGAAAGTTCAATAGAAAACTCTTTAGATTAGCTTTTTCAAATGAAATAAGACAAAGAGTAGATAAATATGAAATGGTTTTTCCTGTGTATCGCAATTCTAACAGAAGTGATAGCAACTTCAGCATTAAAGTCATCTGAAGGTTTCACAAAACTGACTCCTTCACTGGTTGTAGTGATAGGTTATAGCCTTGCGTTTTATTTTTTATCATTGGCATTGAAAAATATGTCAGTTGGTATCGCCTATGCTATTTGGTCTGGGGCTGGTACTGTATTGATTGCCTTAGTAGGTTATTTTTATTACAAACAAGAGTTGGATTTTGCTGCGATTTTGGGCTTATCTTTAATTGTGATTGGAGTTTTAGTAATTAACCTATTTTCAAATAGTGTTTCTCATTAGCAGAAAGAATGTTTTAAAAGCTTGCATGTGGATTTTTTTATAGAATCCCGATTTTACTAACACCGTAAAAGCCCTAAAAATACCTGTTGGGAAACTTTTTTCTACGTTCCGTCAAATATATTCAGAAGTATTATTCTATTCTGGTTATTATTACAACTTCAATTATTTGAGAATACATAAGACTAAACATCAAGATAGATAAAAGTACATCTATCGGATGAAACCAATTGAAAGTATTATAAAACCAGTTTGCTCAGAAATTGAGCGTCTAATTAGCGTGTAATAATGTTTTGTATATATAGTTACAGAAATCAGAGTTTAAGGGTAAAAAGTTTATATAGGCGGAGTATCAACAAGTTTAGTATAAGTATCTTTTCTGCGACTCTAATACCCTCTTTGCTCTTACTTTTTTTAAGCTTTAGTTCCACTTCTTATGCTCAATCTAAGCCAAAGGAGATTTTTAATAAGATGTTTAATGATACTACTTCTGTTGAGAAACCAAAATGGATTGCATATCCAACTTTGGCATACTCTCCTGAAACAAGTTGGGAGATTGGAGCAGCAGCAGTAGTCGTTTATTATGCAAATAAAGATAGTACCAACCGATTGAGTGAAGCTAGTGGTTTCTCCTTTTTCACTTTAGAAAGTCAGTATGGTGCTCACTTTGATCATGCACTTTATTCTGATAAGAATAAATGGTTTGCACTCGGGAAGCTAAAGTTTCAGAGTTATCCATTAGCTTATTATGGTATAGGGCCCAATATTGGGGGGGATGAATTGGCCATTGCGAATGCTAATTTTATGCTGATCAGAGAACGACTTTTGAGAAAGCTTCATGGGAACTGGTACTTGGGCTTAGAACTCAATTATGAGCGTTTGAGCAATGTGAGTTTTGAGTGGTTAGGCGGAGGTCAACCTCTCGACAACATTTTGGGGCAAGACGGCTATAGCAACTTGGGTTTGGGTGTTGGTTTAGTTTATGACAATAGACACAATGTACTAAATGTAAGGCATGGTTTCCTTTCTGAAATTGGTTACCTTTTCTATGAGCCATTTTGGGGTTCTACACATCGGTTAAGTACTTTATTTATTGACAACAGAGCATTTTTTAAAACCACAGAACGAAATGTACTCGCGTTCCAATTGTTAGGGCAGTTTTCTCAAGGAGATGTTCCTTTTAATCAGCTTAGTATGATTGGAGGAGAAATGATGATGAGAGGATATTACCTTGGAAAGTATAGGGATAAGAATATGTTTGGTTTGCAGACAGAGCACAGATGGTTGCCTTTTAAGTTTAGTAAAAGAATTGGAGCAGCCGTTTTTGCAGGCGTAGGCTCAGTATCACCCGATTTTAATTTTGATAAACTTTTATGGTCTGCAGGAGGTGGTTTGAGAGTTTTATTGTTCCCTAAAAGAGATATTTTTACAAGGCTTGATGTCGGTTTTAACCCTGATGGTTATGGCATTTATATGTTTATTGGAGAAGCATTTTAGCGAGGATTTTTAAGCTGAAAATAAGTGATAAATACATTGATGTAAGAATGGAATTGAAAAATAACTAAGTCATTTTTCACCGAAATTATCATAATTATTTTTCTAAATTAATACTTGGTTCATGTTGATTATTAACTGAATATGCCAATTTTATTTTGAAATCGTTTAACTGATTTAGGTTGAAGTCAATTGATTGTGAAATAGTTTTGGTTTATTCTAATAATCTATGCGATTCTACAAATAAAAATAGACTCAGTTCGCTAGAATCTATTTTTCAATTTCTAAATAGCGGGAAAGTTTTTTTATAAATAGTTTAAACCCATTTATTTAGAATGAAACTTAGAACTACTTTTCTAACTATTACATGGATTCTCATTACAGTATGTTTCCAACAGTGTAAATCACCCAAAACAGATGAGACAATAGAAGTCGCATCTTCTACTTTAGAAAGAGCACCTTACTTAAACTACCCTGTACCTCTTTCCCCAAAAGCACCATTCGATGTAGACAGAGACTTACAAGCTAAGTTGGATGCACAAGGGAAATTTGCTGAAGTACAACGTTTATTCGAGATTCTTTCTTGGCAGCAATTCATTCGCCTAAACTGGCCTGTTGATGCTAAAGGTAACCCCAAGCCTTTACTTTCAGATGCAGGGAAACCAAGATGGTTCTCATGGAAAGAAAGCTTTGAAGTTTTCAAGAAAGACGGATCTAAGCCTACTCCTTGGGGTGATTTCGAGTTACCAAATCGTGTTAGAGAATTTGCTGGAGAAAATAAGCATGTGCTTTTCAGAGCTAGTAAATTTGCCGAGTTTCAACACGATGATGTAGCTGATGAACTCGATCAAGCATTTACTGCACCCATCTGGGATCAGAGCGGTAACATCGTACGCTACGAAGTTCGCATGAACGAAACTGAGTTTGATTACATCGTAAAAAATGAGCTTTACAACTACGATGGACAAATCAAATTTTATCAGGCCAATGCTGGAAAAGATAAGGTTGTCAACTTTCCTTCGGCAACTACGGATAAGGCCGGTGCTTGTGAAGTGAAAATTGCATGGAAAATCATGGAAGAAGGAGTGGATTCAAAAGATCGTTACTTCACTTCAACAGCCCAAGTGATTAATGAAGACAAGACATTTTCTACAGCAGAAGTAGGAATGATCGGGATGCACATTTCATTAAAAACAGCTTCTTCTCCTCAATGGATTTGGGCTACTTTTGAGCATGTGGATAACCTTGAAACAAACCCATTGGTTGAAGTAAATGGAAAACCGCTTCGTCCTTCTTTCAATAATCCAGATTGTCCAACCTGCCCTGTGAACGCCTACCCTGAAGTAGATACAGATGGTAAAAAAAGAAACCAAATTCAGCGAGTAATTCCGATCAGTAAAGCTACACAAGAACTGAATGCTCAAGTACAAGCAATGCTTTCAAAAGCGGATTCTAAACTTAAGTTTTATGATTTGGTAGGAACACAATGGCCTACAGACCCTAGTTCTCCAGCTTATACTTATGGCGATACAAGCGTTTACACTTTGCCCGAAGCAGTGACCAACAAGTCTGGCGGAAAACCAACACCTGCATATTTAACAAATATGATTATGGAAACTTATTTCCAAGGTGGTTCAATTACTCCAAATGCAAAAGGAATAGATACCTTGAAAATCAAACAGACTTATCTCCAAAACGGTGACAGTATCTATGGAAATACCATCACTGGTTTCAATGTATACAACAGCAACGAACCTGCATTTTTCCAAATTCAAGGTTTCCCATTGACTACAGACCTTCAAAATACTCACAAAAATATCTTTGGAACAGAAAGCTGTATTGGTTGTCACTTCTCAGCATCAATTGCCAAAGATTTTTATGTAGATAAAAAGACTAATCAAAAAGTACCTGTTTTTGCTAAACCAGCAGATGCAGATTTTTCTTGGCTACTTCAATTGAAAGCTCATTTCAAAGAAGACATTACTCAATAACCCTTTTTTCATTTTCCCAACCCAAAATTATTTATTGCTATGCTTATTGATGAGCAAAATGGTTCAGAATTACAAAACGGTCTGAATGACTTAGGTGTTAGCGTTCAGCCAGCTGAACAAGCACCTGCTACTGTAAATGATACAAATTTCCAATTTGTTCAAGTCAATGAATTCCAACCCAATGCCGATGGTTGGAATACGATTGGTCAGATTATCGATCACAAAGTTGTCGGACATGACATTTACTTGACAAACACAAATCAGTACCAAGTAAAAGTATCCTTCCTTTCTCCTTCAGCCTTACGTGTTCGCTTTAAACCTTATCGTTATCCTAATTATGAAAAAAACAACTCTTACACAGTTGTCAATCATGACCTAGGAAATATCGACAAGTTTGAAGTGTCAGAACTAGACCAAGACGGAGGAACACTGAAAATAGACACAGGAGTTCTTCAAGTTTACATTGGGCTTAACCCTTACGGAATTTCTGTGCAAAAAGATGGAAAAGTCATCACTGAAGACACTTACGGAAAAAACATTGTATTCAGTAATGAAGCAATTGCCAACTTAAAAAAGTGTCCTGATTCAGAATCTTTTTATGGTTTTGGAGAAAAAGCAGGAGATCAGCTTGACAAGAAAAAATTCAGTCTGACTTTCTTCAATTACGACAATTTCACCTACAATGACATAGATGCCAATGGAGGGAAAGTCGTACCAGAAAACAATGAAGGAGGCCCTCTGAACCCATCATCACCACTCTACAACTCAATGCCATTTGCTTTGGCTGTAGGAAAAGGAAATGAAAACATAGAGTATGCTTACGGACTTTTCTTTGATAATGTCTCGCAATCATACTTCAACCTAGGTTCGAATGACTATTCAAACATGGATGGTAAATATTACTTCGGAGCACTGTATGGTGAACTGGACTACTACATCATGGTGGGAAATGAGCAGAACGATGAGACAACAAATGCCGTCACAGATGTATTGAACCAATATGCAGAATTGAGTGGAAAATCTTCAATGCCACCAATGTATGCTTTCGGTTATCAACAAGGTTGTTACGGTTATTATGACCGTTGGATTCTGATGAGTATTGCACAAGCCTACAGAGCTGCAAATATTCCGATTGATGGTTTACACATTGATGTTGACTTCCAGAACAACTACAGAACATTTACCAATAGTGAAAATAAATTTCCGAATGTAGGTGAGATGTTTGATACTCTTCATGATTTGGGCTACAAATGTTCTACCAACATCACAGGAATTATCACGGCAAACCCATTGGATGAAAACGGGAATACAGATACGCCTTATCCGACTAGAGATAGTATTCTTAATTTAAATGATCAGAATGCAGCAATATCAGAATATAAGGAAGATGCTCCCGTTCAACCATTCATATTCAATACAAGAGCAGGTGAAGCTCCCACTCCAAATATCTTTATAGCCAATGAAAGCTATGGAGTAGACACTGGTTTGAATCCGTTTAAATACCCAACACCTGCACAACCAGAAGGAACGAATGAATTGGGTACCTATGGTTTCTATAGCGACATGGGAGACCCTAAAGTGCAAGAATGGTGGGGAGAGCAATATGATTATCTATTGAAGAAAGGCTTGGATATGATTTGGCAAGATATGACTTGTCCTGCAGTTGTTCCAAACTTTGACAATGGAAACCCTGATAAGACTTTACCTCTCAACTTGATGATGTATGACAAGGTTACAGAGGAGTATCAACCCAATGCAAAAATCCACAATTCATTTGCTTTAAACTTAGTTCAAGCCACTTTTGAAGGAATTAAGAAATTGAAGCTAAGTGAAGAGTTTAAGACTGGTGGAGATAATGGACAGCCATTGTACAATTACAACAAGAGAAACTTTATTATTTCTCGTGGTGGTTTTGCTGGAGTTCACCGTTATGCAGGAATTTGGACAGGAGATTCAGCTTCAAGTTGGGACTTTCTTGCCATCAATGTTCCTGAAGTTTTGAATGTTGGACTTTCTGGTTTGCCAATCTCAGGTTGTGATATCGGTGGTTTTGCCAACGGGTCTGGTTCAGAAGAAGGAGGTGTAACCAACTACGAGCTGTTTACACGATGGATAACTGCTGGAGCATTCTTGCCTTGGTATAGAAATCATTACGATGGATATACAAAAACATTCCAAGAGCCATACCGATTTGGAACTCCTGTACCAGAAAATTGTCGTAAATACATCAATATCAGATATCGTTTACTTCAATTATTCTACGATTCGATGTATGAAAATACCCAAACAGGAATGCCAATCTGTAGAGCTATGTTTGTCAATGAAGTGAATGATCCTAGCGTTTTTGACTATGCAGATCATCAGTTCTTTATTGGTAAAGATTTATTGGTAGCACCTGTCATCAACCAAAACTGGATGAGAGATGTGTACTTGCCATCGGGTAGTAATTGGTATGTATTTGATATTGAAGGAGGAAAATTACCAGAACCTACACAAGGAGGTCAAGTCTATTCGTGGTATGTACCTTTGGATTTGGTTCCTGTTTATATCCGTGAAGGAGCTATTCTTCCAGTCAGAGAATTGGAACAATATGTAGGTCAGAAAGATAACAATATCATGACTTTCTATATCTATCCAGGCCCTGAAAGCTCTTATCAATTGTATCAAGACGATAAGACAACTATGGATGCAGAGGAGCAAGGAGAATATCGTGTAACAGAAGTTATGACAATGAACGGTAATGGAAGTAAGCAAGTCAACTTCAAACGTGTATACGAAAAGAACTATGTTCCAAATGAGAAATATTTCCAAGTGAAATTATTAGGTAATTTGGTTTGTCCTGAGTCGGTATCCATCAACGGAAAACAAATCTCTAAAATGGATTTGGCAGACTTTGACTCAGCAACTTCAAATGCTTGGTATTACGATTCGGACAATGAATTTGTAATGGTAAAAGTGGAAGATAATGCTTCAGAATTGAATGTATTTGTCGCCTATCCTGATGCCGAATAATTCATTTTCTTTATAATGAAACAAGGACAGTAATTATTTATTACTGTCCTTTTTCTATCTAAACATATTTATGATCAAGCATCTGATAAATACTCAAGTTTAAAGTTTTTCCTTGTTGACAAGTTTACCAATTTCTTCAGCAAGTCGTTCCACATTACCATCCGAATTTCCAACAGAGAGATAGCTTATCTTTCCACTTTGATCAATGATGATGTTTTTAGGGATTGAACCTTCAGCATACAAATTCCAAATGGTTTTATCTGAGTCTATTCCTACATTAAAATTGACATTGTACTTCTTCATCTGAGCCATTTTCTTTTCAACTTTAGCTTTATCTTCTCCAATTGAAATTGGAATAAAAACCAAATCATCTTTATCAAATTCGTCTAAAATTTTGGGTGTGATTTCACTAAACTCCATAAGGCATGGAGCACACCACGTAGCCCAAAAGTTGAGTAAAACGACTTTACCTTTAAGTTCTGATAATTTGATCTTTTGACCATCTATCATCGTGACTGAGAAATCAGATGCTTGTTCTCCTACACTCACTTTAAACTCATTATTCAGATCATCTAGACTTATATTTTGATCAACTTTTTTAGTTGTGTTTTTTACTAATTCGGAAGTTTTCTTTTTTGATGAAAGCTCAATCTTTATAATGAATTCTTTCTCTTTAATTTGATCGCCATATTTTCCGAATAGCTCATCTCGTTCTTCTTCCGAAACACCGATATTCATTCCTTTGATTAAACCATCTTTTTCGTATTCTGCTAATTCAGCTTGAGTAATCAATTGATCACCTACGATAATTACATATTCAGGCTTTTCTGTTTTAGTTTCTTGTGCAATCAAACTGAAGCTAAATAACACAAGAAATAAGGTAGTTATATGTTTCATTAAAGGTTCAAGTTTTTAAAAGTATATGAATTTAAGAGGTCGTTTATAGCTCTTTTATGATTTCAGGTAAATGTTGCCTTTTTAGTTGAATGTTACCTTCTTCATCAATTAAGTAATTGGCAGGGATTGATTTTATTTGAAAGTCAGAAGCAAGCTGTCCATTCGGGCCATTAAGATCACAGTGATTGATCATATTTACGATACCAAATTTTTCCATAGCAGAAATCCACTTTTCTTTATCGATATCTAATGAGACATTAATAATGACCAACTCTTTATTTTCTTCGGCTAACCTTAGAAGTTGAGGTGTTTCTTTGATACATGGCGCACAAGTTGAAGACCAAAAATGCAGTAAGACTTTCCTTCCTTTTAATTTCTCTAATGAATATTGGTCTCCTCTATAGTCTGTTATAGAGAATGATGGGGCTTTTGTATTTTCTTCGAATCCTACTTCTCTTTTTATCTTCTGACCAAGAGTACTTAGCTGAACTTGTGGTTCTAAAAGTTCATAGAAATGTTGAGTTTGTTCTAATTGGATGAGGTTATTTCTCATTAAGTATTCAGTTATGAAGGCTGAAATAACTGAATGTTTGTTCTTTTTAATGATGATTTCAGATTGATTAATGAAGTCATTGTATAAGCCTTTTCTTTCAATAAGGTTTAGTTTAGGGTTCATAACATTATTTGAAAAGGCTACCCATAAGTCTAGAAAATGGTAAAAAGCTTCATTTCGATTAGGGTCAGAAGCAAACTGAGGTCTATTTGGGTATAGGTCTTTTATATTTTGAGATTGGATGTCTACCTTTTTTAAAGCTTTGAAGGCGACTTGTGTTTGTTGATCTGATAAAACAAGACTTATTGGGTAACTCATATCATTTATTCCTTCAAATATCAGATAGTATAAAGTTGGTTCTTTGGAATATATTAAGTCGATACTAAATCTGTTAGCAGACATAGCAATTGTATCTGTTTTCGTTGTTTTTGTATTATAAAGATATGCCTTTCCTGTGTAATCATTTTCAATAGTAACTTCAAGGTTATGTGTTTTACAGCATATTAAGGAACACATAATGATTAAAAAAAATACAGTTCTCATTTAAACTCTGTTTAAAGAATGTGATCTAGTGATCATATTCATCGTTAAGAAAAATTAGACTGAAAATTGCCGTCTACTTTTCACTAAATCAATTATTTAAAATTAAATAAAGTTAACTGTAAACTATGTTAAATAGCGCTTTTTGAAAATGAAGGGAGTGAGGATTACCCTATACTATTAAAGGAGTGAAAAGATGAAAAATAGAGATGATTTAATTCGAAATGTTTTCTGATTCATTGATTACAGAATATATACTTTATTGTCTAAGTATCAGTTTTTTATTTATAACCTTTACTTTTTGGCAAAATGAAAGTTGCTACATACAATATCGAAAACCTAGACTTTAAAGGAACAGAGTTGAACCCCGTGTTCCAAGAAAGAAAACCCGTACTCCAAGCAATGTTGAGGAGATTAGATTCTGAGTTGATTTTCTTCCAAGAAATTCACGGTCAAGAGTACACGGATGAAGGTGGAACAGAGCAAAGAGATTTACTTGCTCTTAAAGATTTACTTGAAGATGGCCCCTATGAAAACTACTTTCTAGCATCAACTAAAACCTCAGAAAACAAGGTTTATGACAAACGAAACTTGGTTATACTTTCCAAGTATCCAATTACGGAAGTGAATCAATATCGAAATGATAAAATTGAGAAGCTAGGGTACAGAAAAGTGACAGCAGAACCTGCAGAAGAGGTAAAAGATGTGAGCTGGGAGCGCCCAATTTTGCATGTAAAAATTGATCATCCAGAACTTGGTGAACTGCACCTAATTAATCTTCATCTCAAATCAAGGTTAGCTTCAAATGTTTCTGGGCAGAAAGATGGTTATAAATGGAATTCTGCAGCAGGGTGGGCTGAAGGTTATTTTCTTTCTTCCATCAAACGAGTGGGGCAAGCTATTGAAACGAGAATTTTGCTAGATGAAATCTTTGAGCAAGAAGCGGATGCTAAAATCATTGTTTGTGGGGACTTCAATGCTGAACCAGATCAAGTTCCTGTAGAAGCTATAATCGGAAGTGTAGAGAATACGAGCAATCCTAGTTTGAGGTCAAAAGTTATGATACCGTGTAGTAATGGTATTCCATCTTCAATCCAATATTCTCACCTTCATCATGGGCATAAGAACTTGCTGGATCACATGCTGATTTCACAATCATTGGTTCCATATTTTCAGTCAGCATCTATTTTCAATGAGAATTTGCACGATGAGAGTTTACCTTTTGCAAGTGATCAGAAATTTCCAGAATCTGATCATGCCGCATTTGTAAGCACATTTAAAATATAGAATGAGTACAAACAGAGAACAATAATCAACAATGCAACTAGGCTAAAACTCAATCATATATTTGATTGAGTCTGCGAGAATAAGACTAGCGGCAGATCTTTAAATATAAGATCAAACCGCTAGCTTCTCCTCAGTTGTTTATGTTCAATCCAATTTCTGCGTATTAATTATTAGGGACAATTACATCTATTACAAATTCACCTTTAATTTTTGAATCATTAAGATCACTTCCATGTGCTTCATCATAACTGATCTTTACATTCTTTAGGAATGGAATTTCTTCACTCACATTTATATTAAAATATCCACGTTTTTGACCACTAATATTTTTGGAATACACTTTTCGAATAGAAGCTTTACCATCCGAGAAACTTAAAACTTTATTGTTAATAGGGATAGTTACAAAATATGGTTCTTTTAATACGAATCTAGTATTTTTGTCACTTCCAATACCTCCTTCTTCAAATGTGACTTCATGGAATATTCCTATAACATTTTCATCATTCCCTGCATCCATTCTTAATTCAACGTCGATTTTCACACCCGTATTCTTACCATTTTCTGTATCCATATTATTATCTCCTTTATTTTCTCTGAAGTACTGATCACCTTCTATTTGGAATGAATGAGTCTTTGTCGATGACTTTGTTGCTTCAATGGTTTCAATCCCTTTACTCTCATAATAGATTGAAATAGCATCTTCTATTATACTTTTTGTATTAGAATCTTCAATAAACTCCCAAATAGGTATAAGTCCTCCAGGATAATAGTTACATAAAACAGGATTTTCACCAATTGTCTCTAACCAAGCATAGTAATTTTCTTCTGTTGGATTTGTCCCAATTACTCCTGCAAGTTCTGATTTTCCTCCAATAGCATTAACCTCGACTGTTTTAGTAGATGATTCAAAGTACTCTTCAAAAGAAGCTTCCAAGCTTTGATTTCCACTGACACCGATCACTTTTATAGTAGCTTCAAATTCTGCATACTGTCCTAATGATACTTGTGTATTGGAGGTCTTTCGTTCAGCACTCATGTTGTATAAAAGAGATCCTCCCCAAGTACCACCTACACAAACATGTGTCCCATAGGAATTGATAAATTTTAAAGTCTCTTCTGTTGATGAAAAGTCTGTATTTTCTACTCGTTGAAGAAAACTATCAGTAACATATGAGTATAAATTTGAAGGAGTTAAACGACCATCTACATAAAGTCCATATTTGCTCGTAAGTTGGCGGTATGTAGCATAAGAGTAATTGTTATATGCACCTTTTGATAAATTGAATGTCCGTTTTGCTTCTCCTGAAAAAAGACCCTTTTTGATGCTGTTAGAAACGCCTCCAGAGATTGAAAATTCGAAACCTTTTTGAAAATCCTGTATTGAATTTCCTTCAGTTATAAGGATATTCGAACTTTCTATATTAGTATCCTTGATGATTTTTCCATCATTTACTAATCGAGTAAAGTTTAGTACCTCTTCTTTGGCTAAGGTTGTATTACAAAACTCTAAGGTAGCATCATATCCTCTTCCCAATACAGATTCAGCGTTTTTAAAATCTTCTGTACCTGACTGAACTTCATTAGAATCTTCAATAAGATCTTCTTCACAAGCTGTAAAAAATATACCTAAGCAAAATACCAATAAGCTGATTGGGGAAAGCTTTGATTGTTGTTTTTTCACAATGAAAATGTTTTAGTAAAAATTTCGATTTATGATATAATCAGAAGTTGAAAAATTGTGTGATTTTCTAATTATGATCGAAATATAGGAGGAGGTTAAAACAGGTGAAAAAACTAATGAGTGAGTGGTATATTTTTATGAGTAAATGGTGATTAAAGGTCTTATTCTATCTGTTTTATATTAAAAAAATGTCTTGTTACAGGAAATCAAAGTGCTTAATGATTTCTGATTTTCGACTTCTACTAATTGGTATTTGTTTTTTACCAATCTTTAAATTATTTCCATTAATCGTCTCTACAAAAGCTTTAGAAATGAGGTACGAACGGTGTACTCTCAAAAAAAGTTGGGGGCTTTGTAGCCTTTCTTCAAACTCTCGAAGTGTAACTGAAAGAATGAAAAAACCATTCAGTGTACTGATTAAAGTATAATTGCTTTGCGCCTCAGCCCATAGTATTTCATGATAACCAACTTTTACCTTCTGTCCTTTTTTGTTTAGGAAAATACTTTTCCCTGTTTCTGAGTGTTGAGGGTCTTGCACTTCAGATTGTAATGCTAACTCAATTGCTCTGCTGACTTCTAGTTCATTGAACGGTTTTGTCAGATAAGCTTCAGGTTTCACTCGTTTAGCATATTTAAAAGTATCATCGTCTCCGTATGAAGTAAGAAAAATTATAGGAATTTGGTATTCATCCTTAATCTTAGCTGCCAATTGAACGCCATCAACATCTTCTCCAAGGTTAATATCAAGCAGACATAAATCAACCTCAAACTCACTCAATAGCGCCAAAGCGTGCTGTACATTTATTGCTATACCAATGATTTCAAACCCTCTTATTTCAAGCCTAAGTTTAAGGTCTTCTGCAATTAAAATTTCGTCTTCTACGATTAAAATACGTTTCATATTAATTCAAAGGTATCTGAATTAAAGTAGAATATCCATTTCCTTCATTTAAGGAAGTGATTACTCCATCTAATTGTTTGATCAATGAATTGATCATTTGTATACCAAAAGAGTTTTCGGATGACTTCGCAGAAGGAGTTCCAGAACCATTATCTGCAGTTTTAATAATTAGTTGCTTGCTATCTTCCTTAATTTCAATTGTCAATTTTGGCGAATCAATATCCTCAAAAGCATGTTTGAAAGAATTGCTAAGTAGCTCGTTGAGTATTAGCCCTAATGGGATTACAAGGTCAACAGAGAGATATTTTTCTTCTACTACTTTTTCCACACTGACTTCATCTGGGCGAAAACCATAAGCATACATCAGATTATTAATGAGGTCATTGACATATTTTTTTATATCTATGCTGGTGACATGATGATCTAAATATAAATCCCGATGAATCAATGCCATTGCTTCAACTCTAGCTTGTCCTTCTTTTACAGCTTCAATGGCTTCTTGGTCATTTAATTTATAAGCTTGCAGGTTCAAAATACTTGAAACGAGCTGTAAGTTATTTTTTACCCTGTGATGAAGCTCTTTTAAAAGCAGTGTGATTTCTTGGTTACTAGCTTCTATAAGTTCTTTTTGAGAAGAGAGCAATTGATGATTGTTCTGTAGTTTTTTATAGGCTCCAACCACAATGACTGCGAGCAGTAAAATGAAAATCCCTACAGTGAAAAGAATGTTTCGTTCTTGAGTTCGCTGTTTAATCTCTATTTCCTGTAAGAGAAGTGCTTTTTCTTTCTTTAGTGTTTCAAATTCTACTTCCATTTTGGCTGTTGAATTTGTATATTTTTCATTTATAATTTGTTGGTTGAAGGCAACCTGTTTTTTAGCATATTGATAAGCATCTTTATATTGACCACTCATTGCGAGTAGGGCTGATTTTTGTCTCAGAATATTCTCTTTTTGAAACATTTTACCATGCTTGAAGGCATAAATTTCCGCAAGGTCAACCTCTTCTAAAGCTTCTTTATATTTTCCCCTTAATTTATAATTGGTGGCAAGTTCATTTCTGGTGTGGGCTAGCATGTAATCATCTTTCGCCTGTATACATAATTGTATTGCTTCTTTGAGATAATTTTCTCCACTGGCAAAATCGCTTATTGGGTTAGTTAGCTGTATGCGTTCTGTTCTTGTAAGTGTTAGTGTTGAATCAAAATTACGAATACCAATGACAGTCATTAAAGAGTCCTCAGCCAAGTTTGTATATAATCTACCTATGTTGTTATAGGTCTTAGCAGAATCTCTTAATGAAGGTTCTCCCTTACTTAAAACATCAAGAAATATAGCTAAAGCTTTTTTAGTCTGGCGGTTTTCATCATAAGCAATGGCCAGATTCAATCTATTAATTCTTTGATCAGCGTGAAATGAGGTATTTTGTAAAATTTTGATAGCCTTTTCGAGGTTCTGTATTGCTTCTTTGGGTTGGTGCATGTTCCGATAATTATCTCCAATCATGGCATAAGCTCGTGATAGCTTCTGAATATTCCCCACTGAATCAGCCAAGGTTTTCATTTTACCAGCGACACTCATCGACTTAGAATAATTTCCTACATCTCCATAATCGTAAATGAGTTCTTTGTAGAGGTCTAGTATCAGTGCTGAACTATCTTGATTTAAAGCCAATTCTAAGGCTTGTTCTCTAAATGAAATTGCTTCTTGAAACTCACCTTTTGAGACATGAGCACTAGCCAAGGTATTCAAAACAGAAATAGACAAAAACACAAAACCTTCTTTTTCAGCTACTGGAAAGATATCTTGAGCAATGCTAATAGCAGAATCTGGAGATTCAAACGTTAGTGATGCCGCTATTGAAGATTGCTTGAGAAGTGTTTCTGTTTGAGCATTTGTAAAATGAGAAAGAAGTAGAGTACAAAATATAGTAGCGTATAGTAGCTTCATTATTAAAAATGAAATGAGTAAAAAATAAGAATAGAATGATTCTCTTAAGATATTGATTCTTAGAATTAAAATAAAATATTAAACTATTTAAATTGATAGTTTAATGCTCATAATCTGTATCCATCCCTTTCAAATAAAATAGAAGTCTATGCTTTGTTAGCAGATTATTAACTCAATTCACAAAAAATTTATATTGATCAGTGATTCTCACATTTTACTATTTGTGTTAAACTGTTACTGATAACATAGTGCACAATCTTGCTTTACGACTATTTGAAATCGTTTTTTAACTATTGATAAAACACTAGGATACTATTTATTGTGGTTTACTTTACGACAAAAAATGTTATTGAATCAGCAGAAAAGGCTGTTTAGTTTTGCAAGGTTATTAAAGCAATCTCGAATACAGCTTTTTGAAATAACGTTCATAAACAGATGACGCCACTTTTTAATCATCTAAAAATTAAGGGGAAATATACCAATTAAATCAAACCAGCAAATAGTAGAATTACGTTACGATGGACTTTAATAAGCTAAAACTGTTCGTTTCCTTATGTCTTATAGGGATAACTCTGAATGGATATTCCCAAAATCATAAAG
Source organism: Sediminitomix flava (assembly GCF_003149185.1). Classification (NCBI taxonomy): domain Bacteria; kingdom Pseudomonadati; phylum Bacteroidota; class Cytophagia; order Cytophagales; family Flammeovirgaceae; genus Sediminitomix; species Sediminitomix flava. The sequence continues at coordinate 1,017,132 of NZ_QGDO01000002.1, read as the reverse complement.
CCACTTATGATATCCACAACATTGCCTTTTACAACGTAGAAAACCTTTTTGATACTGAAAATGATCCTGAAAAAAATGATGAAGATTTTTTACCTGAAGGTTCTTATGCTTGGACAGAGAAAAGATACAATCAGAAACTTATTCAATTAGCAGAAATCATCTCTAAACTTGGAGCAGAAAAGACAAACCAACCCCCAACAGTTGTTGGAATAGCTGAGGTTGAAAACCTAAAATGTCTTCAAGATTTAATTAAAACCGCTCCTTTAAGTGATTACCCTTATGAAGCTATTTTGGTAGAAGGTCCAGATAAAAGAGGCGTTGATACAGGACTACTTTACCGCAAAGACCTTTTTGACCTAAAGAAATACCACGCTAAAGAGTTATGGATTGAAAATGCCTATAAAGGATTTGCCACGAGAAATCAGTTAGTCGTAGAGGGGAAATTGGAAGGCGAAGAAATCGCTTTTTTAGTAAACCACTGGCCTTCAAGAAGAGCTAAATCACATTACAGAGAAGAAGCAGGGAAGCTGCAAAGAAGCATTATCGATTCTCTACGTCAAGTAAACCCAAATATGCATATCGTAACCATGGGTGATTTTAATGATGACCCAACGAATAAAAGCATGGAAAAAGCTTTGGGTGCTGTAGGAAGTAAAAATGAATTGAACGATAAGAATTACCTCTACAACCCTATGCATAAGATGTATAAAAAGGGACTAGGTACTTTGGCTTATCGAGACAATTGGAATCTTTTTGATCAGATCATTATCAGCAAAGAGATGATTGAGAATGAAGAAGGTTTACGTTTCTACAAAGCTGAGATTTGCAATTTTGAGGAATTGAAAAATCAGAATGGTCGATACAAGGGCTATCCTTTCAGAACGTATGCAGGTGGAGGATATGCTGGCGGATATTCAGACCACTTTCCTGTCGTGATTTACCTAGTGAAAAAACAGGAGTCAACTTCGCTATAAACAACTAATAATCAATTTTTAAATCATTAAGCTTTTTTTATGAATCGGTTTATTACTGCACTAATGCTATTTTTTGGCATTTGTAGTATTGCGTCTGCACAAATCGAAGGGGAAATTGTCAGTGGGAAAATTGTATTTGCAGATACACAAAAACCAGCTGTCAAGGTCAGTATCCTTGTGGACGGATATACATTTGAGACAGATTTGAATGGACAATTTCAAATTCCATCGAGCCAAGTTTCTGAGCAATCAATAGTTTCGGTTGCGGTTGATCACTATCAAACAGTGAAACAGGTGTTGAAGAATGGAATGATAATCAAACTGAAACCTATTCACGAAGATGCTGGTACAATTGTTCTTTCTCTAACAGAATTGGATGCTGAAGATGGAGATAGCCAGTCAACACCGGGTCTTTTGTTTTCAACAGGAGATGCTTATAGCAGTTTGGCCGGATACGCTTGGGGACCGTATTGGTTTAGACAAAGAGGTTATCAATCCACTTATACAAATGTATATTTTGATGGCGTAAACATGGCTCACCCAGAAAAAGGTTATGCTTCATGGTCTACATTTGGAGGATTGAATGATATCAGCAGAAATAAGGAAAGTGTGTTCAATATGGCTCCAGTAGATTTCACGTTCGGAAATATTGGAGGTTCTACAAATATCATCACAAAGCCTTCTTTACAACGTGCAGGCTTGAGAGCCAGTTACTCGATCAGTAATTCTAGCTATAACAATCGTTTTATGTTGACATATTCTTCGGGGATGTCAGATAACGGTTGGGCGTTTACAGCTTCTGCTTCAAGAAGATGGGCGCAAGAAGGTTATGTAGATGGAACTTCATACGATGCCTATGCTGCCTATTTTGGTCTTGAAAAACAATTCTCGAAAAACCATAGCATGTACCTTACCGCTTTTGTTGCGCCATATGAGCGTGGTCAGCAAAACCCAATGGTACAAGAAGTATATGACCTAAAAGGTAACAACCTTTACAACACTTATTGGGGCTATCAGAATGGAGAGAAAAGAAATAGCCGAATGAAAAGCAGTATGCTTCCTCAGATTATCTTAAATGATGAATTGACGATTCAAGATAATTTGAAATTGAAAACAGCTGTTGGCTATAGCTTCGGAAAAGAATCGAATACAGCCCTTAATTGGTACGATGCAAACGACCCTCGTCCTGATTACTACCGAAATCTACCATCTTACCAGTACGACCAAGGAAATACGGCAGCAGGAGATATGCTGACAGAACTATGGCAGTCTTCTTCATTCGGTCTTTTGGATTGGGATGAATTATACCGAGTAAACTACGGAAGTGAAGAAACAAATCCTGATGGTGATGGCACAATCACTGGTTTGAGATCAAGATACTTCATAGAAAAACGTCAGAATGATATTCAAAACTTTGAATTCAATCCTACTCTAATTTGGGATTTTGGCAAAAACTGGCAATTGACAACAGGCGTTCAATACGAATTCTATCTAGGAAATAACTACAATACAGTAGATGATTTGTTAGGTGCTGATTATTATGTAGACATTGATAACTTCGCAGACCGTGATTTTGTAGACCCATCAAAAGCAGAAAATGATTTGTTGGCAGACACAAATATCAAGACTGAAGGAGATCGTATTGGACATGATTACGATGCTGTTATCAACAAACTGAATTATTGGGCAAACATCTCAAGAAGTTTCAATAAAGGTTCTTACTACTTGGGCGGAAGTTTGACAACGACATCGATGTACCGTTACGGAAACCGTCAGAAAGGTCTTTTCCCTGAAAATTCATACGGAAAGTCTGATGTACTGAACTTCTTTGATTATGGAGTCAAGTTTGGTGGAGAATATTTCTTAAACGGTAGAAATGTACTGACAGCAAATGCAACATATTATACTCAAGCACCATGGCTTAGAGATGCATTTGTTTCTATAAGAACGAGAAATCAAACGCTAGATAACTTAGTCTCATCAAATGTCATTTCAGCAGATGCTAATTACTATTACAGAGGTGAAGACTTTAAACTGAGATTATCTGGTTTCTATACGCAGATCAATGATATGACCAAGGTGGTCAGTTACTTCGACGACTCCCATAATGCTTTTGTAAACTATGCCCTAACAGGTATGGGACAAGAACACAAAGGAATAGAGCTTGGTATAGAGTACCAAATCACTGAAGAGCTGAAAGTAATAGGAGCGGGTACACTAGCAAGTTATACATACATCAGTAATCCACTTGCAACTACTACTGTAGATAACAGTGCAGAGCAACTTTCAGATGAGACAGTCTATTTCAGTGGAATGCATGTAGGAGGAACACCTGAGACAGCCTTCTCATTAGGGTTGGAGTACTGGTCAAAAAGATATTGGAACATCGGATTTTCAGCCAACTACCTAGCTGACAGATACGTGACGCTTAACCCTGCTCGATACACAGAAAGAGCAATCAATAGTATTCCTTCAATAGATTCACCAGAAGTACAAGCACAAAAAAGAGCAGCTATTCTACATCAAGAACGATTAGATGGAGCCTTTACACTTGATGTGTTTGCTGGTAAAAGTTGGAAAGTAGGTGACTACTTCATCAGACTAAACCTGAATGTCAACAATGCATTGAATAACGAAAACATTGTAACCACAGGTTTCCAGCAGTATCGTTTCGACTTCCAAGAAGGGAATCCTGAAAAGTTTGCAAACAGATATTTCTATGCTCAAGGTATTCGTGTGTTCACGAACCTTAGTCTAAGCTTCTAGCATAACATTCGCACATACATTTAAACAAAATTTGACTTATCTAACAAGATGAAAAAGCAAGTATTTTTTCTGAAAGGCTTGGCAATCACATTGCTTTTAGCGCTTACATTTTCAGCGTGTAATCATGATGACAATCCTCTGATTGACGATGATATTGATAATCCAGAAACTCCTGAAGTAGAAGTTTCTCACAGTATCATTGAGCTAAAAGAAATTTACACAGAAGCAGGTAATCCTGATTTGTTTGAAATCACAGATGAAGTAATTATTGAGGGAACAGTAGTTTCTTCAGACGAGTCTGGAAACCACTACAGAGAAATCTATATCCAAGATAATACAGGTGGTATTCAAGTTCGTTTGAACAAGAATAACCTTTATGGTGATTATCCATTAGGTCAAAAAATCTATATCAATGCGAAAGGCATGTATATGGGTAACTACGGAACACAAATCCAACTTGGAGGAGTGTTTGAAGGAAGCTTCGGTAGATTGGAAGAGGATTCAATTGCGAACCACATCACAAAAGGTGAAAGCCTTCAAATGCCAGAGGCTATCGAGATTGAGTTGGGTGAAAACTTTGACGATGAGGCTTACAATGCTACTTGGGTAAAAGTAACGAATGTAATGTTTACAGAGTCTGAACTTGGACAGACTTATGCGGGTGACGAGAACACAAACCGTACGCTAATCACAGAATCAGGTGAAACAATCATTGTACGTACGTCAAGCTATGCTGCATTCAAAGGGGAGACACTAGCAGAAGGAAGTGGTTCGGTAAGTGGTATTCTTACACAGTTCAATGGAACGCTTCAAATCATCTTGAATGACTTGGAAGGTGTGGAATTGACAGGCGAAAGATTCAATGACCCTAACAGTTTGCTACCAGCAGAAGGTGAAGGTACACTTGCAAGTGCATACAATATTGCAGCAGCAAAAGAAAATCAAGATACACAAGACAAGTGGGTGAAAGGATACATTGTCGGATTCTTCAACAACAATACTTTACATGCAACAACAGAAGGTGCATTGAATTCTAATATAGCCATTGCAGATGTAGCAGGTGAAACTAATGAATTGAAAGTAATTCCAGTTCAATTGCCTGGCGGATTTGTAAGAGAGAATCTTAACATTGCGGATAATCCAGATATGTTAGGTCAAATGGTGTGGTTGAAAGGTGACTTGGAAGCATACTATGGTGTAGATGGTTTGAAAAGTGTAAGTGCATTCTCATTGGACGGAGAAACTGAAGAGGAAGAAGAAGTTGAAACTTTCCAAGGTGAGTTAGTGGCTATTGCAGGAACAGACTTAACAAATACAACAATTGATTTCCGTACTTACAATGTGATCGCTTCTCAAGAGTTTTGGGCAGCAGAATCTCAAAAAGCGACAATCAATGCTTACCAAAAAGGAGCTACTGAGGCTTGGATGATTTCTACAAGCCAAGTTGATTTCTCTTCATTGACTGACCCAGTATTGGCAGTAACAGAGTCAATGAACTACCTTACTTCAACTGACGATGTACAAGTTCTAGGTTCTACGGATTATACAGGTACTGGAGATCCTTCTTCAGCAACTTGGACAGCATTGGCTACAAAAGCTGATCGTGTAACTTCAGGTCAAACAAAAACAGAATTTGTAGCAGAAGGTCAGATGTATGTGGCATTTGTTTATAAGTCTTCAGAAAGTGAAGCAATGAGCTGGGAAGTGATCACTGTAGAAGCTACTGAAGCAGATACTGACAATGGTGGAGAAGAGCCAACTGATCCAGAAAAAGGTGATCTTGGTGATCCATATACAGTAGAAGAAGTGATTGCTGACAATACTGGTTCTGGTTATGTTGTGGGTTACATTGTAGGTTATTATACAAGTGGGTCAAACATGAATACAGATGGTACGCAAGAAAGTGTAACGAATATTGCGATTGCAACAAATGCGAACGAAGCAGACATTTCTAAGTGTATTCCAGTCCAGTTACCAAAAGGTGCAGTAAGAGATGCATTAGGTGATCATCCTCAAAGCTTTGGCTCTCAAGTATGGATTTACGGAAACTTTGAAGCATACTTCGGTATTCCTGGTCATAAAGGAGCTTCTAAGTATTCATTAGACGGAGAAACTGAATTACCATAATTCATATAAAAATTAAAGCCCACGGTTTCTAAATCGTGGGCTTTCAAATCGCAAAGCTTCAATTATAACTATCAAACCAAAGCTGTCCATGTTTTTAAGTAAATTAAAAAGTCAACTGATCATCTGGCTTCTCAGTTTACCTCTTTTTATTGCTTGTGTAGATCAAGACTTTGATAATCCAAACTTCGAAGAACCTTCTGATTTTCCTGATGGTACTGCCACAATCACCATCGCAGAATTGAAAGCACTTCATGAAGGTAAATCAGATTCAGATACCGTAAGCATTCCTGACAATGCCGTCATTGTTGGTCAAGTGATTTCATCTGATCAAGCAGGAAACATTTATAAAGAGCTTTACATCCAAGATGAAACTGGAGGAATATTAATGCGTGTAGACGCAAATTCATTATACAATAGCTACAAACTAGGACAAGAAATTGCTGTAAACTGTGGGCAACTTGTCGTAGGCTCGTATGGTGGAAATAAACAACTTGGTATTCCTTCAATTTACAATAATGCACCTGCGGCAGGGCGTATTCCGCTTCCAATGATGAAAGAAATGATTCAGTTGGGAGCAGTGAAAGAGCTTCAAATTAAAACAGCAACAGTTTCTGAACTTCAGTCTAACTTAAGCGATTACTTAGGACACTTGGTTCATATTACAAACATTGAAGTAGCAAGTAGCGATAAAGGAAAAACATTTGCTGATGCTGAAAACCAAACTACGCAAAACCGTTACTTTAACGATGGTACTTCAGCTAGCGATGTGGTATTAAGAACAAGTGGATATTCTGATTTTGCAGGAGAAAAAATCCCTAGTGGAGCGTTAGATATGATCGTGATTGTATCATCTTTTAATGGTACGCCACAATTGTACATCAATAGCCTAGATGATATTACTGGAGGTTCTGTAACAGACCCAGACCCTGAGGATGGTAATGTTGTGTTTTCTGAAAACTTCGATACTTGGACAGATGGAGAGGTTAACCAAGAAGGTTGGTTAAACATCAATACAAAAGGAAATACGAAGTGGGTAAAAGAAAGTAAAGCGGGACATTACGTAGCTTTCAGCCCATATAATTCTGGAGATGCTGAATCTGAAGGTTGGTTGATTCTTCCTCAAGTGAATGGAAACAATTTATACCTACAATTCAACATGGCAGTTGGCTTTATGGTAGATGGTCATACTGATGTTATGCGTCTGATGATCTCTAAAGATTTCAACGGTCAAGACTTGGAAGCGGCAAATTGGGTAGATATTACAGACCAAGTAAATCTTCCTACAAATATTGGTGATGCTAATGGTGATTTTTGGCAATGGGAAACTTCTCTAATTGACCTATCTCAGTATGCTGGCAATGCAAATATCGCTTTTGTTTATAAAGGAAGCGATGTACAAAGTACCAAACTTGAAATTGACAATATTGTCATTACAAATGGTAAACCAGATGATGGAACACCAGTTGACCCAGGTTCTTATTACGGATCAGCAGAAGGAAAAACAGGCTATGCTTTAAAAACAGCATTACACCAAATCATCTCATCAAATACTACGGTACTTTCTTACGGAGACCTTTGGGATGCATTCTATGAGTCTGATGCAAGAGAAGATGATTCAAACAAAGTTTGGGATATGTATTCGTACAGTTTAGAAGGCGAGTTTACTTACGAATATGAATTTGGCACAAACCAATGTGGTAATACTCCAGGCTATGAAAACGGATGTTACAACCGTGAGCACAGTTTCCCTACAAGTTGGTTTGGAGGGAAAAACTACCCAATGTACACAGACTTAGTACATATTGTTCCGACAGACAGTTACGTAAATTCAAGAAGAAGTAATTATCCGTACGGAGAGGTAAGTTCAGCTTCTTGGGTGTCTGAAAATGGTGGTCAATTGGGCTCAAACAATACGAATGGTTATAGCTCGACTGTATTTGAACCGATTGATGAGTATAAAGGAGATTTTGCTCGTATCTATTTCTATATGGCTACTCGTTACCAAGATCAAATTGCGAACTGGGATAAAAACTCAAGTCAAGCAGATGCTGTATTGAATGGAACTTCTGATCAAGTATTTGAAGATTGGCAACTAGACTTGCTTTTGAAGTGGCATTACAATGACCCTGTAAGTGATAAAGAAATCAAAAGAAACGAGGCTATCTATAAATGGCAAAACAATAGAAACCCATTTGTAGATCATCCTGAGTGGGTGGAAGAGATTTGGCCAACGGAACAAGCAAGCCGATTAGCTAGCTAGACTTTCATTTTACTATACATAAAAAGCGACCTTCAAGATAGATGTTGAAGGTCGCTTTTTTTAGTTGTATATTAAATTAATTCACATTCAATTTTATTAACTCTTTAATATCAAAACTATTGTTAATATTTGGAATCAATCTAAATAAAGGTATATATTTGTCCTGTATTTAAAATTAATCTAAATAAAGGTGTACAGACAGGCTTCACTATATTTCTTTTTTGTTACAATTGTAACTTTATTCTGCACGATCTTTTCTGTTCAGGTATCATTCGCACAGAATGGTAGTTTTACAGTAAAAGGAAAAGTTGTAAGAAAGGATACAAAAGAAGCTATACCCTATGCAACGGTAATTATTGATTCAGCTTCAAAAGGTGTAACCACTGACTTTGAAGGAAAATATATCATTAAAAATCTTTCAAAGAATACGATTGCACTCACAGCTTCTTGTATAGGTTTTGAAGATGTTACCCTCTCTGTTAGCTCCAATTCAAATAAGGAGGTTATCTTTGAATTGGAAGAAGCAGCAGTAAGCCTTGAAGAAGTGGTTGTAGAAGGAGCTTCAGAAGCCTCAAAAATTAAATCACAAGGTTATTCTGCTCAAGTAGTAGAGATGGGACAACTAGAAACTCAGTCGGTACAGATGAATGATTTATTAGATCATTCTTCAGGAATCAGAGTGAGACAGTCTGGAGGGTTAGGTTCTACTGCTAACTACAATATCAATGGACTAGGGGGAAACTCAATTCGCTTTTTCCTTGATGGAATACCGATGGAATACTTCGGGAGAGCTTATTCGATTAGTAATATTCCTGTAAATCTGATAGATAGAGTAGAGGTTTACAAAGGTGTTGTACCTGCTTATTTGGGCAGTGATGCACTCGGAGGAGCAATCAATGTAGTCACTAAAGAAAATGTAGATACAGCTTTAGATTTTTCCTATTCTGTAGGAAGTTTCAATACTCATGAAGCAGTATTGAATGGAATGTGGAGAGATGCTAAAAGTGGATTTAGTGTAAAAGGCTCGATGTTTTATAATTACTCCGATAACAACTACAAAGTTTGGGGTGATAACATTGCGGTTTCAGACCCAGATGGAACAGTTCACAGAGGGATGAAAGTCGAAAGATTTAATGATGCCTTTTATTCTTATGCTCCAAAAATTGATTTGGGTTTTACTCAGAAATGGTGGGCAGATCAATTTTATGTAGGAATGCTATACACGGATATGTATAAAGAAATCCAGCATGGGGCAACAATGGATGTTCCTTACGGAGAAAGACATTACACACAATCCAACTTTACGCCAAGTGCTTCTTACAAGAAAAAAGACTTTATTCTGAAAGGTTTAGACGCGACTGCTTTTGCATCTTATACCATGATGCAGCGTCATACTGTAGATACTACAACTAACAGATACAATTGGTACGGTGAGGTACGAAGAACAGACCAAACTCCTGGAGAAAGAGGAGCTGCCACACTTCAATTGGATGAAATAAATACCTTGGTTAGCAGAGCAAATTTGAATTATAATATAAGTGAAAATACACAGTTTGGAGTCAATTATGTTTATACCGATTCTCGTCAGTATACCAATGATCCATTGGCAGAAACTAGCCGACAAGATCTGATTGGTGAACAAAGAATTTCAAAACAAAATCTAGGCTTCAACTTACAGAATGAGGCTTTCGAAGGACGTTGGAAAACTTCTATCTTCGCAAAGCATTTTAGCTATCGAGTAGATGTAGAGGATGCCGAGAAGATCAAAGGACAGTGGGAGCCTTATGTGTTTTCAAAAACAGACCAAGCTTGGGGTTACGGTGCCGCAACTTCTTTTGCCCTTACCAATTATTTTATGCTAACCTCTTCAGTAGAACAGGCTGTTCGAATGCCAGAGGTAAATGAAGTATTCGGTAATGTAGCAGACAATTTAGAAGCTTCTTACAACTTGAAACCTGAGCAAAGTTTTAATATCAATGCAGGTTTTAATTTAGGTCCATTTTACATGGGAGAGCATAAGCTTTCGTGGAATAATAACTTCTTTTACAGAGACACGAAAGATCAAATTCTTTTGGCTTTAAGTGGTAAAGGAACTACCGAAGAAGCGATGGTTTATGAAAATGTGGGTAAGGCAATCAGTAAAGGTTGGGATACAGAAGTTTCGTATAGCTTTATGAATCGACTATTTCTAGATTTCACGCTTTCGTATCTGGATGCTAGAAACAAGATGGAGTACGATGCAAATGGCTATAAAAACATCTATTACAACAACCGTCTGAGAAATGTTCCTTACTTCCAAATGAGTAACAGAGTGAGATATGAAATCCCAAATTTCTTGAAACAAGATGATGGTTTTTCTATCAACTGGAGCTATAACTATGTGCATGAATTCTTCTTAGACTGGGAAGCTCTAGGAAATAATAACAAGGCTGTAATTCCTACTCAAACCGTTCATAATCTAGGAGTGGGGTACAAGTTTCCAAATCGAAAAATTGCATTGAATGTAGATGTCCGAAATATCATGAATACCCAAGTATTTGATAACTATGGTGTACAAAGACCAGGAAGAGGCGTTTACTTCAAATTAAACTATAACATATTATAAACAACTTCAGAATATCATGAAAACGAATTTTAAACTACTAGGCTTATCAGCTATGATCTCAGTAATGGGGTTAATGAGTTGTGAAGACAAAAACGATACAGATTCAGAAAATCCAAGCACAGAAAATCCAAATACAGAATTATTTACAGTAGCAGCAGAAGTTTCTGGAGAGCCAAAGTCTTATTATATGGCCACAGCCGAAGATTTGACAACAGGAGAGCTTACTTTCCAAGGAAATGGTACTGAAATTGGAGGTGGAGTTTCTGCTCGTGTAGTAGGTGAAAATGGCTATATATATGTGTTGAATTATGGTACGGGTTTTATCACCCAGTTTATAGTTCAAGATAATGGTGAGCATAAGCAAATTAGTGAGATAGATGTGAGTGGACATGTAGGAACTCACCCAAGAATCAGATTGGTAGATGATTTATTATTATTGTATTATCCTGAGTTAGATGCCAATGACGGAAAGTATAAACTTAGTGTAGTTTCTGTTTCTATTCCTGATCTTAAGATTGTTGCTAGTGTTGAAAATATCACGATCCCAACTACTCCTCAATCAGCAGCAGAGAATGCTTACATTTATAGAGTAGATTCGCCAACGATTTTGGATGGTAAAATCTATTTTGGAGCAGCTCGTAGAATTGATGATGTAGATGATGAGTTAAGAGCTTCTGGTTTGGAAACTGTTGTTTTGAATTACCCAGAAATGGATGAAATCAGTGTGATTCATCATGAAGGATACGCTGGACATACTTATGGTTATAGAGCGCCTTCTATGTACAAAGTAGACGGATATGTTTACCAATTGAATGGAACCACTCGTTTTGGATTTAATACAGATAAAACACCAGCTTCTCAAACGGTTATCACGCGTATGAAAGATGGAAAGTATGATGAAGAATATGTGTTTAACTTGAATGCTGAGTTAAGTGATGATATTAGTGCCGTAGGTTGGTTTGCTGTAGGAAACGGAATTGGTTATGTTCCTGTGATGCACGGAGAAAATAACGAAGATTGGAGTGTTGCTCGAATTGATTTGAAATCAAATACAGCAGTAGAGCTAAACGTACCGCATTCAAATCTATTTAGCTACCAAAATGGAGTAACAGATAATGGCTATTTCTATATGGCAATTTCTCCGGGTACAGCAGACTCTTGGGTTTATGAGTTTGACATCAATTCAACAAGTCCTGATGCCTTTTCTCAAGGTTTAGAGCTTGATGGAGGAAATGTTTTTATTCAAGGTATTTATAGATAATCGCTATATTTAACAAAATAAAGATTTACTAGCTTCTTTTTAAGACTGAAAATCAGCAAAAACTCAGTCTTAAAAAGAAGCTTCTGCATTTCACAAGTAAAAACACATAAAGATTAACCATGAAAAAATATACATTCAAACAACTGTGTGCAGACTTACACCTGTGGTTAGGAATAGCTACAAGTCTTGTATTGGTTGTGGTCTGTTTTTCGGGTACTATCTATACCTACGAGGCAGAGATTAAAGCATTCTTCGATCGTAAAGTAGCCACTGTTCAATCAACAGAAGCACCAGTTAAAACCATTGACAAACTTCTTGGAAATTACACCAATAACGAAACTGTATTTTCAGTAAAAATCCCTGCTGATAATGAAATGGCTTACTTGTTCAATATTGCAACAAAAGAAGAAATAGAAGAAGCAAAAAATAGCAAAGAAAGACGACGTAGAGTAGGAGGAATGTATTATGTTGATCAGCATTCTGGAGAAACTTTAGGTAGTCCTAACCCTAAAGTAGCTAAAAGCATGACTACGCTCATGATGCTTCACCGTCACCTTCTTTTAGGCTGGGATATCGGAAGACCTATTGTAGGTTGGTCTACTATTATTTTCATTCTGATCTCTTTAACGGGTTTTGTACTTTGGTTGCCTAAGAAGTGGAAGCAGATCAAACAAGGACTTACTTTTAAAAAGAATGCAGGTTGGAAGCGTATCAACTATGATCTTCATAATGTTTTAGGTTTCTATAGTTTGATTCTTATTCTGATTATGGCCATTACTGGACCTTTCTGGTCTTTCGATTGGTATAGAACTGGAGTCGTAAAAACACTTACAGGTAAGGAGAAAATGTCACGAGGCGGAAAGCCAAAAGTAAAGCCTCAAGAAAGTAAGGCAGTTATGACCATTGCTTACGAAGAGATCTTAGAAAAGGCTAATCAAGAATTGGATTATGAAGGAGATGTTCAATTATCTTTTCCTTCTAAAAAAGCACCTTACGTAAGTGTTCGAAAAACCAATAGAGCATCATTCTTCAGTGTACCTTTCACTGATCAATTATATTACGATACACAAGGAGAATTACTAAAAGCAGATCTTTTTAAGAATAAAGATTTTGGGGCAAAAGTTATGAGCTTATTCAAGGCGATACACTTAGGTTATGTTTTTAGTGGTTTCTCAAAGTTATTGTACTTTATTTCTTGTCTTATTGCCACAAGTTTGCCAATTACAGGTATTATTATTTGGGTGAATAAGTTGAAGAAAAAGAAAAAAAGAAAGCAATTAGCATAAAGAGATGAAGGGAGCTTTTCAGATAGAAAGGCTCCCTTTTTATTTTTAATGAGATTAGGTACTAGGACAAATGTTTTCGAGATAAAATTTTACTGTTCTTAGAGTTGCTCTAAGAACTCATAAATGGATACAGAGGCGGACGCAGTTCTCCAGACTCGACATTTTAGTAGATTTTCGAGTCTGAAGACTCTAATTTTCATTTCTTAATTCTAAGATCACTTCGTTATCTCTTCGAATAGAATACTCGAAATCATTTGTCCTAGTACTTATCAAAAGATATTGATAGGAAAGAGTTTCAAGAAAATAAATATGGGAAAGAATACCGTAAAGAAGGCTAACGATATAGATATATAACGTTGCAAAAGATGTGCTTTTTTACGTGAAAGCCTCATGATAATCCATGGAATTATGGATACTAATGATATGCTAAAATTTATTGAGACAAAAACCCCAACAATAACAACCGCAAAAAACATTGGCTGTAAAATAACGCCAGAGAGTAGTCCATACAAAAATCCCATACTTGCGGCTATTAGCATAAAAATGAGCCCATACTTTAGTCCTAATTTATACTGATTCATGCTTCTACTACTTTTTGAGGTGAGACTTTTGATTTAGATTGTTTGACTTTTTTATTCTTCCCTTTTCGCCATCTCGGAAGCCAAATAATAAAACCCGTAATGAATAGTGTCGCGCAGATAAGTGATGCAATCAAGGCTAAGATTCGGGTAGGCAAACCTCCGAAAGTACCATAATGAATAGGCGTTACCCAGTTTAGGTACATTTTCCCTAACATAAGTTCTTTCTTTTCACTACTGTAAACGACTTCTCCAGAATATTGATCTAGCCAAAAGATTGATCTGTTTCCTACTTCTGAAGCACTAGGACTCCAGACATTCATACTATAAGTTCCTATTGAATCATGAGGTGTGTTAAAGCCTAATAGTACTGAATTGTCTAATTGAGATTCTGCAATCTCTTGTAATTGATTGACTGATAATGGTTTCGCTCCTTCATAATAATTTGATTTTTGATCAAGAATTGAAGCGATAGATTGAGGTGATTGAAAACTCAATAAAAACAGGAATAAGAATACAAATTGGGAGAATGTTATGACGACACCTGTAATAGAAATTAGTGTAATCATTGGTGAGAAATAGAAGCCTAGGGTGTTATGCAAATCGAAATTTACTCTTTTGGAACTAGCTCCCCATTTAATACCTAGTCTAGCTTTTACATTTTTCCACTTTTTCGGAATCCATAAACGAAGTCCCGTTATCATTAGGATAGTACAAATCAGAGAACTTATACCAACTAAATATTTTCCAACTTCGGGGATGAGCAATGTACGATGAAGATTACGAATAAAGCCCATCACTGTTTTATGGTATTCTCTTTCTGCAGTTACCTCAGCTGTATAAGGGTTTATGATATATTGTAAATGGATATCCTTTCCTTCTGGGTGTCCATAAGCGATGTATGCATCATTTCTAGTTTCCCAAGCAAAAAGCCCATGTAAATCGTGTGTAGGGTATTCCTTTTTCAGTTTATCCATCACTTGCTGAAATGAGAGCTTCGCATCTCCTTTTTGGTGAGGAAAATGAAATTGTTCTTGGTAGAACCATACATCTAGTTCTTCTTCAAAAACTAACAATGAGCCTGTAAGACTGACAATGATTAAGACAAAACCAGCAGTTATTCCAGCCCAAGTGTGCCATTTCCCATACCAGTCTTTTTGATGTTTTGCAGCGCCTTTCAACATAGTGTTTTATGTATTGAGAGTAGTAGCTAATTAAATAAAATGGATAAACTGCTGAACTATTGAATGGTAAAATAATCAATAGAACAGCAGTTGAGGTATGAATTCTTTATGGTTTAGAATCCATGTTTCAAGTCGATGAATTGATATGCAAAGCCGCCTTCTACAACATTGAATTGTTGTTTGTTAGACATTGTATTCAAATCAAGCTCATAGAAAGCATTTTCACCTGTACTAGGGCTAGTTACTTGATGGTATAATTTATCATCATAAAGGTATAACATAGGGTAAGAGAAACCTGCAGTGTACGGTGTTCCTGCTACCTCTGTTACTTGTTTTGTAGTTAAGTCAACTTCCATCAGTTTAGAAGTTTCGCTATACAATACCAATTGTATTAGTTTTCCATATTCTTCTGATGTGATAGTACCAAGCCCAAGTTTTGTGAGTAGGTCAATCATTTCTGTATCAGTATAATCTGCTTTTGCAGTACCTATACCATATGCTTTATTATTTCCTGCATAGATCAAAGTGGTGAACATTTGGAAAAAGTTGTTTGCATAGCCTACTGCATCAATTGGGTTGAAAGCATAGTCTGTGTCAAATTCTGAGTTTGTATTGATTTTCAAAATTTGAGGTCTTGAACCCGCAGGAGCATTTGCACCTACCATACCATCTAAACCATATTGACCTTGAGCCACTAAATACGTATTTCCTTCTTCGTCAATGACTTCATGAGTATTTCCTCTGAAAACAGCATATTCTGCATTCGGATGGTCAATTGTTTTCTCATGTATTAATGTTGTTGCATCAATTACTTCTACTCTTACTTCTTCTGCATCGTAGAACTGTCCAGTTGCAGCAATGTCGGCATAGTTAACCGCATATATTTTTCCAACTTTTTCATTGTAAAGCAAAGATGTATATCCATTTGAGTCAAAGCCTTCTCTATCTTCTGCTGCAGACATATCGATTTCGCCAGTTACTTGCATAGTAGTTGGGTTGAAAATCAAGATTTCTTTATCAGAAGAGTTTGAAAGTAAACCTGTAGTTTCATTGATAATAGCAACACCATTGGCATACTCGGGCAATGCAATTTCACCAATACGTTCAACTTCATTTGAGTTCTTATCGATGACATATTTTACAAACTTATTTGTTTCTAAGTCTGTATCAGGGCCAAACATAACTCCGTTTATTGCTTTTTGAATTCTGAATCTACCAAAAGATGCAAAATCAGTAGCTTTAATATTACCCGTAGGCATTTCTTCAACATATCCTGCAAAGTAATTGTCCGTTGAAATTGATCCAACTACATAACCTTCTGTTTTGTAATCAACCTCAGGAGTCATGTTGCCACCATTGTCTTCTGTTTCTTCACATGAAGTGATTGCTAACCCAAGAGCTGCTGCAAAAAGGATATTTTTATAAAGTCTCATTTTTAAAATATTGGTTTTATGCTTAGTAATTATTCAAGTTGTATGCAATTCTGAAATTGAAGTTTCTGCCAGGTCTCGGGACACTATACAAGTCATATAATTCACCGTCTAGCAGATTGTAAATATTAGCTGTATAATTAAACCTATTGTAGGTATAGCTTATGCCAATATCTACTCGATGTTGGGTCGGTACCCAGTTGTCATCGTTTCTAATTTTTCCTTCTCTTAGGTAGTTGAAAGTATCTACAAATTTGTAGTTGATAAAAAGCCTAAGTTTATCTTCTTTATTAATAAGCCCCTCTTCTCTAAACTCAAGGTTTTGATTGGTAAAGAATGTCGGTCTATTTTGGAAAGGTTGTCCTACTTCCCAATTATTTGAAATATTACCGTCATTGATCTCTGAAATCAGAATTTGCATCTTGGTAAGATTTGCAGAATATCTGAACTTCTTCAAAAAGTTGATGGTCAGTTCTGTTTCAGTACCTTTAACTTCAACTCCTCTCTGATTTTCATAGTTGCTAATGTCTCGATCAGGGATAAGGTATATCAGATCCTTTTGGTCTCTGATAAAAGCACTTAGGTCAAATGCGAAACTAAAGGCGTCTGAAATAACTTTTTTGTAGTTGATACCCAAATTAAGGTTATCACTTTTTTCTGGTTCCAAGTTTCCATTAGGTACTACGTTTAATCCATTACCAAATACTTCGTATAGGTTTGGGATGCGAACTCCTTTTTCGTAAGAAGATCTAACAAAAAATTGATCAGTTATCTGATATTTTAAGGTTCCGTAGTACCCATAGTAATCATTTTCTTCCAGTACTTTTTTTTCTAAAAGATCTATACCTTCTAGTTTATAGTAGTAGTGTTTTCCCGCTAACTGTAACTTTAATCGTTCATTGAATAGCTTTCGGGTATATTCAATACCACTGATATTTTTGAGTAAAGATTGGGTGTCTTGAAGTGGGTCTTCCTCTATGGGCTTCATCTCATCTCTGCCATGAATACTTTGATCGGCATATAACAACGAAATTGAGAAAAGATCATGATCAGAAAGTTGGTATTGGAGGCTAAAGCGGTCTACTATACTATTTGTAAATCTTCTGGACAATATCGGTTCATCAATGATTTCTCCAGCTTTTCTCTCAGGGTCAATATCGACAACCTTCCCTTCCCAACTATAGACATAAACAGAGGTATCATGTGTGAATAGTTTTTCGTGGGCATATACGAAGTCATTATTCAGTTTTAACTTATCTGTGAGCTTTTTTTGATATAATATATTGAAGTTATAGTTGTCAGACTCGTAGAAAGCTTCACCATAAGGTGTATTGCCAAGAATAACTCCATTTTGAGCTTCTTTGTAAACATCTGAGTAGTTGAGCTGTAGTTTAAATAAATCAGCCCAAGACTTTGACTTTACCACTAAGGAAAGATCAGTGTAAAATAGCTGATAAGCATCGTGAAATCGTTCAATTTCCTTTTCTTCTTCTGTATAGGTGTTTGGATCATACACATCGGCTGTCATTTTATAATTATTAGCTGAATAATTATAGGCTACCGTGGTATTAAAAATAAGGCCATTATTGCTTACATAATTATTTGTAGCACTAAACTGATGTGTATTGAATGAACCAATAGAATAAGATGTATTGAAGAAGTTAAAATCTTTATAGTCAGAAACTAAGTTTACAGCTCCAGCCATAGCATCACTACCAACTTCTACAGGGACGACGCCTTTATAGACATCAATACGTTTAAGGTTTACTAAAGGAATGTTGGTTAGAGATAATGAAGGATACAGAAACTCAAATGGCATTCCATCTTTATAAGTACGGACAGCATAACCTGTTAATCCATTCAATGAAATTTGAGCTCGATCACCCATCGAGCCAGAACTTTGAACTCTTACTCCAGTCATTCGATCAATAGCATGGCTAATGTCTTTTACTTGCCCTACTACTTTACCAATCTGAATACTTTCGATTTTGATTGATTCTTCTTTCTTTAGTTGTGCTTCAGATTTACCGACTACTGTTACTGTAGAAAGTTCATCTATACTTGCTTGTAAATCTATGTTTATGTTCAGTTGTGGTTTATTCAAAAGTATAACTTGAGTGTACTCTTGAGCACCCACAAAAGATGCTAGAAGTCGATACTCTCCATAAGGTATATTTTTCAATTTGAAAGAGCCATCATTGCTTACAACAGTTTGGAAGTTGGTGTTTTCTAATTTTACATAACCTCCAATAGCAGCTTCTTTTTCAAACGAAATAGAACCTTTAATATTTCCTGTTTGAGCAAAAGTAAGTACTGGCAGTAGAGTAAAAAGTAATAATTTAAGCTGTTTCACTATATTTATTTAAACTTATTATAAATAACACCACAAATGTAAATGATTAATATTAACATTTACAAATTATTTAGAATAATTTTAAATAAAGTATAATTGATTGTATTAGAGCTAGTTTGTAAAGAGTTGTATCATAGTGTTGTTGAATTATAAATAAAATTAAATAAGTTTAAGTTAAATCTACATTTAAAATAGCTATACTATATTCATGGCTAGATGTTAGCCATTAAACTTTCCTAACAATGAAACTATTTAAACTATCTCTTTATCTATTACTTTTTTCATTTGCCTGTAATGAGAAAATTAATTTGGATCAACAAGCCTACGAAGAGTTTTTAGTAAACGAAGGCTATACTCAAATACGCTTTACGAGTTATGAAAAAATTGTTGAAAAGTATGGGAGCTTTGAAAGCTTCAAAGAGTTTTATAACGAGCGACAAGATTTTTCTAAACGTAATAGATCGTTTAGTGAATTATTAAGAAAAAACGCAACTCAAAATGAACTGATTGCTTCAGACTCCTTGATGTATGAGATGAGAATCAAACCTTTTGGCAGTTATAATATCTTTAAAGCGAACTATGATTTACGAGAAAAAAATCATCAGAAGTATATGATGTTTTGGGAAAATTTTGAAAATGACAATACTGTACTTCTAAAAGAGCTATCACCAAAAATATATGACTTGATAATAGAAGAATGGGGAAGTATGCAATCATATAGAGCACATCTTGAAGAAAATAGAAAATCAAGGAGATGAAATCAATATAAAAAAATGAAGGGAGCTTTTCTATCTGAAAAGCTCCCTTTTTTATGGCTATATCTTTGATGATTATATGAACTATTAAGCTAATTCAAACTCTTCTTCAGCTTTTAAAACAGGTGTGGATTCGGCTAATGTTCTCCAATGATTTTTTCTTCTGAAACCATATAATACCGTTTTACTCATTGGGTAGCTAAACATTACTTTCTTTTCGTAGTCTGTACCAAGCTGTTTATAACTGGTAGAAGGTGCTGACCTAAGTGCTTCTTGAATACCTTTTGTGTACGCTGTAGGTCCTGTCATGAGGTGCACGTCAAAAGGATATTTATTATGCTTTAAGTTTTCAATGATATGCGCTAATGCTTTTTCAAGAAATGGATGCCCAGCTTCGTAAAACAACGCATACTGAACATAGCATCTTTGATTACCTTCTAATGCGATAACAGCACTATCATTTGGCGAGATAAACGAATCTAACTTGGCAGGAATTAGGCTATCAATATCAAGGTACACTCCCCCTTTTTTGAACAGAATAGCATATCTGAAAAAGTCAGCTTTTGCAGTTCCAATATTAATTCTTTTAAAAAGTTGATATACTTCTGGGCTGAATTCATTCTTTATAAATTGATCTACTCTTTCATCATCAAAGAATTGATAATCATATTCAGGATTTTTTTCTTAAGCCTATGAATATGCCATTTTGTAAGGAGTGGAAGCTTGGAATGTTTGTAAGTTTGATAAATAACTTTAGGTATTGCCATCTGAGTACATCTTAGTCAAATCGCAATTTAAGTAAAATGATTAATAAATATTTGAATATGTAACTGAGGTATGAAAAAAGGAAGAGTAGAATTCGTGGAGACTTTAAACGTTAATTAACGCATTCACAAATGCTACCCTGTATGTTTAATATTTTGAAAGTCAGTTTTATTATTTATCGAGTTGTGTTTGGTCGAGCATACCGTCAATTTTTTTATATATACCTTTTAAGCTTCCTCCTCCTGAGCAATAGAAGTTCAATAGCTCTGTATCTTCATTCTTATTTGTAGAAATACTCATTTCAGTATCTGAAAATTGAAATAGAATAGCTTTTCCTTCTATCGGGGTTTGGAAGGTATTTTGATTTACCTTTTCAGCAATAGCATCTAGTGTACAAGTAGGTTTTTTCTTATCGGCCCTTGAACGGATTTTAATCTCAAGTTTATTATTCGTTGTTTCAGATACGGATACGGCAATCCAATCATAGCCCTTATCACGATTTTTATAGCCCTCCGAAACGTAATGACCAACTACATTTAATCGCTCGTTGGGATTTCTATTTTCCTTCGCTTGATTTTGGCAACCTATTATGGTAAGGATACTAACTCCCAGAAATATAGCTTTCAATTTATTCATCATTTATGATCAGTTTTATGCTTACTAACAAGTAAACATCAATGATCTTAAAATTATTTTCAATGAAGATTTTTATATGATTCATCGATGAATCTGTATAGTAGAATATCCCTCCATCACCACTTTAAAAGCCTTGTTCAATCTTTACAGCCAATTTTGTCATCTTATTACATATTTCTATTAGATGTACTTTTTACACTTTGATTAGTTTAACTAAAAATTACAGACAACTACAATTCAATTACTCCTTAAATAGACTATCACAGTATATCGAGATGTATATCATAACTACTTTACTTTCCTATTCAATTCTTCTAAATACAGCTATGCCTTGGGGTGTTATAGGTTTCACTTTTGGACTAATAATCAGTTTGTTTTTGATGTGGAGAATGCGACAGCAACTATTGAAAAAGAAAAAAGAACATGATCTCAATACGTTTAAAATTGGTTTGTATGAGAATGTCAATGATGAACTCAAAACACAGTTGGGTTTGATGATGTCATCTTTGGATAAGCTATTGAAAACTAATTTTAAAAATGGGAAGGATACGCAACATTTACTGATTTCTGAAAACACGAAACGCTTACAGCAGCAAGTAGACCAACTATTAGCTATTCAGAAGTTTGGTACGGAGAAACTAGAGTTAAACAAGACTTTAGCAAACCTTGTAGAATTTACAGAAAAGCGAGTGAGTTCTTTTGAAGTACTTTCAAAATCAAAAAATATAGACTTTGTTTTTCAAACTAATGAGAGCGAGTGTGTTTGTCTGCTAGACTACAATAAGTTTGATAAGATTTTATATAACCTTATCTCTATCGCTTTTGAGCATACACCTGACTTTGGGCGAGTTTCTCTTGAATTACATATTGAAAGAGCATCATTAACTTTAAAACTCAAGGACAGTGAAATAGGAATCCAGACCGAACATTTGAATAAGCTTTTCAATCAGTCAACAACAATTAATCTACTTGAAAAGAAGGAAGATTATGGTTTGGGACTAACGCTCACAAAAGAATATGTAGAACTTCATAAAGGGACGATAGAGCTTGAAAGTAAGATTGGAGAAGGCTGTTGTTTTATTGTTCGTTTACCTTTGGAATATGAGCAAACGGATGTGAAATCGACTATTTTAGCTCCATCAGAAAATGATATTGAGGTTTCGTCAAGTATAAAACACAATAGAAAAACGCCTCTGATTTTAGTTGTAGAAGACAATGACGATTTTCGCTTTTTTTTGACAACCAGTCTGAAAGAAAACTACAGAATCATTGAAGCATCAGATGGTCAGGAAGGTTTTGAACAAGCAATTCGAGAACAGCCCGATTTAATTATTAGTGATTTTGTAATGCCTATTATGAATGGAAATACGCTTTGTAAAAAGCTGAAGAGTGATGCTAAAACAGCTCATATCCCCATCATATTACTTACAGCTCAAACAGAGGAACATTACCAAGTACAAGTTTTTGAGAGCGGGGCAGATCAGTATGTTTCAAAACCGCTAAACTTTGAGGTATTGGAATCAAGAATCAGAAGTTTGTTGACCCAACGTGATCAATTGCAGAAAGCTTTCAGTAAAAAAATAGCTGCTGAACCTACGGAAGTTTCCATTACAAGCATTGATGAACAATTGGTGCAAAAGGCTTTGGAATATGTGGAACAGCACATTTCAAAAACGGATTTGAGTGTAGAAGAACTCAGTTTGGCTTTAGATATAAACCGTGTACAGCTTTACAGAAAAATAACTTCACTTACAGGTAAATCACCTTCTGATTTTATCCGATCAGTTCGTTTAAAAAGAGCTGCTCAACTCTTGAACTCTAGTGAGCTAAATATTTCAGAAATAGCTTATGAAGTTGGCTTTCTAAATCCCAAATATTTTTCTAAATGCTTTAAAGTAGAATACGGAATATCGCCAACTACTTACCTCAATAATCAGAGAAAGAACACTTAATTACACTTATATTTTGATTCCTATGGCCATGCTTTAATCGACATTTTATTTAATTGAAAAATACGTTCAAATAGCCCTTTAAATACTTTTAAGGTCGGTTTGTAACGATTAAATCCCCTTTTTGTAACGCTAGGAATCCCAATATTTTCTCCTTTTATCCTCTTTTTTTTGGAGGAGCCTATAGATTTGTTCTTAATCAGAAATAAGTGTAATAATCACTTTAATTTTCGAATACACATTTATATGATTTTCACCTTAAAAGATGTTTGACTTTACTCTTTTAAAAATGGTACATCAACACACAATGAAAAGAGCTTTAAAAGGAATGATTTCCTATTGCTCATAACAGCGTAAAAACTCAAGAACTTAATTCTTCTTTCACTTATCAGTATCGTCATAATCGAGGGATTGGCCACTCCAAAGATTTCATAAAGCAACGACATGTTTTTGATATTGATTTTGGTTCGAAATACGCATACACACTTTATTCTTTTCTTTTAAAAAACTAAAACACTATTATGAAGACAAGATTACTCGTCTCACATTTTAGGTATGCTGCTATACCTTCATTTTTGAAAGGGAAATCCCTATTCAAACTATTCAGTTGCCTAACACTGACCCTATTTCTTGGTTTTTCAACAGAACTAAGAGCACAAGTTCCTTCCGACTTAATGATAAATTGTAACCAATGGAAAATTACATATCCAGATGGGGCAGAGGATAAAACCCTTTGTGGAGAACCTAACAATGAGTATTTCTATGTAAATAATGCAGGTGATGCCATTGTTTTTTATGCTCCAATAAGAAGTAACAATGGAACTACACCAAACTCTAGTTATATCAGGTCGGAGTTGAGAGAAAGAGAGGCTGATGGAAGTAAAGATATTTATTGGACAACGGAAGGAAGCCATATGCTTTATGTAAAACAAGCCATTACACATTTACCGATAAATAAACCTCACTTGGTCGCAACCCAAATTCATGGAAATAAAGCTGATGGTATAGATGATTCTATGGTAATGCGATTAGAAGGTTCTCATCTTTTCTTATCATTTAATGGTGGAAAACTCAGAGAGGATTTAACGATCAAAACAGACTATAATTTAGGTGATATTCATGAGGTGATCTTTCTTGTGAAGGATGGTTTACATTACTGCTATTATAGTGAAGATGGAAATCTGTTAAATGCATACAACAATGGTACGGCTTCTTCTTATTTGGTAAGAGATGGTGGAAATGATTATGTGATGAATCTAAATTATGACCAGACTTACTTTAAAGTAGGAAATTATACACAAAGTAATGCAGATAGAGAGGGAAGCGATACGGATGACCCAAATAACTACGGAGAGGTTTATGTATATGATTTTACAGTAAGTCATAACGGTGATACTGGACAAAATGTGGCTGTCACAGGCGTATCACTAAGTCCAGCAACGGCTTCTTTAACCGTAGGAGGAAATGAGCAACTTAGTTCAGCAGTAGCACCGTCCAATGCATCGAATAAAAGCGTAAGCTACAGCTCAAGTAATACTGGCGTAGCAACAGTAAGTTCTACGGGTTTAGTCACAGCAGTTTCAGAAGGTACAGCTACAATCACGGTAACGACTACAGATGGTGGGTTTACAGATAGTAGTGTTATTACTGTGAGAGCTGCTTCTACAGGATCAAACGTAGCACTTAATAAATCTGTAACAGGAACAGGTACCCCAGATGGTACAAATGTTCCTGCAAACTTGGTAGATGGAAATCCAGATACTCGATGGTCTGTTTCAGGTTATCCACAATCTGCTACCATAGATTTGGGAGCTGTTTATAGGATTGATGGTACCGAGTTAGTTTGTTATGGAGATAGGGCTTATCAGTATGTTATTGAGGCATCCACAAATGGTAGTTCTTATACAACAATTGTAGACAGAAGCAATAATTCTACTCCAGGTTCAAACAGTGCTCCGATTGTAGATAGCTTTTCAGCAGTAAATGCTCGTTACGTAAAAATTACGGTTTCGGGCGCAGCTAGTTATACAGGAACATGGGTGAGTTTGGAAGAGTTGAGCGTATTGGGTGAGGAAACAAATTCAACTGTATCAGTATCTGGAGTCTCACTTAATTCATCTTCATTGTCTTTATCTGAAGGAGTAACTCAACAACTTTCAGCGACAGTTAGTCCTTCTAATGCAACAAACCAAGGTGTCAGCTATAGTTCAAATAATACTTCGGTAGCCACTGTGAATTCAACGGGTTTAGTTACTGCGGTGTCGGCTGGTTCCGCTACTATTACTGTCACTACAGACGACGGTGGTTATACTTCGACTGCTGTGGTATCGGTCACTTCTAACAATGTAACTGCACCTTATGATATTGCTAAGTTCCAAGCATATTTAGCTGAATGTAAGCTACAATCGCCTTTGAGTGGAACAGAGGCAACTGCTTCGGATATAATGGCAGGTTACTCGTCAAATACATTCTATGTGGTGAATACAGATGAAATCGCATTTTCTCAGTCAAGAGATGCTGCTTCTACGAGCCAAAGAGCTGAATTGAGATATTTGACGAATTGGTACGCAAATAATACAGACCGTACGCTTCATGCAAACCTACGTATCGCTGAACAGACTTGCGATCAACTTACTGTTTTACAAATTCATGATGATGCCAACGAAGGTGTTGGTAATGGCCCAAATAAACCACTCTTGAGAGTGTACAGCAGTGGCGGAACACTTTATGCTGCAGTGAAAACAGATGCAGGAGGAGCCAATACAAGTCATATCAATATGGGTTCAGTTCCTAGTAGCTATTTTGACTGTGATATCAGAATTACATCTGGAAGTATGACTGTTTCTGTAAATGGTACAGAGTACGTAAATATGGATATCTCTTACTGGACATTCCCAAGTTATTGGAAAAATGGCGTCTACTTACAAGATACAGGATCAGCCACAGCTTATTTTAATGAATTGACAGAAACGATTCATAGTAATGGTTCGGGTTCTACAACAAATTTAGCGTTGAATAAAGCCGTTTCAGCATCAAATGAACAATCATCTAATCCAGCTTCAAACTTGGTAGATGGAGATGCCGATAGCCGATGGTCTGCTGAAAACTATTCGCAGTCTGCTACAATTGACTTGGGAGCAGTTTATTCAATCAATAGAACAGAAGTGGTATGTTTCAAAGACAGAGCTTATCAGTACATTATAGAAGTATCTACAAATGGTAGTTCTTATTCAACAATTGTTGATCGAACTAGCAATACAACAGGCGGCTCAAATTCAGCTCCAATTACTGATTCATTCGCAAATGTAAATGCAAGATATGTAAGACTTACTGTAACTGGAGCTAGTGGTTATTCGGGTTCATGGATAAGTATTGAAGAGCTTAGTGTGTTTGGTTCTTCGAATGCGCGCATAGCAACAAGCATTTTATCTCAAGAAGAGGAGGATGTAAATGTTTACCCTAATCCCGCAACAACTTCTCTGAATATTTCGGGTGCGTCAGACTATGACAGACTAGTGATTTATAACGGAAGAGGGCAGGTGATATCTACTTCATCTGATCTTGGAAATACTGTTCGGATAAATACAGAAAACTATGTGTCGGGGCTTTACATTCTAAGGCTTGAAGGACGAGATGGTTCTGTTACTCGAAAGGTCTTAATCAAATAAATTTTAAGAAAGAGGTTGCTTAAGGGTGGCCTCTTTTTTTATGAACAATCATGAATTGAGCTAAGGTTTGTATTTACTTTTTAGAGAAAAAAGCGAAGCATCTGCTATTTAGATATGATCCTTTATGTGATTATTTAAATAGATATTTTTACTAATACGATCTTACGAAGTTTGAATGTGAAGTTTATGAATTGGGTTAAAATTGAAATACTTCATTTTATTTGAAGTGTATATTTTACGTTGTTTTTACACTTCAAAAATACTTCAATACCCTTCAATGTCGCTTAAATACCATATAACCTAATATTTAATCTCTATATTTTTTAACACTAAAGAGAATACTTCTTCATCTTTTAGCTAAGGTTTTGAAGTTGGTTTAAGGCGTAATATCAATAAACTATCACCACAAATATGAAAAACACTAACGTTTATTTTTTTGTACTTTTCCTGACTTTAGTCTGTTTTAGTCATACATCAAAAGCTCAACTAGAATCTCATACTGGCGGATACAAATTTTTAAACATCAAGAAGAATTTTTCAACCACACAGATTACTTCAATTCTTCAAGACAAAGAAGGCTTTATTTGGATAGGAACGGATAACGGTCTGAACAAATTTGATGGTATAGAAAACATTATTTATGAACCCAATGTAGAGCTTGTAGGGGCTTTGACAAATGGGAATATCCAAGACCTTTATGAAGATAAAAAAGGAAATTTGTGGGTAGCTACTTGGGGAGGACTGTTTAAGTATCAGAAGGAGTGTGATTGTTTTGAACATTGGAAACATGAGGAAGGCAATACGAATACTTTGCCTAGTAATATCATTAGTCAGATAGGAGAGGACAGACATGGACGACTTTGGCTAGGAACAGATAAAGGGATTAGCATTTTTGATTTCAATGAAAACAAGTTTATTCATCATGAAGGAAATTTAGATGATGAAACAAAGTTGACTGTAAACTACGTTTGGGATTTTCATGAAGACAAGCAAGGACGAATGTGGATTGCAACGCCTTATGGTTTGAATGTTTATGATGAATCTAAAAATCAGTTTTCACGTTTTTGGGCAAGCCCTTCTCCTAAAACAATAGCAGGGAATAGGATTAGAGATATTGCAGAAGATAAAAATGGAAGACTTTGGATAGCTACTCTTGATGGAGGCTTGATAAGCTTGGATTATAAAAGTGAAAATGAATACCGATTCGATAATGTATCTCATTTTCATAATGCTCACTCAGGCTTAAAGCATCATGCTGCAAGAGCTATAGATATTGATAGTAATGGTGATATTTGGGTTGCACTTGAAAATGGGGGAATTGTTCAATATAAGACGGATGAAAAACGATTTGTAACATACGATAAGACACATAACGATTTCCAAGACTTATCTGTTTGGGACATTCTAGTCGATAAAGAGGATCGAATTTGGTCAGGAACTTATAACAAAGGGTTATGGATGTCCGATCCTCAATCCAATAAGTTTAGTTCTTTTTCTTATCTAGGAAATACCCCTATCAAGTTTGGGAATAATACATTTGTTTCAAAAACAAGCGATGGAGATTTGTATCTAGGAGTCGATAATACTGGGGTGTATCATTTCGATGCCGATAAGAATAAAACAAGCCTTTATCATTCAAAAGCAAAGCCTTCTCAAAAGTTAGTCAATGATGCTATAATAGGCTTATTTGTAGATCAGAATGATAATGTATGGATTGGAAATTGGGGAGCAGGGGTATTTTGGAAGAGAAAAAATGAGAAGGAGTTTCATATTGCACCTATTCATGAAGGGATACATGCGCAAACAGCTTTTTCATTCGATAATGATATCAACAGTAAAGAACACCTTTGGATTGGAGTGTGGGAAGGTGGATTAGTGAGGTTTAATGTCAATACACAAGAAAATAGTATAATAGGATCTGGTGAAAATGGCTTGTCTAGTTATTTGATTACAAGCGTTCGAAGTGGGAAAGGTAATGAGGTTTGGGTAGGTACACAGTACGGTTTGAATAAGGTGATATTTAACTCTGAAGATGATTACAACATCACACAATACACACCAGAAAGTAATGAAGCAAAGTTGAGTCATACTTTGATCAACTACATTTACAAAGATCAAAAAGATCGGATTTGGATTGCTACAAGTGGAGGGCTAAATCTTTATGACAGAGAAAAAGATACATTCTTAATCTTTAACAAAGAGAATGGGTTGAATGTAAATGTAATCAATTCAATCGTAGAAGATGAGCAAGGCTTTTTGTGGTTAGGAACAAACAAAGGTGTTTGTAAGTTAAAGTTTACAGAAAAGGATGGACAGCCTTCTATCTTTTCGGCACATTTCTTTGATGAATATCACGGATTGCAAAATGGTCTTTTTTCACCCTCAGTTCATACCGAAACGAATGGTACAATTTGGATGGCAGGAACAGAAGGTATAAATATATTTCAGCCTAGTCAGATAAAACAAAACCCAAATGCTCATGAGGTATTTTTTACTTCTTTGAAGATTTCTAATCAAGAACAAAAGCTCATTTTTGATGGAGAAAATTATCAGACAATCGGAGTGTCTGATCAATTGGTACTAACTCACGATCAGAATATGATCTCGATAGGGTTTTCTGTGCCCAATTTCACACAAGCGCATAAAAATAAGTTTGCCTATCGGATGATTGGTATTGATGATGGTTGGCAAGAAATCGGAAACCGAAGAAATGTGAATTTCACTACACTTCCAGCTGGCGAATATACCTTGGAGGTCATTGCAGCAAATAATGATGGTGTATGGTATGACACGCCAACTTCATTAGAAATTATAGTTCTTCCGCCTTGGTACAGAACATTGTGGTTTAGGTTAGTTGTGCTTTTTACTTTGGTGAGTCTTTTATTCGGTATATATAGGTTAAGAGTCAATCTGTTAAAGCAACAGAAGGCAGTTTTGGAAGGTACAGTTGAAGAAAGGACGAAGGAATTGGTGAGCCGTCAGAATGAGATTATTGCTCAAAATGAAGAATTAAAACAGTTGAATGAGGAAATTGAATCTAGTAGAAATCATATCGAAGAACAGCATAGACAAATAGAAAGTACCTATCGTGATTTTAGTACAGTTAGTGACATTGGTACTCAGGTTGTAGCGGAGCAACATGTCAGTGATTTACTAACGAAAGTGAGTTCTGGCCTGCGTCAAACTATTCATGCAAAACAAGTTGGGATAGCCGTTCATACCTCAAAAAAAGATGCATTGCGTCTATACCTAAAGGATGGGAATTTAGAAATCACAAAGAACAGAATCAGTTTGAGTGATAACCCTTTACATCAGTTGATCTATAAAGTATATGAGAAGAAGGAGTCAATCAGACTTTCGGGAACAAAATTGCTCAATGAAGTAGGGACTGCTCATTCAATTCAGATGCCAAGCACGTTGATTTATATCCCTCTAATCAGAAAAGAAGAATGTATCGGGATATTTGTGTTACATTCTTCGGGCGAAGATTATACAACTCGTGAGTTGAGAATAGCTGAATCTTTGGCTTCATATATTTCGAGTTCTTTGGAGAATATTAGTGCCTACAAGATTATCAAAGAGAAAAATGAAAGTATCGTTGATAGCATCCGTTATGCAAAAATGATACAAGAGGCGTTAATTAGCAGTAATGAAACCTTTTCCACCTTTTTCAAAGACTACTTTGTTTTTTATCAACCCAAAGATATTGTGTCGGGAGATTTTTACTGGACGTATAAAGTCGATGAAAATACAATTTTTGTCTCTGTTGTAGATTGTACAGGACATGGCGTTCCTGGCGCTTTGATGTCAATGCTTGGTTTTGGAATTCTGAACAAATTGGTCGGTGAACAGCGTATTTATGAGCCTTCAAAAATCTTGGAGTTGATGCATAAAGAGTTAAAGAAAATGCTCAAACAGCAAGAGTCGCAAAATGATGATGGAATGGATTTGGCACTTTGTAAAATTCAAGTTCGAGAAAAGGGGACATATAAAGTCAGCTTTGCAGGAGCAAAGTCTGAAATCTATATCATGGAAGAGTTTAATGAAGAACCTAAAGTAGTGAAAGGTACCCGAAGAAGTATTGGCGGTTGGGGAGCAAAAGAGAATAAAGCCTTTGAGACTGTTGATTTCGATTTAACCGAAGGAGGTTCTTTATACTTGTCTTCAGATGGTTTTGCAGATCAGCACAATCATGAAGGTAAAAAGTTTGGAAAACTAGAATTTCTTAAACTGCTTAAGTTAGTTTCTCATTTACCTATGAAAGAGCAAGAAACGCTTATTAAAAATCAGCTTTCAAACTTTATGAAAAGGCAAAATCAAAGAGATGACATTACAGTGGTAGGTATTCGATGTTTATAAAAAGAAGTCCCTGTTCAAGTGAGTATACTTGGGCAGGGAATTTTATTATTGACCTTAAAAGTGAAATTGTTGGCGAAGCGAATAAATAGATGGTGAATAAGTCTGTGAATTTACCTCTCTAACTTGATGGACAAGGATATACTAAGCACACTCAATTTATTCCTAATATTATTATCGGTTTACCATTTTTTGAAGTCTATATACATTACTTGATACTGTTTTATTTTTCCCTCCTTCTCAATTACAAATTTTGAGATTTATCAATTGGATTAAAGAATATGAATTAAGTTTCATGATAAACTTTAAAAGGTTGGTCTAACTATTTATATTGCAATTATGATTTTACTTAATCCAATAAGTTAAGAATCATTCTTTTATTGCTTAAAGGAAATCTATCACATTTAAGTGTCACAAATTGATACGATAATATGTGTAGAACATTGTTACTGATAAAAAATACCGAAATGAAAAACTCAAATACTATACTCATTGCATTACTCTTATTCTGTTTAGCTTGTAAAGAACAGCCTTCAAATACGGCAGAATCAAGCTTGGTTGAAAACCATGAAAGAAAAGCAGAGCAGTTGCATAAAATACCGATTCTAAATTTTGCTACATTCCACTTCGGAAGTACTTCTGATGCAATGTCAACTGAATTTGATGAACACAGTGAAAAAAATCGAAAAGAAGCACATGAAATTGCAAAGAAGTTATCCGAATTCAAGCCTACAGTAATACTGGTAGAGTTGATACCTGAGCGTAATGAAAAATTACTAAGTCAATATGGTAAATACCTTTCTAATCCTAAGATGGATTTTAAATCCCCGTCGGAAGTAGAGTTACTAGCTTACGAGTTAGGTCGAATAAGTGGGGTGAAAAGAATCTATGGAATAGATCATAAGATGGAATATAACTACCGCATAGGAAGTGAGATCATCAATCAGGTAGATTCAGTTTGGTATAATAAATACTATCAGAATATTCCAAGCTTTTATCCAAACATCAATTTCAATGAGGAGAGTCTAAGTTTATTAGATCGATTGAAAACGACTAATAGATCGGAGTACCTAGATTTATTGATTGCCATAAACGCGGATATGCTAACACATGCTGGAAGTGAAAATGGCTTTGAAGGAGCCGATGAAGCAAGTAAATTCTATCAACGAAATTTAAGAATGTATTCGAACCTAAACCGGATAGAATTGAATGAAGATGATCGAGTATTTATCCTAATGGGAGGAGCTCATACCGCCTTTTTCAGAGACTTTATCAATAGAAGTCCGAAGTATAAAATGGTTGATACTTTTGAATATTTGAATTAGCGAAAGAGCTATAGCACAGGTAGCCTACTAAGTAAGCTACCTGTGAATTTATCACTCCAAAACTAGCAAAAACTAATTTGTTAACTATGTTTATAGCATTTCTGATTTCCGAGATTCAGAAAATAAAATTCTTGCTTTAATAGCAATATTACCAACTCCAATCGTTGATAATGGGATAATCTATTTTGATGAATCAAATGGATATCTCTATGCTTATAAACTGTGATTATGGATTTAATTAAAGAAATATTTCTGAACAGATATGGTTTATCTACAGCCAACTTTGACTTTTTAAACTCCTTGATGACAGAGTATACCAAACGAAAAGGAGAACTTTTAATCAGGAAAGAGGAAGTACATCATTCGGTTTATTTTATCAAAAAAGGAGCTGTCAGAAGTTATTATATCAATGAAGATGGAAAAGATATTACCCATTGGTTCGGATTTGAAGGGGATATTGTGGCTTCGTTGGGGAATTTCATCGGAGGAAAACCATCACTTGAAAATGTAGAACTGATAGAAGATACCGTTCTACTCAAGATAGATCAATCCAAATTACTGGAGTTGTATTCCACGAACCTTGAGTTTGCCAACTTCGGGAGAAGGTTAGCCGAAAATGCATTATTGGAAATGGAAGAGCAGATATTACTGTCTCAAGTTTTAGATGCAAAAACCAGATATTTATCCTTGATTGATAAATTCCCACAGATTCTTCAGCGAGTAAAGCTTGGGCACATTGCCTCTTACCTTGGTATTACCCAAGTAACACTAAGCCGTATCCGTTCTCAGCGATAATTGCTTTTTTAACATAGGTAAAAAGAAAGCTTTTTACCCTAAGCTAGCTTTGTACTGTTATCAAAAAATACAGTTCAATATGGCTTGGATCTATTTATTATTATCAGGATTATTTGAAGTCGCTTTTACTACTTCCATGAAGTTTTCTGAAGGCTTTTCCAATTGGAAAGGTGTACTAGGCTTCTTTGTATTTGGAGCTTTGAGCTTCGGCTTTTTGCTTAAATCTATGCAAACTATTGATATGGGAACAGCTTATGCCGTTTGGGCAGGGATCGGAGCTAGTGGTACTATATTGATGGGATTAATCCTATTTGACGATGTATTAAACTGGAACAAACTTTTGTTTCTATCCTTCATCGTTATCGGAATAATAGGGATCAAACTAAGCAATTAAAAAATTATCAAAATGAAAGAAATCACAATCATTGGAGCAACGGGAGTATTAGGTTCTTCCATTACAAAAAAGTTAAGTCAAAAAGGCGTTCGAGTAAAGGCTGTTGTAAGAGATATCAACAAAGCAAAAAAGTTATTACCAGAAACGGTTGAGATTGTATATGGTGATGTTTCTGATAAATCAAGTCTTAAAGAAGCTTTAGTAGGTTCAGAAACTATATATTTAAACTTAAATACAACTACATGGGATGAAAATGCGCCATTTCACCCAGAAAGGGAAGGGATCATAAATGTCATAGATGTCAGCAAAGAACTAGGAGTAAAACATATCATGCAAATTGTAGGTATAGATTTGTCTAATCCTGAGTTTGCAACTAAGGGTATGATTTATAAAACGAATTTGATTAGAAAACCAGCAATCGAGCACATGAAAAAGTCGGGGATAAATTATACCTATCTACATTGCTCTGTTTTTCTAGATTCGTTCCCAACATTTATTCAAGGTGAAGAATTTGCCATTATCGGTAATCATCAATACCCTGTTTATTTTACCAACACGATAGATTTGACTGAAAACATTTACAATACTATTGGAAATGCGAATGCCTATAATCAATCGTTTACCATTCAAGGTAGAGAAGGAATAAGTTTTTCTGAAGCTGCCCAACGATTTTTGAGTGTTTATGCTCCCGACAAGAAAGTTTCAGAATATCCAATGGAAACTATAAAACACATTGGGCTTCCAAGTGAAGAGGACGAACAGTTTATGGAACATATGTTGACTTATGTGGAGCAGTTAAAAGAAGAGCAAGTTTCTCATTCAACATGGGAGATATTAGGTGAACCTAAGCTATCTATAGAAGAATTTGTAGAAACACTATTGAAGTAAGAATGAACAACAAAGCATAAAGAGCATTAAAAGCTTTCTATGCTTTGTTGTTTTTCTAGCTAAGTAGTTTATCTGTGTATCATTGATTATATTCAAACCATAAGTTTAATGATGCTACTTCGTTAGAAAAGTATTTAAAATAGAAGCAGAAATCAGCGATAGTTACTTTTATGAAGTAGTTTACACTCTAGTGTTTTTGTGTTGTATCAAAAATACATTCTGAAAAATGAGACCAAAGGAACTGATTGAAAAGAGGGTTGACATATTCAATGAAGGAGATGCTGCTAAAATTGCGGAACTATACCATTGGGATGCTATTAATCATCAAGTAGCGAATAAGGCTATTGAAGGAAGAAATGCGATCAAAGAAATGTTTTCGATGGAATTCAGTACTGCTGATATGACTTGTATTCCGGAAAATATATTTGAGGATGGTGAATAGGTGATTTTAGAATGGAAAGACCCTTTAGGACTAAGAGGTTGTGGTTTTTTTCAAGTGATTGATGGTAAAATTAAATTTCAGCGTGGGTATTGGGATAAATTGTCATTTTTAAGAATACACAATCTACCGATTCCAGCGGAATAAAAAGATATAAAACGAACTTATAACAAGGAGTAAACAAGAATAGAAAAGTAGTATGATCAAGTTTCCAATAGAAAAGGATTGTAGGAAGGCGGTTGATAACATCAAGTAAATTGGGTTTTATAGATTTGTTTTAAACTAATTTGAATCTAAAATGAAATATATTTTTTTAATCTTATTTTTAGCGGTAACTGCTAAAGGATTTGCACAAAAAACAGAGATACCTATACCGCCAAATTGTAGATATTTATACGGTAATATTTTTATTGATGAAATTGAAATCGCTAATATCAATTGGTTGGAATTCTTACATGGTCTCAAAAAAGATTCAACTTTAGAGGCCTATGCTAAAAATATACCTGACACGACAGTACATACAAAAGAATTTGTAATAAGTAATTCCACTGAAATCCCGTACATTGAGAATTACCTTAGATACCCAGGTTTTAGATTTCATCCTGTGGGAGGTATTACGTATGAGCAAGCCGTAAACTTTTCAAAATGGCGCTCAAGTATTGTTACCAAAAAGATTTATCGTGAAATGGTGAAGAATGAACGCAAAAATTCTTCATTACCTGATTCGATTTGGTACTTTAACTTCAGGCTGCCCACAGAAGAGGAATGGGAGTATGCCGCTTCGGGTGGGAGTGATTTAGATTCTCTTCCTTATGGAGTGGATGATCTTTACGAAGAGCTAGTCATAAAAAGAGCAAAATTCAATTATTGTAGCACAGATTCGTCAATGACCTTTAAAGAATTTAAAAAGCTACACAAGCTTTACAAAGATCGAACTATGGCTCCAAGGTTCGTCGCAATTGTTCCGCCTAAGAAGGGGTTTCCAGAAATATACTATTCAGGAATAATAGAAGAATACATTCCAGATAGAACAGATTGGATTTATGAGTTTTCAGAAAATGGATTTGGCCTCTATAATATGATTGGGAATGTCTCTGAAATGGTTGAAGAGAAAGGGATTTCAAAAGGCGGAAATTATTTACTCCCAATAAGTGACTGTAAAATTAGAGATCGGCAATACTATGAAGAACCTCATTCGTGGGTCGGTTTTCGAAATATTTGTGAGGTTTATAAGATTCCAAACCCTTACAAATGACAATCTAAGGTTAATTCGATGCTTTTCAATTCACACAATTGAGACAGCGTAGATGTACTTTACCAAAAACATTATGTACAAGGACTTGATTTTGAGTTTAATGATCGATTTTAATCTGTGTTTTTTTAATCAGTAAAAAGTGGTCTTCATTCATAATTTTACGTTATTCAATTGATAATTAATGCGCTACATTTGTGAAGTCTTAAAAGAGAATTGGATAGCTTTCTACTGAAGTGATAAATTAAATGTAGCTCAAAGAAATCTCGTCCTCGAAGAATAGGAGGACGAGTATAGGTTTTTCAATGCTTAATATTTCAATTTAGTCCAAAATATCTATCATTAAGCACGTTCGATTTCTTGTGCACCTTGTATGGCTCCAAGTGCCTCAAAAACATCTTCTTGATCATTTTTATTGCTCCAGCCCATTTTACGGAGTTCTGTACGAACTTCATCTTCTGTTTTGTCTTTGATAAAGTGATAAGTTGCAAACTCTACAACTTCTTCAGGGACTTTTTTGATAATATAATTTATACAATTTACAGCAAGTCGGTAGTTCCCAACGGTATACGTAAACCATAATTGAAAAGCCCAACTAATTAGAAGACCTATCCAACCTGTGTTGATGGATTTAATGAGAAGTCCTGCACTTAGTCTTACTTTCATATATTCCAAAAAACCGATTGGCTCATAGTTGTTGATATTTAAGATGAGGTGATACTGGAAATACTGATTTAGTACATAAGTCAGTCCCACCATTCCCATTAGTAAATAGCTAAGTTTGTCTATTTTTGTATAAGTACTCAGCTGAATAAGGAATTTTAGCACGAAGCCAAAAAGCATTGCTACACCTAGTTCAAACAATCCGATGATATAAATTCCTTTAATCGAAATAAATGCAAGTACAAATGCTGTGAGGGTAGCAGTGATTAGACCTCCGGCCACAGGAATCCAGAATTGAGGCGTTTGTCTTTTTTGAGGTTGAGGTAAACTTTCAGGAACCTCATAATCGTCCCAATTTTTTTCTCTTTCTACTTCTTTTTCTAATTCTTCAAGTCCTGCTTGATCGTACTCTTTTTCAGTTTCTTGAAGGGCATGTATAAATAGTTTGACCCTTTTAGAGTTTCTACCATTGTCCCAAACTTCACTTCCGAGTGAATTACTTATGACTTTTGCTTTCCCATATTCATAACTGACTGTAATCTTCTCAGTCCACTGATTCATTTTATTTGAATACTTAGCCTCTGCTATCAATTCATCAACAAACACAACATCCCAACCTAATTTCTCAAATGTTTTGATAACAATAGGAATGAATATACTCTTCTGAAGCTTAGTATGTGTTATCTCTTCATATTTTGGACTCCAGCTAAAACTTGATTTCTTCTTGATTGTTTTTTCGTATGCTTTTAACTCTTCAGTCATTGCCTTTCCTTGTTTTAGAATAAAAAATCTAATATGTTTGATTTCAAAATAAGGAATTACAACTAAAGCCGTCAATTTTTCTCTTTAAGAAAACTAAATAGTACTTCATTCATCGTTTTATCCATTCAGATATTGTACTTGCTTACTATATTCATACTAAAGGTATTGTCTAATTTTAAAAAAGAATTAACTCTTCGAACTGTTTATTATTGATGTTGTATGGATGAGTTAGGTGAAATCAGATAAGTATAATTGTAGTGGCTATGTATATTAATAATAAGGCTAAAATGGAATTGAAGACAAGAGAAAAGGTTTTATTCTCAAAGTATGATGATAGTGTAGTTCCAAGTATTGCCCATATGGAAGTACAAACAAAGGCTAAAGCGGAAAGAAAAATAGCAGAGCTGACAACTCTTATATTTGAACCTCCTATCAGTTGGGTAAAAGAAGAGTAGATTGTAACCCCGTAGAGGATAACTTTGGGATTGATAAGCTGTAATCCGAAGCCCGTTATGAATGAATAGTTTTTATTTAGACTTTTATTTTTTTTGTTTTTCACATTGATAAAAGGAATAAAAGCTAGATACAAAATATAAACAGCACCAAACCATTTGATGACACTAAACAAGTTGTCGTTTTGGGATGTGAAATAAGATGTAAATGAACCCGCAATTAGCATAATCACGAAGAAGCCGACTGAAATACCTAAAAGATAAGGAACAGTCTTCTTATAACTTAACTGTATCCCTGCAGAGGTCGCAGTAATATTATTAGGTCCGGGTGTAATTGTTGTCACAATTGCATAGCTTAGAAACGGAAGGAGTAATGCTTGATTCATACGAGATTTTGTTTTCTAAATAATAACTTTGCAATAATAAATTGAATCAAAGGACAATTCAATAAGTCACAAAATTGTTACCTACCTATGAGCAGTGAAAGGAAAGAAAACTCTACAGATAATATTAACCGTAATGAACTACTCATTACGTGCCCATTTATGAGAGCTTTAACAATGATAGAGGGTAGATGGAAACTTGTAATTATTTGCCGGTTGAGAGATCATGGAAATCAAAGTTTTTCAGGATTCCAAAAGTTGATTCCTAATGCGTCAAAGAGAATGTTGGCAAAGGCATTGAATGAATTGGTGGCTGATAATATTGTACATAAACAGAAATCGAATTCATACCCAATTTCGACATCGTATTCTTTATCTGAACACGGTATCAACTTGTTACCAGTTATTGAACAACTAAAAGAGTGGGGATTAAAAGTAAAACCTCAAATCGAACCAATATATTAAGTAGTACTTTGTTGTGCGAATATATAACTATAGCTAAGTTATAAGTTTGAATTTATATTAGCTATATTTACATCGGGTCAAGTATTCAAATTTATTTTTTCTTCCTATGGAACTTTTTGCATCTTTTCTTCAAAATTCAAGATTATATTTTATTCTTCTTGGAATCTTTTTTTCATCAGCTATTTGTAAACAGACTTACGCTCAAGTTCCTTTGTCTGGGACAGGAGAGGCTGATACTCCGTATTTGATTGAGAACTTAGAAGATCTTCGTTGGATTTCAGAAGGAGGAAGTGATAGTACTGATAACCAAACTAGGTGGTCTTATCATTATAGAATGGTAAATGATATAGATGCTGCGGATACTAAAGATTGGAATGAAGGAGAGGGCTTTAGCCCTATAGGAGCTGATGGAAATGCATTTACAGGAGTATTTGATGGTGCAGGAAATACTATTTCGAACTTGTATATTAATCGACCAAACTCAGAAAATGTAGGGTTTATATCTTCTGCGTGGTTAGGTTCAAAAATTGAAAACATAGGGCTAATAAATCTGGATATTACAGCACGAAAATATATAGGTGGCTTAGTGGCAAACCCCAACAATTCGGTAATCGAAAATTGCTTTACTCATGGAAAAATAAAAGGACAGTCACATATTGGTGGACTTTGTAATTATGCCTTTAGATCATCACTGATAAACTCTTTTTCCAATGTCAACATTACAGGAAATAACGATATAGGAGGGCTGCTCTGTAGTATTGGCAGCAGTACGCTAAAATACTGTTATGCTTCGGGACAAATTAATGGTAAATCTGATTTAGGGGGCATCGTCGTAAATCGAAATAAGTCATCTGTTTCTAGTACTTATTGGGATAAAGAAACAACAGGTGTGGCCACATCGGAGTTATCAAATGATGAATTTGGATTAGTTACTGAAGCTTTCGCAGATATAGACCATTTCTATGACTTTGACTTTTCAAATCATTGGGAAATTGCCTTACTTACAGAGCTTGACAGTGTCCACCGTCCATATCTGAAATCCTTTCTATATGATAAATCTATTAAGGTATTTCCTAGTATCCCAAATACTACTCAAACCATTTCGGGGAATGGTGAGACACAAGTAGGAGCTGAAGTAAATCTTCATTTTACCCCAAAGTCTGGTTATAGATTCATTGCTTGGGAAACAAAAGGTGGAGAAGAACTATCCTCTGAAAACCCTTATTCTTTCACCTTTGAAGAGAATTCTCCTACAGACTATATCGCAAAAGTAGAAGAGTCTTATTCTTTTGAAGGAGGAAATGGTTCAGTTCATGCTCCTTACCAAATCGCAAGTTTAGAACAATTGGCTTATTTGTCTAATGTGGAATCTCTTAGAAAAAATAAGTATTATGAACTGATCAACGATATTGATGCTAGTCCAACTAAGGAGTGGAATAATGGTAAAGGGTTTAAACCTATTGGCTATTTAGACACACTATCATTTAATGGTAATTATCATAC
This sequence comes from Sediminitomix flava, assembly GCF_003149185.1. Taxonomy (NCBI): domain Bacteria; kingdom Pseudomonadati; phylum Bacteroidota; class Cytophagia; order Cytophagales; family Flammeovirgaceae; genus Sediminitomix; species Sediminitomix flava. The sequence goes on along the minus strand of NZ_QGDO01000002.1, from coordinate 976,858 downwards.
AATAAAGGGTTTATATATTAATAGAAAAGAGTCTTATGTTGGGCTTTTTGGTTTTTTACGTCAAGGAGAAATCAAGAATGTGAGGTTAGAAGATTGTGAAATATACGGAACAGACCTTGTGGGTGGACTTATAGGGTATTTTAGTGATAGTTATGGGCATTCAACCATTCAGAATTGTGAGGTGTCAGGAAAAATTACGGCAAAACATTTTGTTAGTGGTGGTATTGCAGGCAGTCTTTATAATACAGATATCATAAACTGTTATTCTTTCGCAGATGTGTTGGGTAAAGAAGTAGTAGGTGGAGTAGTAGCTAGTATAGGTGGAGAAGGCCTTATGAAGAACTGTTATGCTGCAGGTCTTGTAGAAGGAGAAGATCGAGTAGGGGGAATTCTTCCAACAATTGATAAAGAGTTGATACAATATAGTTATTGGGATTCAGAAACGACGACACAACCTAAAGAACTATCTAATACAGCCATAAATAAAGGTCTTCTGACCCCAGAATTTGCTGATCCGAGAAACTTTAAAACTTGGGATTTTGATGCTGATTGGGAAATTCGAACAGTTGGCGAACATCAACGCCCTGCGCTGATGGGTTTTTACTATGACCGTATATTGCAAGCATCATCTAACAGACCTGAAGGCATCAAACGTGTACTGGGGATTGGTGGAAAGAATATTGGAGATACCGTTAAAATTGAAGTGATTATTAGTGGAGGTTTTAGGGTAAATCAACTCACAGATGAGCACGGTAACACGCTTTCTAATACTAATGTTTATGAATTTGTTTTACAAAACGACTCTCCTACACAGTTCTATATTCATTTAGAAGAAGATATTTCTTTTGCTGGTGGTACAGGTACAAGAAATAATCCTTATCAAATTGAAAATTTAGCACAACTTGAGCAATTGAGTTATTTTCCTCATTTATGGAATCAACATTTTATATTGATAGATGATATAGATGCGTCTTCTACGGCTTTTGCAAATAAAGGAGCAGGATTTAAACCTATCGGACAAATAGAACCGTTCTTTACAGGAAGTTTTGACGGAGGTAATCATATAATCAAAGGATTAACTATTTATCGTCCCCTAGATTCAGAGATAGGTCTGTTCGGTAAAATTGTAGGAGGAGAAGTTGTAAATCTAGGAATGGAGAATGTCGCTGTCTCAGGAAGTAAGTTTGTAGGAGGTTTAGTTGGGTATTTTGATGAGGGGACATTAAACAGCAGTTATGTAACTGGAACTGTTTCGGGAGAAGAATACAACATTGGGGGAATCTTAGGGGCTTGTTCGGAGGTGAATTTCTCAAATTGTTTTTCAAATACAGAAGTGACAGGTGATCGTTCTGTTGGAGGGCTTGTTGGCTCACTTTGGAATTGGACTGTTCCTATCTATAACTTATACCAAATAGGAGCTGTAAAAGGAAGAGACAACTATAACGCTGGTCTTATATCTGGAAATTATTACAATACCGACAAAGGTCATCATGTCTATCATACAAATTATAACGCTGAAACAGAGTATACTCCTTATGTATACCCGATAAATGGGTTAGAAGCTGACGAATTCTCAGACCTAAATAACTTTGTGGATTGGGATAAATTTGATCAATGGGAAGTAAGGCTTATCAATGATATAGATAGTGTATCGAGACCATACTTGAAAAGATTCCTATATCATAATTGGCTAGATGTATCTACAAATTATGAAATGGGAATAGAAAGAATAACAGGAACGGCTCTTTTAGAGGAAGGAGGTGAGTATACAATTGAAGCTATATTGAAACCTGGTTATACTTTTGAAAAGTGGATTGATGGAGAAGGAAATGAGTTGAGTACTACAAATCCTTATGCCTTTACGTATACTTCGACAAGTTCAACTAAGCTTATCGCAGTATTGAGCGAGTCTTATCAGTTTGATGAAGGAACAGGAGATGAAAATTCACCTTATCACATCACAACGGTTGAGCAGCTTCGTTATTTAGCAAATAATTCATCTCTTTGGGATAAGCATTTTATTTTGATGAATGATTTAGATCTCAGTGAATCAAACCAATGGGATAATGGGCAGGGTTTAAGTCCTATTGGTCATTTAGGAATTCCTTTCTCAGGATATTTTGATGGCAATGAACACTTTATTAAGAATTTGTATATAAATAGACCTAATAAATCTTTTGTGGGCTTATTCGGGTATTTAAAAAATGCAACAGTGAATAAATTGGGGCTTACAAATACCACAGTTACAGGAAAGAACAAGGTTGGTGCAATTGTCGGAGAACTCTATGATGCTGAAGTAAGTGAGTGTTTAGTTCATGGCGAGGTACATGGACAATTAGATGTTGGAGGTATTGTAGGTGCAACAGTCAGAGATCAAAGCTCGGTGCGTTTGTATACCTCTCAAGCTTTAGTAGATGTACATGGAAAACAACAAGTAGGAGGAGCTGTAGGTAGACATACATCTTATCAGACTCTTTCTTTGAGTAGAGTGTATGCTGCTGGTATAGTCTCAGGAGAAGAGCCTCTAGGTGGTATTGTTGGGGCTACAAGTAGTACACAAGAGTTATATAGTTGGGGTTCATATTGGGATGTAGACTATTCAGGAGTTACAAATACAGTAGATAAGGCGGAAGGGCTTTCTACGGAGGATTTCTCAGATTTAGCGAACTTGTCCGGCTTTGATAGTACTTCATGGATTATTGCGACCAAGACAGAATTTGATCAAGTTCCTCGCCCTTATTTATATTGGCTATTCCCAAAAATTACGGCAAGTTCTTCAAATGTAGGATGGGGAAAAGTAGAAGGGGAAGGTCATTTCCTTGAAGGTTCTGAAGTTCAATTAGTATCAATGCCAGAAGAAGGCTTCTATGTCAAAGAATGGTTATTGAATGGGGAGGTTGTCGGAACAGATAGTATTCTTACTATTAATGTAACTGATGACGCACACTATGAGGCTGTATTCGATAGAGTTACTCTAGATATAGATATAGAAGTAATAGGTAACGGATATGTTTCATTAAGTGATACAACATTAGATTATGGCAGTTCATTGACGCTTAATATTGAAGCCAATGATCAAAACTATGAACTAAAAGAAGTTATTGTAAATGGGAATTCATTAGGAGAAATCTATTACTATAATTTTTGGGGTATAAAGGAAGACTTACATATTAAGATTGAATTTAAAGAACTCGAATTATTCAATGTGAAAATTGAAGTTGAAGGACATGGGAATGTCTCAATGAGTGATACGGTTGTGCATTATGGAACACCATTATTTTTTGAGTTTACTCCTGATGAAGGGTATGAACTAAATGAGGTTATTTTAAATGGAGATACCTTAGATAACAGTTTATATCTGAATGTGTGGCAGGTAACTGAAGATCAGAATTTAAAGGTTGGCTTTAGGGAAATTGTTACTTCAGCAGAAAATAAGAATGAAATTAAAGTCTTTCCAAACCCAGTATCTGAAGGAAAATTAACACTTCAAAATATTCCTTTTGGATCTGTTGTGGTATTATTTGATGTTTCTGCTCGTGAAGTCTTTAGAAAGGAGGTAAACAAAGAGGAAGATTATATCAATACAATGTCACTTCCAATTGGAGTATATTATTTGATAGTAAAACCTCGAGATAGTGAGAAGGGCTTTGCTCAGAAAATTATCATAGAATAAAAGATCGTCCTTCATAAGGCTCAATAAAAGATATCTTGACCAGTCTTTTTATTTCAAAAATAAGATTGGTCAAGATAATTTATTTAACGGGTGTGTAAATACTGATCTTAAAATCGTAGTGATAACTTCTTAAAGTCTCAAACTATGCTTTTGGATTAACTTGAAAACGGAGTACAGTTTTAAGTTTTTCTTCGGGTACTTTTCGAAAATCAGAGAGGTAAATTTCTCTGTGTATTTTAGATTTTCTTGCTAGGTTCGATTCTTTGGAATAATTTTCCATTTGCTCAAAGCTTTTAGGCTCGTTATCATAACTACCAATATGAAGCATCTGAATGGATTTTCCATCACAAATACTTTCAAATCGAATTTGATCTAAGAGATGATGTGGTTTCATTTGTTTGGTAGTTTCTAGAGTATTTCAGTAAAGAAAGTATGATCAGTGAAATCGGGTTGTCTGATCATAAGAGGATATTCAGTGAACTGTGTTGAATTGAGGTTGAGTAATAAACTTAGTGTCTCTGCAGTACATTAATTATGAGTGAATAAGAAAAGAAATTTGGGCGTTAGCGTAGCAAAATAAGTACAAGCGTAAAGTAGTCTGAAGATACCGTTTAAGAGTTGATTGAGGAATAAAAGCTAACGGTTAGTATAAAAGATGAGTGTTAGTTTTTGGATGCCACTTCAGTTAATATCTACTTCACGCACTTGGTAAAAATCACATTATCTCCATTCCACATATCACTCTCGGGCAGAATATCATCAAGGAATTCGATGTTTTGAAAATGATGCTGCTCTAACAGCTTTGCAAGATCATCTTCGGAAAAGAAGTGTGTCCAAAATCGATAAGTTTCTATTCCTTCTTTTTCATTAATAATAATATGCTGCGACAGAATGACTTTTTCTTGTTCATAAAGAAATGATTCGGATAGGGCTAAATATGGCGTTCCCCTCCAAAATCCTTTTTCACTAGATTCCCAAGACTTTGGTGACAGTTTATCTTTAAAGTCCTTATCTTTTAATACATCAAAAATGAAAACTCCACCCTTCTTTAGTGCACGATAGCAATTCGCTAATAGCTGTTCTCTTTCTATAGGAGATAGCACCCCCATATCCGTATAAATCATGACAATCAGATCATACTGTTCTTCACCTAAGTCTGCATCCAAATAACTAACATTTTTGTAGTCAATTGCTAATCCGTTCTCTTTTGCAGATTGAGATGCGTAAGCTATGGAGTTTTGAGATATATCGATTCCTGTAACCTTATGTCCATTTTTAGCAAAAAGCTCAGTGTATAAGCCCGGACCACAACCAAGGTCTAAGATATTTAACGCTTTACCGTCAGTTTGGTCTTCTAAAATCCAATTGATTGTTCTTTCTATGGTAGCCTTTTTACGGCTTGCCACATCGATATCCGGATTCAAGTGAATCTGAAGAAGTTGTTTGGAGATATAAGGGTCTGTCCACATAAAAGCCGAACCTTTCTCATAAAGCTTAGGTGCTTCTGAAAGTTTAGCGATATCTTCTATTTTCATTTTCATCTCTATTGATCAAAAAGCAAAGATACTTTTCCTCCTTTTAGGGAGATTGAATTACTTCCATTCATTAACAAATGAATACTCCCTTTTGTGCTCGCCGATATGGAATATTGTTCAATTCTTTATGATTTCTCGTATTCGTAAAAGGAACAATAACAGGATTGAGAAAATGAAGATATAAATACTAAGGTGTGATGCGAAATTGTGTGCAATAGGAGTGTTTATATACTTTATGAAAGCAATACCTATCCATAGGATAAGTCCTATTATGATCAGTGAGAGTAGTATTACTGAAGAAATTTTGAGGGGTTTATTGATTGTGGCTAACTTTTTTAAGCATAAAGTGAATAAATAGGGGATTAGTAAAAGTACAGTTATTATGAGTAGCAGCTGAAGGTTACTAATGACAATAAAGGTATCGTGTAACTGTATATCGAATGAATCACGAAATTGGAATTCGGTTATAAGCTCAAAAATAATGACCACAACTGCGATCAAAAATAGAATCCAATTTACTTCAATTCTACTACTCATATTTTATTAGTCTAAATGAGAGAGATTTAGCTTCCCTTTTTTTATTCTTCTTCAAAATGAAACTAATCAGTAGTTGGTAGAAGGTGACTGATATCTTCTCCTTCATTCCCAATAATAACGAGTACTCCGTTTACATCAACTTTTTCACCTTCACGAACAGACAAGTATAATACTTTTCCATCTTCATAAGACTCTAGCTCCATCGTGGCTTTATCTGTTTCAACTTCTACTAACACATCCCCAGAGTTGATGTAATCTCCAAGTCTCACACACCATTTAGAAACAACTCCAAATTCCATCTTATCTGACATTTTCGGCATTCGGATTACTTGAGCTGGTTCAGTTCTTTTTATGGGTGTAGGCTTACGTTTAGGGGATGATTTTTTGAAAAAATTAAACATATGAGTGGAGAGTTTTTTGTTTTGATCTTTTACCTGTTTGAAAAACTGGTTTGCATTCAATCATGGATGTAGAGAGTTAAAGTTCTTGTGAAACTCGTAAGCCATAAATATTAGAACTTTACTTTTTTATTTCGTCCTATAGCTAGAAAAGCGATTGAACCAATGATTGGTAAGAATATGATTACTAATGCCCAAATCAACTTTTCGTTATTGTCCAAAATCTTTGAATTGATAAGCATTATAATCGCAACGATCCAAAGTAGTGGTGCTCCTAAGAAAGCAATCATTGCTATGAGTAAAAATAAAAGTTCAAAACCTCCGGGTGCGCCAAAAAGTAGTATCATAAGACTATTTATTAAAAAATGAATGGTTTGGTTTATTGATGATAGATTCAACTTTGTAGACTATCATTTATATTTCAAATCTAACTAAAAATCATTCAATTATCCATTGATTTCGTGTAAATTTAATCTTATTATTCAGCTTTTGAATCAATCAAAATATCTTTAAGCATTTCGAAAAGATCACTTTGTTTTTTGTGTGCCACCAAGTAGTAATCTCTGACCGGATAATTGTCGGATTTCCAGATTAATTTCAGTGATTTGTTATTTATAAACTCTTTTGCATTTTCCTCTAGTGTAATACAAACGCCTTGAACCTTTGTCAATTCTTGTAGCATAAAATATTCGTTGGGGATGACGTAGTTTGTAAAGACTTTAGGTCTTTTTTTATTAAAGCAATGAAGCCAAAAGAGTTTAATAAATGGATTTGTAGACATATGAGAAAACCAAGTTTGCTTTTCTAGCCAATGCTGAATTTTCCTTAAATCATTTTGATTTATGTACTCATCTAATTCAGTAGTGTCTAAGTCTGGATGTCCTATAATAACTAATGATGAACTACAAATTTTGTGAGAAATAGTGTCAAATGTTTGAATGTCTTCTCGAATGATTGCAGCATCAATTTCTTGCTCATTCACAAGCCCAAATAATTTTTTATTGTCTTGCTCAAAGTGAATGCTAAGGTGTTTGAACGTATTTAGTTTTGAGGAAAGAAAACTCTTGTAGAGATGTTCGCTGATACCAATAGTGTATAACTTATCTTCTTTTTTGACGGATTTACTGTAACTCGCTTCGGCTTTTTCGAGAGCATCTAATGACTCAATGATAAGATTATTGAGGAACTTGGCATATTCCGTAGGAACGACTCCTTTAGATTTTCTTGTAAATAATTTATGCCCAACAGCAGCTTCAAGCATACTCATTTGATTACTTACAGTGGGTTGTGTCATAAATAACTCATCTGCAGCCTTTGAGTAATTGCGGTGTTTGTATACTGCTTTAAAGGTTCTATACCATTCTAGATTAATCATTGATATTAATTTTTTTATATCATGAGTAAAAATAAACAATTTCATTAAGAGTCATAAGCCCCATACATTTGCTTCATAAACTTTAAAACAAATCATAATGAAAAGAATCGCATTAGTAACAGGAGCAAACAAAGGATTAGGTTTTGAAACAGCTCGTCAATTGGGAGAAAAAGGAATCAAAGTATTGATGGCCTCTAGAAATAAGGAAAGAGGACAGCATGCTGTTGAGAAGTTAAAAGCAGAAGGACTTGATGTGGAATTGGTTCAGTTGGAAGCAACAAATGATGCTGATATTGAAGCACTCAAACAATACATTGAGAGTGCGTATGGTAAGTTGGATATTCTAGTGAACAATGCTGGAATTATGCACAATGATGAGCCCTTAGGTGTCAATACTTCAGAAAGTATTTCGGCAGAAACTTTACAACATACTTTTGATGTCAACTTTTTTAGTGTAGTTCGTTTAACACAAGCGTTATTACCTTTGTTGAAAAAGAGTGAAGCGGGACGAATCATTAACTTGTCAAGTATTCTTGGTTCAAACACCGTACAAAGTGATACAAGTTCTCCATATTATGGAGTAAAGCCTTTTGCTTACAATGCCTCTAAAGCAGCTCTTAACTCATTTACAGTTCATTTGGCAGCATCACTTGAAGGAACTAGTATAAAAGTTAATTCTGCTCACCCAGGATGGGTAAAGACTGATTTGGGTACTGAAGGTGCACCAATGGAAGTTGTAGATGGTGCTAAAACATCTGTAAGTTTATCACTATCTGAGGAAACAGATTTTAGTGGTAAGTTTATCCATATGGGCGAAGAAGTAGCATGGTAAGCTTAGTAAAAAGTACCTCTCTAGTTTTTATTTAAATTGGAGAGGTATTTTTCATTAAACTTTATAGAGTTAAAAATGTGTTTATTCACATTGTTACTCTGTCTTCACCTTATACCTTATAAGTCTTTTTTCAAGTAGAATAGGTAAGTTTAGAGCAGTACAAGATTCAAGGACTTTTCCTACATTTTTAGCATAGTAGCAATTGTTATAGACAGGACTTTGAGTTCCTAAAGTAAAATCTAGAGTGGTACCCTTGTAATTCAAGGTTTCAAACTCTCCTGCTGGAACAATGACTTGACTTTCTAAGTCATCCATTTGATAAGTAGTAACAAAAATAGTGTCCCCTTGGTAGGTTTCAACAAATGAATCGAGTGCATCAGTAAAGTTAGTAGCAGAGAATCTGATTCTCCCTTTATCATTTACCAAATAACTAGCGGAGTCTCTTAGAATATCAATAATTCCCCAATGCTCTTCATTATTAAAAAAGGAATAGTTTCCTTCTAATACAAAGTACTGAAGTCCATTAATAAGTGTATCTCTACTGATAATTACACTGTCAAGTTGATTTCGCCTTATTTCATTGCCTAAAGAATCAATCTGATAGTGTTCGTATACCCAATAATTCCCGATTGCAAGTGGAAAATAGTTTCCTAGGGAAGGTGAAGTTAAACTTGAATCATCCTTGTCGCAAGAAAATAAAAGAGTGAATACTAGTCCTATAAGAAATAATTTTCTCATTTTTTAAATACTTAAATGTTTAACAATTGGTTTAAAAAAGAGTAAATGTTATTCTCATAGGCATTTAGTGTCGTTTCTTTTAAGTGTGATAAGTTGATTAATATAGCTATGATCTATTTTTTAGAATCTATTTAAAATCCGTCTTTCTATATTTTAGTTTGAATATAATCAATATTTATTAAAGAAACGATTTATCTGAATTAAAGTATGTTATTAAACTTATGAGAGGGCATATGAATATATATTTTAACTTGGGGAATCTTAGCAGGTTATTTGATTTAAAACAGGCTAAGTGCTATTTAGCATTATATATCCCAATAATGCTCTCGACTATATTCAATAACTTCCTTTTCTGATACTAGAGGACGCCAATTAGTATCTTTTTCAAATCCATCATTGTCTATTTCATGAAAATCAACTTCTTCAGATTCTTCATAGGTACAAAATAGTTCTAATTGCTGATACCTAAGGTATTCCGCTTCTGTTTCAAATTCATCCTCTAAATCATGATTAAAACGTTCAGTATGGCAGGATAAACATTTTTGATCATTCATCGATATACTTCCACACACTTGACAGCTCTCTAAATTACTATAAGTCCACTCTAAGAAGTCTGGTATTTTGGAAGATTTTAGTTTTGAGCTTGGTATCTTTTTAAGGAATAAATACCAGCCAGAGTACTCATTATTTATTTCTACTTTTTTTCTATTCAAAAAACGAATACAAACTAAATTTTCTTTCTCTAATTCTATATCTAAAATATCACTCCAATAAATCCGATTTTCTTTTTCATTATTCATTAAAGAAAATCCATGATCGTTTATGTTGGAAATCTGTTGATGGTTAAGAAGGTCTTTTGTCAAAATTAATAGTTGTAGAGTCATTATTTTCCATAGAATAATTGCAGGAGGAATACCAACTAAACTGCCAATTAAAAAGTCGATCCAATTTTTATTGGTGATGGCAAAGATCATTATTAGTAGCCCACAAAATGGTAGTGATATAAGGAGTGGAATGATAATATTTGATTGGAAGCTGTTACTATAAGGAACCTTTATCGTTTTCATTTTCTCTGTTTAGAATCTATAAATCAATTATGTTGTAGTTTTAGTGAAATAGCTTCTTAAGCTGGTATTTTGTTTTCAAGTCTTGTATTTGATCAAAGGAGAGGTTTTCATCTAGTAAGTATGATCGATTCATTTTTCGGTATACTCGTACTTTAAATTTTATACTGTAAAGCATTTTAATGAACTCATCTAGTTCTATTATTTGATATTCATTTTCTAGTAGGATTCTAACTTTTATTTTTTGATTGTTTTGGACAAAGGTTATAAAATTTTTAGTGCCATCAGAGGAACTTCTTCCTTCAATTTCACCCCTAAAGTAGTTTATATCAAAGGTAATGTCATTGATGTCGTCAATGAAAATTTGCTTTCCATTTATATAAATACAATCATGTGTTAGTTCTAGTTGACCAATAGTTTTACTTGTATTAAACCATAGGGTATATGAGTTTATAACTATTAAAGCAACAGATATTAGAAAGATAGATGCAGTGATTAATTCGAATTGATGAGAAGATTCTCCAAACCAAATTTCTATCTTATGACCCATGAAAGCGCAAAAAATACAGTTTAAAAAGCTAATCAGACATACTACTTGTAGAGCAGTAAATTTTAAATCGACTTCTTTTTCTATTATTTGTAGCTGCATTTGAGATGTTGATTTTTTAAAGTCCCAATTCTTCCATTTTAGCTTTCTCATAACGGCTATCTTCAGCAGGATACCTTAGTTCTTTTTCATATTTTCCTGATTCTTTTGCTAATGCCCAAATCAGACTTTCTCCTGCGGGAAGGTTATTTGGTAAACGATTATAGATCGAATCTTCAAAGGCTTCGTGAGCACTGATCACTTCCCAACCATTCTTCTTAAAACTTGTAATCAGTGTGTCTAAGAAAAGTGCGGATGTGAGGTTATGATGGAGTAGGAGATTGTGTTTTACTTTTCGGTCAGTCAATTTTGTCGCTAGCGAATCGTAGTAATTAGCTCTATCAAGTAGATGTTGCACATAAAAGTCTTTGTATCCACTGACATCAGCTGTCGAATCTTGTTTTAGCGTTTTCAACAGTTTACTATTTACATACCAATCTGAAGCATCTACTGTTACATAGCCCATTTTATAATTCTGAGCAGAAAGGAATTCTCTAAAACCATCTCTTTTTTCAATTGTATTTCCCTCTTTGAGATATGGAAAGCGAAATAGCGGTATGAAATTCGAGTACTTTTTGACAATAGAGTCATTCTTGATAAGCTCTTGCTTGAAATCATTTAGTGAGATTTTATCACTGTGGTAGTATGGATGATTGTAGGTGTGATTTCCAATTTTATGTCCATCATCATTCCACGAAGACAAAATGTATTCACCTTTTTCACCTTTCAGAAAAGAACCCGCAGGGAAAAGTACAGCCTTAATCTTGTGTTTGTCTAGTGTTGTTAGGATTTGTTCATTCCATTCTTTCAATGTGTATCCTGGCATATCCCGAATAGATCCATCATCAAAAGTGAAAGAGATGATAGGCTTTTCAGTTTTAGAATTTTCTACGTTCTGAAGATTATGAGAAGTACAGCCGATTAATAAAATGAAGATAAAAAATAAAGAAATACGCATCTGTTGGTTCTGTTAAAGCTAGTCTTTTACGAAAGTGTTTTTCTAAGCAAAAAGTGTACTTAAAGTCTGTACTCAATCTATACTTCTTACAAAATCAAAGTGCTTTTTCTTAAATTTAATTATTGATAAAACTAAAAAAGCACCGAGCCATTGCCCGATGCTTTATGGTATTTTTATATTGAATCGAATCTTATCGTTTCACTATCTATTAGAATTCTTGAGCACCGAAGATACTCTTAATGAATTTCCCTTTGTTCTTGTTATTACTATTTAGGGTGTAACTAATGTTTAGCATTAGCATGTCTACTTCATAAACATAATTTGTAGTGGTGTAGAACTCTCCCTCTCTCCACGTAGAAATACGTTGCTCGTTTGTATTTAGCAATCCTAAATCCATATTCAGCCACTGGAAGGTAGCTGTCAGTCGATTATTCATGAAGCTCTTTTTCACCGTCAAATTAGGTGAATAGAACCTAGAATCTTCACCTTGTGCAGTAATACGATCAGAGATATAGTTAATAGCCCATTGTACACTTAGCGTAGGGCTAAGGTCAAATGTTGTATTTGCATTGATTGAATAAACCATCGTTGAAGAGTTGATAGGATCGTTGTCATATTCTCCATCAATTTTATACTGATACATGTTTACACCAGCATACACATTCCACCATCGAGTAGGATTAACATCTGCACTTAGTTCAAGTCCGTAAGCATTAGCAACTCCAACATTTGAATAGATACGGTCAAGAATAGAGTCATTATATACTCGATTTACACGGTTGACTAAGTTTTGAACATGACGGTAATAAGCTGTTGCAGAAAGCGTGTGATCACCTATATTTTTCACAACACCCAATTCTACCAAGTCAATAAACTCAGGTAAAAGCTCTGCATCACCTTGTTCTAATGTTTCAGAATGTTCTCTTTCACGGAAAGGATTCATTTTAAAAGTAGTCGTACGTTGTACCCTTTTACTGTATGCTCCTTTGATCTTAAAGTTATCGCTAGCAGCATATTGTAAATTTGCAGATGGGAAAAGCTTCAAGTAATCTTCATAAAGGGTTTCGTTTCTTGTTTCGGCCTCATCAGCAAGCTCAAGTTTACGATCCATATGCTCTAACCTCAGTCCTGCACCGTAGGTCCACTGTCCTTTTTTACCCGAAAGTTGTGCATAACCTGAGTGAAGAATTCTCTCTAGATTTACTGTACTTGTATATTCTGGTACAGTTTCGAACTCTCCTGTTTCTAGGTTTCTCTCTTTGTATTCGAAATCTCCTTTATGGTCTAAGTGTCTGAACTGATATCCCATTTCAATCTGACCAATTGGTAATGGTTTCAATTGATAATCCAACTGGAAGCGCATCCCATGTAACGGATTTGTGTTATCATTGAACTGATCTTGAACAACATTTGTGTAACCATCACCATCTAAGTTTAGGTTGGTAGTAGGGCCACCTAGCATTGTGTATTCATACAGAAATGATGTTGATATCCTTGATTCATTACCAAATTTGTGACTGTAGTCAAAAGAACCCAAAGCAAAATCACCTGTACGGATACGAAGGTTTTCGTTATAATATTGGTATGGTTCTCTTACGATATCACCAGCAGCATTGGTTTTGACATTATTGTAATATTCAATGTCTGCTCTACGTTCTTTATTTCTTTTTCCACCAAAGAAAGATAAATTGAAATTATCATTTTTAGTTGGTTCAAAACCTAAAGTGAAACGACCTGAGTAGTTTTCTTCATCAAAACTACGCTCACCATCTGAAGGGAATGATGTTTTAATACCTTCTTCATTGATCGTCCAAACATCACCTTCTCTACGTCCTGATTTATCGCTACGTTGGTAGCTAGCTCCCAATGAAATGTCCCATTTTCCTTTCTTTTGGTTGAAAGTAAAGTCGGCACCATAACGTTGAGCAGCTTCTTTATTGTCATAATCTTCAATACTTGGCAAACCAATTCTTGTGTTGATTTGAGCAAAAGTACCTTCCATTGCTTCTTTAGAAGTGACGATATTGATTAATCCACCCTTTCCTTCTGGGTCATATTTTGCAGATGGAGCAGTCACTAGTTCAACGTTTTTAATTGCGTTAGCTGGTAATTGCCCTAAGATTATACTCGGATCGCCTTGAACGGGCTTTCCATTGATCAAAACAACAAAGCCATTGGCTCCACGTGCTGAAATCTCACCATTTGCATTTACAGTGACCGAAGGAAGGTTTTTCAACACATCAACAGCACTACCTCCTTGGCTTGATTGAAAATTATCCGACTCGAAAACCTGTCGGTCAATTTTGTGCATGGCAGTTACTTTCTTTCCACTAACCTCAACTTCATCCAATAATTTTTCATTTGGAATCATGCTGATATTTCCAAGCTCTAAGGTTTCTCCTTTTTGGATTTTCAGTTCGTTTAGTTGTTTAGTCTCGAAGCCCATAAATTGAGCGGTCAAGTAATAGTTTCCAGTTTTTAATTTCGAAAAGCTAAAGCTTCCATCACTTTTTGTGATCGCTCCTGTAACCAAACTGCTATCGTTTGATGTATAAAGTGCTACCGAAACAAATTCAATGGCAGCATTCTCACTTGCATCTACTACTTTACCTGTAATTCTTCCCTGAGCAAAAATAAACTGTCCTAAAAAACAGAATAATAGGGTAGTGAATAATTTGTTCATTTTTTAGTTTTCTCGAAAAAGAAAGTAATATTCCTTTGTTTAACAATTGGTTTTGTGTGTGATATAGCGGTAATCTACGACAGTATATTTAGCCTAAAATTCCTTAGTTTATCTTTTACTAAACTTGATTATTCTCTATGTTATCTGAGGTTAATCAGTTGAAGCGTTATTCTCCTTTTCGTGTTTCATAAAAGTCATTGAATCATAAATAGGCTAAGATATTTATGTGAATCTAGCTGTAAAGGCTTTTGTTCTGTTTAAGATTACACAAATATAAATCTGTGTGAAGATCTATTTATGGTACAAATCGTTTTATTTATGGTATAAATGAATATCACGTACCTATTTCTTAAGATTTCCCCCTGTTCTTTTGGTGTGGAAACTCTCAATTCAGAATATTCTAGGTGTTTAATGGCTTAATCAATGACATCTTCTTTTGTATTAACATTGTAAAAATCATCCACTAGAAATTTTTTTGATACCTTTGCAGCATGAATACATTCGATGACTTTAAGATTAAAAAACAATTACGATATGCTCTGACAGATTTAGGTCTAGAGCAACCAACACCAATCCAAGAAGCTTCTTACTCAACGATTCTTGGAGGCGCTGATTTTGTAGGGATTGCCCAAACAGGTACGGGTAAAACCATTGCTTATTTGCTTCCGATGTTACAGGAATTGAAATACTCTGATCAACCCAATCCGAGAGTATTGATTTTAGCACCTACGCGAGAGTTGGTTATCCAGATTGTAGAGCAAATCGAGAAACTAACCGAATATATTGACGTTCGTGTTGTTGGAGTTTATGGAGGTAGTAATAATATGAACAGACAGAAGCAAGCCGTTGCTGAAGGTGTTGATATTATAGTGGGTACGCCAAGACGATTGTATGATCTTGCACTTACGAATGTATTACGATTGAAGTCTATCAAGAAGCTGATTATTGATGAAGCCGATGTGATGCTTGACTTTGGTTACAAAACTCAACTCAGACAAATTTTTGAATACTTGCCAGAAAAACGTCAGAACGTTCTTTTCTCGGCAACGATGACTACTTATGTAGATAGCTTAATCGATGATTTTCTAGTAAATCCTGTCCGAAAAACAATAGCTGTAAGCGGTACGCCAGTAGAAACGATTCAGCAAGAAGTATATGAAGTTCCGAACTTTAATACAAAAGCGAATCTTCTGAACTACTTGTTAGAAGACAGAGAAAAACATCATAAGGTTCTAATTTTTGTAGGGAGCAAAGTTATTGCAGATAAACTTGCTGAAACCTTGAATTTCCTTTCAGAGATTTCAGTGATTCACTCTAGTAAGGAACAGAACCACCGTATCAAATCTATCGAGAAGTTTGAGGATGGAACGAGCAGAATTCTGATTGCAACAGATGTAATTGCTCGTGGTATTGATATCGAGAATATCAGTACAGTAATCAGTTTTGACACACCTTTCTACCCAGAAAACTATATCCACAGAATCGGACGTACAGGTAGAGCACAGCAAGAAGGACGTTCAATTCTTTTCTTCAATGAAAAAGAACGAGAACTGAAGGATGCGATTGAGGCTTTGATGAATTATGAAATTCCGTTACAAGAATTTCCAGAGCAGGTGGAGGTTTCATTCCAATTGATTCCTGAAGAAAAGGAAAAACCGAAAGATTTTGACGACGAGCCGTCTCCACACAAGAAAATTGATTTAGAAGCGGGAGCAGCTTTCCACGAGAAGAAACCAAAGAATAATCGTGAGAAGCAAGAGAAGAAAAGTTATAAACAGAAACTTCAAGAACGCTACAAAAAGCCAATTAAACGTGGTGACAAGATTCAGAATATGAAGAAACGTAAGAATAAAAAAAGGTGGTAATATCTACTAAATATATTGAGACAATTATAAGTCAAAAAGAATGATTTTTGGTTTATGATTGTCTCAATTTTTTTAAACCCATTATATCTTTTTAAGCTGACCAACAGTTATTTGGAATGACTATTCTACAAATTCAATCCGTAAACAATTATTAGACAACATTAAGACCCAAGAGGATTCGATTCTAATATATTTGTAATTGTGTTACTATATTGATTTATAGGAGTATATCTCATTTGAAATTATGAATGTGTTCATAAATCCTAAGGAATGACTTTAGGCTGAAACAGGATTATTTTAAATGTTGAATGACTTTACTATGATAAAATTATAGGGGTGTTTGATTTATGACTAACGGTGTGTATCTAACGGAATATAAGATTCTAAGCTATCGACTTATTTATTGTGTCAATGACTTAAGACTTTTCAATTTAAAAAGTCTAGTGGGCATTTTTGGACTTTTGGTTTCACTGCTTTCATCTTGTCATAAAGAAGTTGATCATACACCTGTTATTTATACAGATTATACTGTGCTCGAAGATTGGGGGATAATTGCACTCAAAGGTGTTGATGATTGGGATAATAATGAACTAAGGCTTATAAAAGTAGAATACATAAGAAGAAATGGAGATGTCCGAATGACTTGGACACTTAGGGCTTTTAATGATCTGATTATATTTGAAGGCTATATGTTCAAACGATTTATCTATTATGCTTATCGGCATCAATGTGAATATATTCGGATAGGAGATAAGATTTTAGCCATAGAAGATATTATTTCTAAGCATTTGGAGATTGATATGATTGATTAGTGAAGCAGTACATTATTGTTATAGAGTTCATTTTTACATAAAAAAATCCACTTTCTAGTCTGATCTTAGAAAGTGGATTTTTTCTTCTCTAAATAACTATACTTACTAGTTAAGTGTCAACTTATTGTTGTAGTGCGTCTTTATTGAGAGGTACTTCCAAGACCATAAAGTTAAGACTCCCTGCTCCGAGAATTGCACCATAAAAATACTTATCGCCTCTCTTGAAACAAGTTTCAGCAAAAATTTCACGATCTCCTCGTGTTAGCCTTTCACGAATAGTTTTTAGAGCACCATTAAAATCTTCTTCTAAATCTTTTCGGATATGCGCTAAGGTTTTGGTGTCAAGAACTGTTTTCAGCACTTTAATTTTTTGAGTCTTCTCTTTTTTCAGCACAGAAGAAAGGTCAGGCCAATCTAATGGATTTCCTAAAGCTGAAAAACCAAATGCTGGCGGAACTGTTGGGACTCTAAGTTGCGGAGAGGGCATATAAGAATAAGGTATATGTGAGAGGAACCAAAAATGATCTTGGTAGGATTCAGTATTCCCAACTTGAATCTCATAAGTATCACCCACTCGCATAGCAACAAGATTTAATGGACCACCTTTTATTAGACTATTGAATAGTCTTTTGGAGCTTTTTAGATATGTACTTGGGTTTTGCTCAATATTATTTGCAATCTCTATTTCAGTTCCTTTCTCTAATAGGTATTCTTTTAAAAGTTTCTGATTGTTCAGGTCAAAGATACTCAGTTGAACCTTATCTTTCATTTTACTGACTTGCATGTACTTATCATCTATGATAAATGATGTCATACTGTAAAATTTTTTCGATAGTTTTTCATTTGAAAAGACAGGTAATTGTTTGACTGTATGATCATCAATAGAAATGTCATAAACAAATGTCTTGTTATTATAATCACTCCTAGATACGTCAAAAGTCATATACCATTTTTTTCCATTCAAAAATAGTTTAAATGCTCTGTCGGTAGTCATAGGGTTCACTATTTCATCATGATCTACTATGGCTAAATCATGGTGAATATATTTAGCAAATAAGGTATTACCTTCTGGTTTATAAAACAGGTGACTGTTGATTGAAGAAGAATTAAAGCTAATGATCTTTTCAGCGTCTTGTGCTTCAGAAAATTGGTAAATATGAATGCTTTGTGCTTTTCTATTTCCTGTAATGGCATATAGTTCGTTTTGATAACAGATGAAATCGAATAGCTGCTCATTATTATCAATTTGCCATTCTTTATATGAAATTTCTGATTTGATCTCATTCGCTTCTTTGATACACTTTATTAAGCCGAGTTTGTAAGTTCGAGTTTTAGTATCCTCAACCTTTTTCTTCTCACCACTAATCTCTTTAAACACTAAAGTATATGCATTATCCCTTTTCAAAAAGCCCACGTAAGACTCAAAGGCTTTATTAGCAGCAACCGTTCTAAAGGTTGCGTTTGTCTCTCCTAGGAAAAGATGATGGCTATTTTTTTGAGTGAAAAGAAAGTTATTAACAGTGTCTTCAGAACTCATCAGTGGATGTACTCTGATCTGATCTGTGAGGTTGGCTTTAAATGAAGTTTCTAGATTATATCTTTCATTTTGAGCTTGTGTTGCGAAGGTGAAACTTAAGATTAGTAGCGTAGTAAAAAAATACTTCATTGGTGTAACACTTTTAGTTTAATGTTATAAGTATACAGAAATTTAATAGATGAGACTAATTTAAACTACATGATTTTATTAGAGAGGTAAAGTTGTTGGTATTTAGATGATTGTAGCTATTTGAATTTTGTTTATGTAGTCTTTAAATCCTTGATAGAATTACTTTTTGAAAGTATGAATTTTAATTAAGTCATTAAATAATAGAAAAATAATAGTATTTTATACACTAAACCAAAAACAACGATATACCAATGATACAGTCTTACAAGCAAAAACATGAATTAGCAGCCCATTACGATGCAATTTTGATAGGTTCTGGAATAGGTTCTTTGGCTACGGCTGTGTGTCTTTCCAAAGAAGGTAAAAGAGTACTTGTACTTGAAAGGCACTATACGGCAGGAGGCTACACGCACGTATTCAAAAGGAGAGGTTATGAGTGGGATGTCGGAATTCATTATATCGGAGAGATGGGACGTGAAAGGGGAGTGCTCAAGCAGCTTTTTGACTATATCACGGATGCAGAATTGAAATGGGCAGACATGGGAGAGGTGTATGACCGAATTGTGATTGGTGAGAATACTTACGATTTCCCGAAAGGAGTACAGAATTTTAAAGATCAAATGAAAGGCTACTTCCCCGAAGAAGCCGATGCCATAGATAAATATGTTGATCTAGTTTTTGAAGCGAGCAGAGCAAGCAGAGAATTTTATGCAGAGAAAGCGATGCCCAACTACATCAAATGGGCTGTGAGTAATAAAATGCGTAAAGCATATTTGAAGTTTGCAAGCAGAACAACTTTGGATGTTTTACAAGAGTTGACCTCTAATGAGCAGCTGATAAAAGTACTGACAGGGCAATATGGAGATTATGGTTTGCCTCCTTCAAAAAGTAGTTTTGCGATGCATGCTTCAGTAGCGAAGCATTATTTTCATGGCGGATTTTTTCCTGTAGGAGGTTCGTCTCAGATCGCGGATAATGTTGCTCCAATTTTAGAGCGAAGTGGAAGTATGATCTTGACCAATGCAGAGGTAGAAGAGATTATTGTTGAAAATGGGAAAGCTACAGGTGTGAAAATGGCAGATGGTAAAAATATTCATGCAGACCTAATCGTGAGTGGAACAGGAATTATCAATACCTATACAAAGCTACTTCCTTCGGAGCTTGTGAGAAAGCATAAAATGGATGAACATCTTCAAAAAGTGAAGCCATCGGCAGCTCATGTTTGTTTGTATATTGGGCTAAACGGGACTCCACAAGAGTTGAAATTGCCAAAAGCCAATTATTGGATTTATCCATCGGACTTGAATCATGATGCAAGTATTGAGCGTTTCCAAAAAGATATAGATACAGAATTTCCTGTAGTTTATATTTCGTTTCCATCTGCCAAAGACCCAAGTTGGTCGGAAAGATATCCGAATAAAAGTACAGTAGATATTATCACCGTTATGCCTTATGAGATTTTCCAAGAATGGGAAGATACCAAATGGAAAAAACGAGGTGATGGTTATGAAGCATTGAAAGAAAAGTTTGCTCAAAGGTTGTTGGAAGTTCTGTATGAAAAAGAGCCTCAGCTCAGAGGAAAAGTAGATTATTACGAACTATCAACGCCTGTTTCTACCAAGCATTTTATGAATTATGCACAAGGAGAATTGTATGGTATTGATCATGACCCAGAACGTTATGAGCAGAAGTTTTTGCAACCTCGAACTGAAATAAAAAACCTTTATTTGACGGGGCAAGATATTGTAACTGCAGGAGTAGGAGGAGCACTTTTTGCAGGATTTATCACAGCTTCTGCAATCTTGAAGAAAAATATCATTGAGAAGATTATGAAAGAAGTCCTTTCGGGACAGATTAGTTAATATTTATTCAAACAAAAAATCCCTTCTTAGCCTAACTAGGAAGGGATTTTTTTGAATTCACTAAACTCTGTTACTGTAACAGGTTTCCAATTTTGATATCAAAGTAGAACATTCGAGGAGTTATCGGGCCATAGACAAATGCTGCGTCTTTATCGATACCACTCACAAAGCTTTCTTGCATCTGATTGAAGATGTTATTCACACCTAAACCAAGTTGGATTTTAGTGTCCTTTGTCAGTTTTGTGATATAAGAAACTTTAAACCCAAGATCGAAAAAGCTTTCTGTTTCAATCAATGTTTCTTCGGTGGTTAACTCTCCATCAATAAATCCGCCAGGGATATATGGAGCATACATTTTTCCTGTATAAACTCCTGTAAGAGAAGCAGTCCATTGATTCGAAATATTATAATTAGTTGTGATTGAGCCATACTGATTTGGCGTTCTTAAAATAAATTTTGAAGTACTAGAATCCTCATCTCCCCATTGATTTTCTTCTTCATAACTAGAAGATTGAATTGTATAAGCACCTTGTACATTAAAGAATTCGGAAGGAGCGACTTTAGCTTCAAAATTAAAACCTTCTACAACGGCATCTGAAGTTGAATTCCTCTTGAAAAGTATAAGAGTGCCATCTTCCATGTAGTCGAATTGGTTATCGAATCTATTCTTGATACGTGTATGAAAACCTTCAGTCAATAAATAAACTTGAGTACCACCAATCGTTTTATCCAAATCCCAAGCAAGGTTAAAAGAGATCGAATTTTCAGCTTCTAGGTTCGGATCAAGAATAGTTCTGACACCTTGACCGCTAGAAACCTCAATATGTAAATCTTCTGAGAACATCTGTGGAGCACGGAAACCTGTGGCAAAACCGGCTCTTATTTGCATGTCTTCTGAGAGTTTGTATTTCATATTTACCCTTGGATTGAAAGCAGGTAAAGACTTATTATTTTCAGGGTTTTGAAGGTCTTTGATGTCAACATAATCGAGTCTAGCTCCTAAAAGTACCGATAGACGATCCGCTTTCCATTCATTCTGAGCAAATACAGCATAGGTATTAGAAACTTGATCAGATATAGTTACATCATCGGTTTGTCTGTTTTCTTCCTCATCAAAATAAGACAATTTTTTATCATTGATCTGATCATGAATATATTCCATACCTGCTACAAAGAAGTTTTCACCTCCGAAGAATTCTCCCAAATCAAGATTCAATTGTGAACCTCCTACAATTGTAGAACCAGTCGTCAGTCCGTATCCATCGGGTGTTTGATGTGCTCCATAGTAGCTGTCTCGGTGTACATATTGAGTACTGAAATAGTTGTTGAGGTGTATTTTTTTGTTTGTGCTAAACCAATCGTGTTCTAAGCTGGCACTACCAATATGCATATCTATGGTTTCTGTAAGGTCAGCTTCATGTGGTTCTAAATCGAGTTTGTTACCACCTCTTCTTTCATCTTTGGTGTATTTTAAGTCCAATGAAAGTTTATGTTGTTCGTTTAGTTTTTGATAAATCTTTGAGCCAAATGAATATGTTGAAAGTGCTGTCAGTTCTGAAAAATCATCTTTTATAGGATTGCCGTAAGGATTACCATCTTCATCTATCAAGTAATAAACATCCTCTGGATTTGCATTCCAAGCATCTCGCTGTCTGAAAGAACCATAGATATATGCGGAAGTTTTCTCATTGTTAGAAATGAGTGAAGAATTGAAATAGACATTGTAGTCATTGGATTTACCATCTATAGTCGAAAAGCTACTCCCTACTTCAAAAGCATTAAACTCAGGAGATTTGGTCAAGATATTAACTGTTCCTCCGATGGCATTAGCACCGTACAAAACTGATCCACCACCACGAACAACTTCTACTTGTTCTACCATAGAAACAGGAATTTGTTCTAAGCCATAAACACCAATCAGCCCATTAAACAAAGGACGACTATCGATCAGAATCTGTGTATAAGGCCCTTCCAAACCATTCAAACGAAGTTGAGTAGCACCACAGTTACCACATGTATTTTCAACCCTTGAACCCGAAATAAAATTTAGACCTTCTGAAGCCACTTTAAAGTTGGAAGAGGCAAATAATTCTTTCCCGACTACATTGACTACGGCAGGGGTTTCTTTTCTGTTTTGCGCTCTACGGCTACTTGAGACAATGACTTCATTTAACTCTAATAAATCCTTTTTGAGATTGAAATGTAATTCTCCAGACTTATCAGCCGTAATGTGTTTTACAATAGACTGATAGCCTACCATTGAGATTTCTATTTTGTATTCTTTCCCTTTTTCAAGTTCAAGTACAAAATGCCCTGTATCATCAGAGTGTGTTCCTAGCTGACCTTCATTTATGGAAACTGAAGCAAAAGCAATATGCTCTTTCCCACTCGTGATATGTCCTTTGATTTTTATAGGTGATTTTTCTCCAAATGCAGTTAGCGAAATGAGTAAAAAAAGTAAGAGCTGATAAAATCTCATCTTTAATTTGATTTAGATTAATTCTTGATAGCGCAAACTTAGAATCTATCTAAATAATAAATATTGATCAATGCATTAGTTGAAAAGTGACTTAGGTCATATTTATAATGTCGTCTATTTGTTTTAGTGGTACTATTTTATTTTTAGTGAAGGTCTAGGTGTAGTTTTTTAAGCATCATCATTTTGGAGCCAAAGAATTGCATCGGCTTCTTCTGTAAATACTTTTACATCTATACCTCGATTGGAGGCTACTGTTTTCCCAAATTTTCTAAGTTCTATATTCTTATCATGTAATAGGTAGGCAAGTTTGAGGTACTGATTTAGCTGTAGAATTTCTTTAGCAATGTAGTCTCCATAAGAGTACGAGATCATAGGAGAATTGTGCAAATCTTGAATCTCTCGACAATCAAATAGTACTTTTGTGGTCTGTTTTTCTTTTAATTTCTGGATGGCTTCTTTAAATAAACTTTGCGCCTTCTCGAATGCATATTTCCCTTTTACATTTACGATAAGGTATTCGTGTTGAAAGTGATACTCTTGCTGCATTTCATGATGAAGAGAAAAGCATTTTTTATCACCTAAATGATGAGATAGATTTTTATACATTTTAGTAGTTTTTGAGTGAGAGAGTATTCGGTATTCTTTCTATTTTTTGGAATTTGAGCACTGTTCTTCTTTACAAATTTCTTTAAACTCTGAGGGTGTAATACCCGTTTTTTGTTTAAAAATTCTGTAGAATGTTGCCTTAGATTTGAAACCAGATTTTTCTGCGATATACCCTATTTTGTAGTCTTGGTAGGACTCATCGAGCAATAGATGTTTTGCCTCTTCAATCCTGTAATCATTAATGACATCATAGAATTTTTTACCAAACGAATAGTTGAGTACAAAAGACATATGATTTCTATGGAAGCCAACCTCATTGGCAAGTTCGGGCAAAGTTAGTTGTACGTTTAAATAAGGCTTTTCCTTTTCCAGATATGTTTTGACATCCTCTATTTCTTTTTGGAGTTTTTCATCTACAATTGGTTTGGAACTGTCTTTAAGGTCTTCATTCACCTCTCCTAAGCTCATTTCAATATGTTCTTCTATGGCTTGAATTTCTTCTGCAATAGGTTTTTCTAGGTGGTGTAATGACCTAAACACTTCGGGTTGTTTTAGGGCATAGTAACTCATAAAATAAATAACGACCACAATTGATAGATACACCAAATGATAAATTAGACTGGCTTGTTCTTGACTGTCAAAGAGCAGGAAAATTACACCAGTACTACCAAATAGCCATATTATGATGTTTACCCAAATCAAGATTTTTAACCATTTGAATGTAATAAGTTCAACATCTGAGACTAGGCTTTTTATGCTCCGATTGAATTGTTTAAGTAAACGAAGGCTCGCAAATGAGTAAATAATACATTGAAGTACTGCCGAGATGTTGTAAATGATATCAATGGAGTCATTATATGTAGCTAGAAATTCGGGTTGATTTTCTAAAATGACCAAACGTTTTATTTCGGCGGTTTGGATATAAAATGGAATACTTGCAAGAATGTAAACAAGGCTAGGTAAGAAGTGTAGTAAGTCACTTTTCTTAAACCCTTTTTCATTATTCGTAATATGTTTGATATATAAGTATAAGGGTGGGAAAAAGGCAGGAATAAAGATTGATCCTATCTTGAAAAGATGTGGATAGGAGTACCAAAATTCATCAGATTGGAGTGAGAAAGTAAGACAACAGATAGACCAAGAAAAAGTCATGATAGACAGAATTCTGTTAGGTGTCTTGTTCTTTTTACTAACGAATAAGAAAAAAGTCATGATGAGGGCTTGGAATGCACCCACTAAAAGTAATAACTGGTAAAGAGTCATTGTTAGATTATTCTGTGTGCTGATTGAGTAATTTGTGGTGTTGTGATAAAAAAGAGTAAAAGAAAATCGATCCTTATTTATACCAAAAACTTGAACTTCCGTTCCTATTCTAATTTCTAAACTTAAATAGGTGGTGTTTTAATGTTTTGAAATTCAATGTTTTATAATTTTATTTTTGTACAAATGCTTAACTCTGAATTCTTTAGCTATGTTTAGGTGAAATTGTATTTTTATTAGACTTTTTTGTTAATGCCTACCTCAGACATTTTAAAAATGAATAGAGACAAAATATGGTTTACAGAATATTGTAAGCTTCGTGTAATGCAGCCATACTTCCTTTGCAGTTTAGCGGCACGAAAAAGTCGATATTATGAAAGGTAAAAGTCATTTTTACTTCAGGCATTGTGCGGATAGAAGTTAAAAATCGATCCATACTCAGAAGTAACTTATTCAGATATAGCCTTTTTTTACTTTCATCAATACGGCTTGCATAGAGGTTTATATTTTTTCCATTTACAGATCGAAACCTTAGTTTGTAATTATAGACAGAGCCTTCAAAGTCTAGTGGAATATTGGATTTTTGATCCCAATACATCAAGTAAATTTCACCAGATTGGTCAAGAAATAAACCAATTAGAAGCTGTTGTTCATGTGAATGGTATTTACTTTTTAACTCGCCTATATAAACTGCTGATTTATAACTTTTATCGGAGTCATCATTTTTCGTTGTCCAAACGCTCCATTTATTTTGTCCTAATACTGAAATAGGAAGTAAGATCAGATGAAGTAAAATTAATCCCCTTTTCATGATTTTTAATTTGACATTAAGATGTTGATAAGTCACCCTAATTCAATAGAAGACTCTCCTCAAATATGCAGAGGAAAGCCCTACTATTGAAGGTGGTTTCTCTACGTTTATCAATGTTTATGTAGTGTATATTACCTCTTATTGTTTGCTAGTTATATTCTGATACCAATCATGGTAATGTCATCTCTTTGCGGTTGGTTACCTCTGTGTTTATCCAACTCTTGAATGAAATATTCACGTTGAAACTCTTCATCTTTTTTGTAAACTCTTTGAATGAGTTGTTTAAGTCTTGATGAACCGAATTTTTCTCTGTGGCTATTATTCTGATCTTGATAACCATCTGTTCCTAGGTATAACATATCATCTGTCTGTAATTGAATTTGATGATTTGTGAATGGTCTGATCTCTTTATTTTTTCGTTTTCGACCACCAATAGCTCTTCGATCACCTTTTAGTTCGAAGAATTGATCATCTTTTACATAGAAAATCGTACTCTTAGAACCTGAATAAGTGATCTGATAATTGTGTGAATCAAGTGGCTCGAACAGACAAAGATTTACATCCATACCGTCATCGTTACTCCCATCTTCTTGCTTGAGTGCTGTTATTAGTTTTTTATCCAACTCATCCAAAATGATGGCAGGGTCTACTATTTTTCGCTGATAGATAAGCTCCGATAGTATTTGATGTCCGACCATAGAAACAAAAGCTCCGGGAACTCCATGTCCTGTACAATCTACTACAGCTACGATTTTCTTTCCATCTTCATGCTTTGACATCCAATAGAAATCTCCAGAGACAATGTCTTTGGCTTTAAAGAGCACAAAATGGTGATCAAATACCGCCTTACGGTTTTTCAATGAAGGCAGTATTGAACGATGGATAGTTTCAGCATAGGTGATACTTTTCATCGTTTGAGCATATTGCCTGTCTAGTTCGCTCGCTTTTTCTTCTAGCGTTTGTTTTGCTTTTTCCAGCTCATTATAATTTAGTTTGAGCTGATGTTGCATATCCTCCAAAGCTTGATTTTGTGTTTGGAGCTGTTGATGGTTTATTGCTTGATGTGTTGTTTGGTAAGCAACCGTAATTAGTGAAGCAAGTCCTTTAAGGAGGTTTACTTCTTCTTCACTCCATTTTCGGAATTCATATTTTTGAGAAACACCAATCAGACCAGCTACTTGTCCATCTAGCAAATAAGGAATATCAATGATCGATTGAATTTGATGTTCTTTGAGCTTATCCATCATTTCAGATAATCGGTCATCTTCAAAAACATTTTCCACTTCAATGATCGATTCTTCCGAAATAGCTTGAAAATAATCGGGATACTCTGATGAACTTAGGTCTTTTACTTTCAAAAATTGATTATGCTCTCGGTCATAATATTTGGCATTTACGAGTAATTCTTCACCATCAATTTGTTGGTATTTCCAAATTCCAATTTCATGTAATTTCAGACGCTTTGCACAAGCTCGAGTGAGTTCTTCTAAAAACTGTTCCCATTTTCCAGCCTTTATAAATCGACTTTTATTCAAACGCATGAGCCATTGGTTATTTTCTTCCATGACTACTTTTCGATGTACTTCTTTTTCTCGGTTTTTAGCAAGTGAGAGAACATCTACAGCAGATTTCATAAAGGAAAGATCTTCTTCTGCCCAAGCTCCTTGGTCTTTATTTCTTTCAAGCAATAAAATACCATCAACTTCTTTTCCGTCATAGGTCATGAGAGCCACACAGTCATGGATTTCATTTGGAATTAGTCGTTTCAAAATAATTTCTTGAAGCTCATTTCTTTCGTCTGAATCTTTGAACAAGACCATTGACTCACGAAGAATTAATTTCATGAAATCAGAGCCTTTAGGAATTTCGATAAGTTCTCCATCCGATAGGCTGAAATCGTATGACTTGAAGCTAAGTGTGTTTTCTAGAATAATATTGTTGTCTGTCTCATCGGTATGTTTCAGCGACCATGCAGAAACAGAGTTCATATCTACGGTTTTTGCAATGGTGGTCACGATTACTTCAACCGATCGGGTATAGTCTCCTGCCAACACATGTTTATTTTTTGACAGGCTCATCAGAATTTGTGTGAATCTCGAAATTTTCTGGTTTCGTTTCTCCGTCAGCTTTTGCGTCTTTTCTATAAAGTCCCTTTGTGTATTGGTCTCTTCCATATTCTGACGCAGTTCCTCTTGTATGGTTAACATTTGATCATTTGTGGCTTGAAGTTCTTTATTTTTGACTTCCATAGTTTTCTGCATCTCTTTTATATTCGAGATATCCACAACTATTCCTAAATGATTTTCTTCTCCATTGAAACGAATGTTACGCATATAGCCAAGTGAGGAGAGCAAAGAACCATCGTTGTGTACTGCCTTGAATTCAAAATCACTTACCTCCCCGTCTTGTGCGAATATTTCGGCAACTTTCTGATGGTCTTTAATCTCTCCATAAAAGTCTGCAACAGGCTGTCCAAGCATGGTGTCAGTTGTCGCAAACGTCTGATTGGCAATTGAATTGGTTTTTAAAATTTTCCCCGATCTAGGATCCGATATGACTAATGGTATTGGGATTGCATCAAAGATTCCTTGTAGGTCACGTTCTTGTTCAGCTAGTCTTTCCTGTGTCGTACTGATTTCCTCTAAGTTTTGTCTCAGCTCTTCTTCAATTGTGAGCATTTCATCATTTTTCTCTTGTAGACGTTTGTTGGTCTCTTCAACTTCAGCTTGCATTTCTTTAAGCTTTGAAATATCGACAACACAGGCTAATGAATTTGTTGAGCCATTAAATCGGATTTTTCGTAAATACCCTAATGAAGTAAGTGTAAGTCCGTCTTTGGTTGAAGTCTCAAATTCAAAATCATTGACTTCACCTCTTTGGGTTATAATTTCCTCTACCTTTTCTAGATC
Organism: Sediminitomix flava; assembly: GCF_003149185.1. Lineage (NCBI taxonomy): Bacteria > Pseudomonadati > Bacteroidota > Cytophagia > Cytophagales > Flammeovirgaceae > Sediminitomix > Sediminitomix flava. The sequence goes on along the minus strand of NZ_QGDO01000002.1, from coordinate 948,149 downwards.
TTCTGTATTTTTATAGAAATCAATAACGTTTTGATTCGTCATATTTCCATATGTTTCAATGGCTACTTTATTAGTCTTGATAATCTGTCCACTCGATGGATCGGAAATGACTAACGCAATAGGTATAGCATCAAATATTTCCTGTAAATCACGTTCCTGTTCTGTTATACGTTCTTGAGTCGTACTGATTTCCTCTATATTTTGGCGTAATTCTTCTTGGACAGTCAGCATTTCATCATTTTGTTCTTGTAGCAGACGATTTTTAATACTGATATCTGCCTGCATTTCTTTGATCTGAGTGATGTCGACTACACAACCTAAAAACCTTGTCTCGTCATTGAATCGAATACCTCTCATGTACCCCAATGAGGTTAAGGTTTGACCTTCCTTTCCTTTGGTTTGAAATTCGAAATCATTGACTTCTCCTTTTTCAGCTACAATTTCACCTACTCTCTCTAAATCTTTCGGATTGCTATAGAAGTCGATCACATTTTGATTGATCATTGTTCCATAGATTTCAGTGGCAATCTTATTCGTTTTAATGATTTGTCCACTTGTTTGATCAGAAATGACTAGCGCAATAGGTATAGCATCAAATATTTCTTGTAGGTCACGCTCTTGACTTGCTAAACGTTCTTGAGTAGCACTGATTTCTTCAATATTCTGACGAAGCTCTTCTTCAGTAGTCATCATAAGTTCATTGGTTCTTTGTAAGCTAAGATGAACTTTTTCAATATGATTTTTAGAAATAAGAAGAGTTACAACCACTAAAAATATAGCATTGAAGGGATTGACTGAAAATAGATAGCTAATCTCAGTACTTAAATTTTGATGTTGAATACCTATCCCGATAATATTTAAGAAAGTATCAAGGAATAATACTCCACTGATTTGAATGCCTAATGATGTGTAAAAAAGCTTCTTTTCTTTAGTATTAGAAAAGAGCATCATACTAACTGTGATCAGTCCTAAAAATATGAATTTTGGATAGCTAAAAGAAAGGATATCAACGGATGTTCCAAGACTTTTAGCTTGCGTTAAACTTAAGACTCTTTGCGCTACTAATACAATAGAAACGGTATTGACTACTAGAAATTTATAGAGCGTATATTTTCCTTTTTTCGGCAGATAATTTATTACTGAAAAAATGAAGATCATTACAGCTACTAAAAATACCTTATTCATATTTCCATGAAATAGGAAAAGACCGAATAGGTAAAAAGAAAAGCAAAGCAATACGATATTTAATGTACTCGCAATGTTCATTGAGAGTTTGAGTTCTTTTGGAATATTATTCAAAACGCTTGAGCTTTGAACTCGATCTATAAAGTTGATGATGCCCTTAATCATGATTTCTATCTTTTAAAGATTCTTCGAGTGTCCTTACGTTTAGTGTGTATGTACCTATGTCTCTATTTTTAGGTAATAGAAACTTTGGTACTCTAAGAAATAAAATGATTTACTAATTAATAGCTAACGGAAATAATCACTGTTTTCAGGTTGACATAGTCTTATACTATACAAGCACCACTTTTTATTCTAGATGCGAGTTTTGTTTACCTCGTTTATTTTGTAGTTTATTCCATTTACCTAAATTAGATTTTCTTAAAAGCCTACTAAAAATTATGACAATAGTTAGTAATACCATTTTCTAAAAATGGAGAGTTATACACTGAATAAATTATTTACTTTCGACTAAACGAATTGATATTTATTGAATGTGAGATTTAATGATTCGTATTTGACTTACTGATTAATTTCCTTTTGGTTTTCGCTTGCAATTATTGCGAATCGATTTTCAATTTTACGAATCTAAATGTTAAAAAGTGTAAAAATAATAAGTTTAGGTGTCTCAAATTACACAGTGAGACAAAATACAGCATGCTAGGAGTCAGATTTATACAGAATCTAGTAATGAAGTAGTGAGTGTTTTATGACACACTTTCTTTCTGAAGAGAAAAATAGTCTCTGTCAGAAATAACAGAGACTATTGATTTTTGGGTATAACTTAATACTAGACATAAGAAAATAGGTAGTAAGGCTATCCTTAGAGTTAACGAAGTGATCTAAGGATTTCTCGATGAAAGCAAGAGTCTTTAGACTCCAAAATCTTCTAAAATGTCGAGTCTGAAGAACTGCGTCCGCCTCTGTATCCATTTGTGAGTTCTTAGAGTAACTCTAAGAACAGTAAAGTTTTATCACTAAAATATATGTCCAACTACTTATTTTACTTTCTTAATATTTTTAGTTGCATCGTAACCGTCTTCTTTATTACTGACTTCTTCACTGGGGTTGTAATGCCTCATCAGTACATTGAATTTACCAGTGGTATTTCCTTCTCGGATGGGAATGTTGTTTGGCATTCCATCACATCCAAAACGTAGGGTGTAAGTACCATCTGCATTTTTTTCAGGCTTCATTTCACTTGAAATATTGGCAATATCATTAAACATTCGTCCATCACCATTATAGACAGTAGCAGACCAGAAGGCTTTATCTTTAGGGTCAACAAAAGTCATTTCATAACAACCTTCTGAGCT